>JANXDW010000004.1 GCA_025058515.1 Aigarchaeota archaeon
ATGGAGATGAGATAGCTGGAGTAATATTAGAGCCTGTTGCAATGAACATGGGTGTCATAGAGCCTGACTTAGAATTTCTTAAGACTTTGAGAAAGCTATGCGATGAGTACAACTCGGTTTTAATATTCGATGAGGTAAAGACATGTGGTAAATGGTTTGGAGGTGCAGAAGAAAGATATGGTGTTAAACCTGACTTAAAAACGCTGGGTAAAGCGATTGGAGGAGGAATACCGTTATCTGCAATAGGTGGTAGGAGAGAGATAATGGAGTTGATTGGACCTGGGAAAGTCTCCCATGCTGGAACATTCAATGCTAACCCATTCTCAGTAAGAGCTGGGATCGTAACTTTAGATAAGATACTTACAAGAGAATCTATGGAGAGAGCAGCTAAACTAGGTGAGGAGCTCGCTAAAGGATATAGAGATATAATAGAAGATCATAAGATAAGAGCTTTAGTTAGCTCTATCGGTATAAGCGGTGCGGTACTATTCACAGATCAACAAGAGGTAAAGAACTACCGTGAATTAATGAGATGCGATTTCGGGAAATGGTTTGGATACTTTATCTCCATGCTCAATAGAGGGATCATACCCGCCGCTACAGGTCCAGATGAACAATGGACAGTATCCATCCAACATACTTCAGAAGATATCGATAAACATCTAGAAGTATTCAAAGATGTTTCAAATATAATAAAGAGCGTTGAGATATCTATGGAGATGGTTGAAGCAGTCTAGCTCAACTACCTAAGGTAGTCTTTACATATACCTTAACACTATTTCTATTCTCAAGTATATGTACTAATAGAATAACTGCTAAAACTATCGATATCTGCATATGGAGATCTCTCCAATCATCTTTTCTTAAACCGAGAAACTCTATTCTACCAGATTGCGGTCCCCTAGGCCACGAATATAGAACTAGTCCAGTGATAAGCGTGGTCAAACCTATGATAATCAAGATGTAGAAGAGAACTGCTCTAAAGGTTAGTTTCATAAGAAGCAAGAAATAGTAGTCCAATATAAACATTCTAACTAGTAGATTAATATACCGTTACACTTCTTTCATACTTACATTTTATTAGGAGCGTTATAGAAATGATCAACATGAAATAATATCTATCATTATTTGTATACTCATAGATAGGGGATTGTTAACACTATACTCTAAAAAATTTAATATTTACATGACGGCTCGATTTTGGTGGAGGTAAAGAATATATCGTATGGTTGAGGTAGATGCTGTAGTCTTTGATGTAGATGGAACATTGTATAGGTCTAAGAGATATGAAGCTCATTTGAAAGAGCAGATCAATAAAGTCTTAGGAGAGATCTTAGGAATAGATTATCTTGAAGCAGCACGTAGGTTGGAGATAATTAAGAAGAAGACTAAGACTGTTAGTTTAAGTGTTGAATATATGGGAGTTGATAGGAAGATGTTTTATGAGCGTCTTGCTGAGAAGGTAAATCCCTCTAACTACATTGTGCCTAGACCGGAGGTGAGGAACCTCTTACTAGAACTTAGGAAGATGAATATCAAGATCGGGTGTCACACCAATTCTGGGAAGAGTCTACTTTTAAAAGTTTTAGAGGCTATAGGTATCTACCCATCCGATTTCGATGTTTTAGTAACAAGTGATGATGCTTCTCCTAAACCAATGAAAGATGGATACATACTTTTATCAAATCTTTTAAAAACATCTTTTAGCAGAATGCTATATGTTGGAGATAGATGGGAAGTTGAAGTTAAACCTGCAAAAGAGATTGGGATGATCACGGCCATGGTATACAGTAGAAGAGGAGACCCTGACTACTATCTAGAAGACGTTATAGATTTAAACAAGATAATATTTAAAAGATCTTAAGATACTACTCGACGGAAAAATGTGTTTTTGATTTTTAAACCCAATTATTAAACTTTTATTTGATGTTGAAATTTTTTATGTTTAGGAAGATTTATTATTTGATATAACGGTGTTATAATCGATGAGCATGGAACAAAAAATGAAATCCATTTGGACTTCGAGATTCATATCTGCAGCTATAATTCAAGGTGCGTTAATCACTATTCTTACACTGTACTTTTTAATAGGACAGATATTTTGGTTGAAACCAGAACCTAGTAGAGTTGTAGCATTTGGAAGTGCAGGTCAATGGTTTACTGTAGGATATCTAACATACCTAATAATAGGGGTTATTGGAGTAGCAGTAACAGCTTTGTTCTACCATTATATAGAAGACTTGATGGGGAAGAAATTTACAGGAATCTCGAATCTTTTAGCATGGATACATCTCATATTGATGAATGTAGGGGTCGTTGGAGCTTCAGGCTTGATGATTATTGGAGGATACTTAGCTGGTGCGGCCATGCTACCACCTGAAGTTGGTGGAAAAGGATGGAATCCTGGACAAGTACATGTGAATATATTCTATAGTATACCATTAGGATATCCATTCTGGATATCAGTGTTTCTAATGTTATTAATTATCGGAGTAGTCTCTGGATGGCTAGGATACGTAATAACATGGAGAAAGCGATCAGAGACAAGTTAACACCTACCATCCACACTTCCCCGTTCTTTTATATTATTGACTGTACATAGTTTGAAATATACTAGATAAACTTTTTAATGAATCTCTCTATAAACAAGATGTGAAAATATTTTTACTAATGATATCAATATTACTTATATCTCAGATATTGATAATGTCGGGAAGCTTCTGGAATAATGTAGAACAAGACTCTTGGATCTATACGAGACCATGGGGTCTTGGATTGACTATACCAAACGGCAGCCCTCTAGAGGGTGGAGACACTGTCGAGTGGAGTAAACATAGAAATATTACAGCAATTTTTTCTCTGCCAAACATTAACTACACAGACAACACTATTTATCTGATCGTTAGTATAATGACTAAGAGTGGAACTATAATTCAAGCTGCTGCAGGATTATATCAAAATAGTACTTATTGGTCAAGCTACATTATGTATGTTACAGAAATTTCCTACAAAGGCAAAACCTATGTACCTGTAAGACTAAATTCTACACCATACTTCTTCCCAAATGATAAAGTAGCAATCTCAATATACTATAGAAATTGTGAAGATTGTCCAGAAGGATGTTGGGCTTCTTCTATCGTAAATCTTTCAACTAGTGAGAAAATAGATGTAAAGATAGTCGTCGATAATAGTTCAACTTTCATGGATGGTGAGCAAGAAGTAATAGCTCTAGAATCATATACCTACAATGAAGAAGTCTTTAAGAATATGGGGGAGGTAATTTTATACTCAATACTAGTTGATGGAAAGAAGGTTTTAGGTGGATGGTACGTAGACGATGGACAAGTATTTAATAGGAGACCCTTATTTGAAGTAGGTGGAGGACAAGTCCCACCCTTTATTTCAATAATCTTAAAAGAGAACAATACTATAGCTTGGACTTATTCTAAACTAGAGTGGAATAATTCTTCCCACTCTATCCTCTCCATGTCCTTTATCTTGACAGTAATCATATCAGCAATTGTAGTCTTCTACATAGGTTATAGAATAGATTACAAAGCTCGACCACGGAAATCGATTCTTAGAAATGGTGCTAAACAAAGTAAAGCTCCGACCACTGTTACAAGAGAGAGTATTCTTAAAGGATTTACAAAAGATTCTAGAGTATCTCGGATAAGTTCTATCGGCACGTGTACAATGTTTAAATAATATCCTCCGATAGCTCCAGCTATTGCTAAAACTATTAACGTAATGTTGGCCCCGATGAATAGTAGGAAAAATCCAATCAAGTTAAATATATTGCCAGCCTTGATATTGAGTGAATCTTCAATCGTATAGTAAAGATAGGAAAATCCTAGGAAGACTCCTGATCCGATGATGATATGGAGAATGTAGGCTAGCAAGAACCATGTTCCAGGGCCTCCTCCAACTATTACTCTCAAGAGTAGGGAGAAAGGCTCGATAGGCAGTATTATGATAATAGTCCAGACGATTGATATCAGTGAATTAATTATAGTAGCCTTTCTAAACATTATACTTATACTCCTACAATCCATAGAACTTCCCCCATGTCTTCATATCCTGATGTTTTTCACTATTAAGTATGATCTATCTTGTAAACATCCTACTATGATAAAAATAATCTAGACCTATTAAGATGACAGGTAATAGTATTCTCCCATCTCTTTCTGCATCTTATCGAGCTGTGAACCAAGCTTGTTTGCTCTAGGTCTACCAGTATCTGGATCTCTTCTAAAAGTTATATTCATCTCTTTCAAGAATTTATTGAATCCAGTATGTAGGTCTGTAGGAGGGTCAGCTATACCTCGTCTTCCAGGTTCTCCTGTAAATACCATTAGCTTACTGGATGAAAAGTCAAGGACCATCAAGTCGTGATCTACTAGGAACGTGTATGCTCTTCGCTCTCTTGTAATCCTCTTCAAAATCTTTGTTATTGCATATCTCTCCTCAACATCTAGGTATGCGCTCGGTTCATCTAGTAGGTAGATCTCAGCATCTCTAGATAGGGCTTCTGCTATTACGACTTTCTGGAGTTCTCCACCACTAAGGTCGAGGAGATTTCTATCAAGCATCTCATCTATTCTCAGCGGTCTCAGTAGCTCATCTCTATAAATATCTGAATCGAATTTCTTCCCAGCAGCATTCCTTAAAACTTCTTCAACCAATGCATCTCTAGGTACTGGGTACTGAGGTTTATAGCTTACAGATTTGTAAGAGAGTTTAAAGTTTTCATCTGATTCTTCAATCCCAGCTAAAAGTTTTATGAATGTTGTCTTACCTATCCCGTTCGCACCAACTATCCCAACTACTTCACCTCTATAAGCTCTACCTTCTTTAACACTTAACTTAAAGCCATCATAAGTCTTTGACATATTAGGCCAATATAGGTATTCAGAATCTTTTACTTCTAGGTCTGATGAAGGTGGTCTAACTTGGAAGACTATCTTATCTTGTCTAAATCTAACATTCTCTGATGGAATATATCCTTGGAGGAATATGTTTATTCCTTCTCTAACACTGAATGGTCCTGAGACAACTCCATAGACTGATGACATCCCATAGAGTACGAATATCTTATCTGCTAGATAGTCTAGAACTGCTAAGTCATGGTCTACGACGAGGGCTCGTGCACCATCTTTGAGAGAGCTCCTAATAATTGAAGCTATCTTGAATCTTTGTTTAATGTCTAGGTATGCACTCGGCTCATCGAATAGGTAAACTTCAGCATCTTTCAAGATGCATACAGCAATTGCAAGTCTTTGAAGTTCTCCTCCACTAAGAACAGAGATATCTCTATCTAACAAATGCTTTAATTCAAATTTCTCAATTATCTCTTCTAAATTCGCAGATGAAGCAATCTTCTGTAAAAGCTCTCCAACCTTTCCTTTAACTACCTTGGGAATCTTGTCTATGTATTGAGGTTTGTAGCTTACTTTTAAATTACCTTGATAGAGGGATGTAAGATATTCTTGGAGAAGAGTACCTCTAAAATATCTTGAAATCTCCATTAAGTCTATATTAGATGAATCGACTCTACCTAGATTGGGTTTAATCTGTCCAGCTAGTATCTGTACTGCAGTAGTCTTCCCTATACCATTCTTACCTATCAATCCTACTACTGTATTCTTCTCAAGATATGCTAGCCTATAGATTCTAAAAGCATTAACTCCATACTGGTGAACAATGTCTTTACCTAGCTCTTGTGGAAGGTTGACGATAGATATAGCATTGAATGGACATTTATTAACGCATATTCCGCACCCGATACATAGAGGTTCAGATATTATTGGATAACCTTCTCCACCCATCTTTATTGCTTCAATATCATTCCTCACAGGTGGGCAGAACCTAATACATGGTATCCCACACTTACGTGAATCGCATTTCTCCCTATCTAAGACAGCAACTCTATGAGTCGTCAAGATAACCTCTACTACCTCCTACAATACTTATCCTATATCTCCGCTTATGAGTATTGCCTCATTACACTATTCTTCAGACTACTACTTATACAAACTCTAACCGATTATTTAAATAATAGATGAATTTATTAAATATGTGAAAAATGCCAGTAAAAACTTCTTACACAATAGCGAGAATTGATAGGAAGGGAATGACATTTGAGATACTTATAGATCCTGATAAAGCATTGAAGTATAAGCTAGGAGAGAGTATTCCTCTATCGAAGATAGTGGTTTATGAAGAAGTTTACAAAGATTCTCGTAAAGGTACAAAAGCTGGGGAAGAAGACTTGAATAAAGCTTTTGGAACAACCGATTTCTTTAAGATAGCTGAAGTGATACTTAAAGAGGGGACTATACAGATTACAGCAGAGCAGAGGAGGTCTTTGATAGAAGAGAAGAAGAAGGCTATCATAGACTTTATATCTAAGAATGCGATAGACCCTAGAACGAACCTTCCCCATCCACCTCAAAGGATCGAGCTTGCTCTTGAACAAGCAGGTGTAACAATAGACCCATTCCAAGATGCTAAAGAACAAGCCATGAAGATTATAGAAAAGCTTAGAACGATACTCCCCCTCAAGATAGGTATTATAAAACTTCAAATAAGGTTACCTGGAGATGTTGTCGGTAGAGCTTACGGTCTAATCAAGAATATGGGTAAGATAATTAAAGAAGAATGGGCTAAGGATGGTAGCTGGAAAAGTATTGTAGAAGCTCCGACAGGTCTCCACTTAGATTTAATAGATAGATTAACGAAGATAGCTGGAGGTAGAATAGAAGTAAATCTTGTAGAGGAGTAGATAGGCCATGCCCTTGTATTTCTCTGAAAGAGAGATCGTTCTACCTGGTCAACTTCTTTCTGATAATGGAAATAGGGGTGGAGAAGGAACCTACGTTCTAGGTGGCATGGTTTATGCTTCAAGACTAGGATTTGCAACATTGAGAAATAATAAAGTGCATGTAATAGCTTTCAAAGGAGCATATATACCGCAACCTGGAGATAGAGTTATAGGGATCGTAATAGATGTTAAGCCTAATGGATTCGATATAAGTTTAGGAAGACATCTAACGGCAACTATCAGGATACCTGATAAGAAAGAAGTTCAAGCATTAAATCTAAAGATTGGAGATGTAATCTATGCAAATGTAAGAGAGAGCGGGCTTAGAGGAGTATACATAGATCATACGGGGAGGATAAAGAAGATAACTTCAGGTTTACTTGTAAGTATGCATCCACTAAAAATTCCAAGATTAATAGGTAAAAGAGGATCTATGATAAATATGATTAAGAAAGAATCTGGATGCGAGTTGATAGTGGGAAGGAATGGGTTGATAGTTATCGATGGTCCATCGCCTGCAAACGAGTTCGCTGCGCTCTCAGCAATAAGAATGATCGACCGTGAAGCCCATTCACAAGGATTAACTGAAAGAATTAGAATTCTAATTAAAAATATTTTAGAAGGTGAGAAGAGCGTTGAAGGATAGCTCGATGAGATTAGTTAAAGAAGATGGTACGAGAATTGATGGAAGGAGATTGGATGAGTTAAGACCTTTAAGCATTGAGATAGGTGTACTTGAGAAGAGTGATGGCTCAGCTTATGTTCAACTTGGAAGGACAAAGGTTTTTGCAGCAGTCTTTGGTCCGAAAGAAGTACATCCTAAGCATCTAGCTCTACCAGATAGAGCGATACTGAACTGTAGATATCATATGACGTCTTTCAGCGTTGATGAGAGGAAGCCTCTAGGTATGACTAGGAGAGAAATAGAGTTGTCTAAAGTTATTAGAGAAGCTCTCGAGAGTGTTGTCTTCCTTGAAGAATTCCCCCGCACCAGCATCGATGTATTCATCGAGATCATAGAAGCAGATGGAGGAACGAGGACAGCTGGTCTAACTGCTGCATCTCTAGCTCTCGCAGAAGCAGGAATACCCATGGTCGACTTGGTAGCAGCTGTGGCCGTTGGAAAGATTGAAGGACAGATAGCTCTAGACTTATCTGATCTAGAAGATAAGTATGGTGAAGCAGATATGCCTATAGCTATGGCGCCGAGACTAAACTCGATAGTCTTACTTCAATTGAACGGTAGGTTGACTCGTGAAGAGTTTAAGAAAGCTCTTGAATTAGGTAAGAAAGGTATAATGGAGATATATCAGAAGCAGAGAGATGCTCTTAGAAGAAAGTATAGTGAAGAAGCTTTAATGGAGGTGTAGTGTAGCGTGTCAGCTATACCTCCTCAATCTAAGAAGAGTTTGATAGCTGGAATAGTCCAGGAGAAGATATACAATCTCTTACAACAAGGTAAGAGGCTTGATGGTAGGTCTCCAGTAGATCTTAGACCTATAACGATTACTACTGGAATAGTGGAGAAAGCAGATGGGTCATCTCTTGTCTCACTTGGTAAAACGAAGATACTCGTAGGAATAAAAACTGAGATAGGCACGCCTTATCCAGATAGACCTAAAGAAGGATCATTTACAGTAAATGCAGAACTTCTCCCACTAGCTTCAATAGGATTTGAACCTGGTCCACCTGATGAGAGAGGAGTAGAGCTTGCAAGAGTAGTTGATAGAAGTATAAGAGAGAGTAAAGCTATAGACTTGGAGAAGCTTTGTTTAATTGAAGGAGAGAAAGCGTATATATTGTTCATAGACATTTATGTACTCGATTATGATGGAAACTATTATGATCCTTCAGTTATCGCTGCTCTAGCTGCTTTAGTCACTGCCAAGATACCAAAGTATGAGGTAGTAGGTGGAAAGGTTCAGAAGACTGGAGAATATTTTAATCTAAAGCTTCAAAAACTTCCATTTACTACTACATTTGGGTTAATTAGAGGAAAATTCTTAGTAGATCCCCAACTTGAAGAAGAAGCAGCTCTAGATGTCTCGATAATTATAGGAGTAGACCAAGAAGGGAATATAGTATCCATCCAGAAGAATTCTCCTGGTTTAATACCCGAGACCATACTAGAGCAGTTGATTGAAATAGCTCAAGAGAAGACAAACGCTATCAGGAATAAGTTCTGCGAAGCCTTGAATATAGTCATATAAGATTTTTCTCCTATTTAAGATAAATTTTTCCTTAGATGATCTATCATAAAATGATTACATATATATACTTGTATCATGAAGATATGTAAGATGCTTGATGAGGATCGGGAGAGTTCAAGGTAATCCTGCGAAGAGATTTCAAGCTAGATATGGTTCAACACTGAGAAAGAAGGTGGCTGAGATAGAACATGAACAGAGAGCTCTACATATCTGCCCTAGATGTAGTATGCCTAGAGTGAGGAGAGTCTCAACTGGCATCTGGGCTTGTAGGAGATGTGGATACAAGTTTGCTGGAGGAGCATGGGCACCATTCTCAAAGAAGTAAATGTAAAGCTGAGATCATAATACATCTATCTCAAGAAGAAAGAGAGATAATAGTTAGATCTATTTCAATTGAAGCTGAAGAGATACCTTCTAAGAGAACTAGAGTTGAGGTAAATGAGGTTGATAAAGGTATCCAGATAACGGTCTACGCAGAAGATATTGTTGCTTTAAGAGCTGCACTAAATTCTTTCTTGAGATTTGTAGATGCGTCTTTAAGATCTATTAGAATCTTATACAGTATTGAGAGCTCTCAAGAACCTAGTTAGTCTTCTTATCTAGTAACTTACTTTACACGCATATCATGGACTACCATTTTATAAGTGTATCCTTCTATTAGAGCGTTCAAGCTCGCTTCTAGAATATTTCTCGAGTAGGCTGTACATGCCCAGCTCATCTGACCATCTGTAAACTCTATGAACACTCTTACAGCCGCCCCTGTACCCTCCGCTGCCTCTACAACCGATACTTTATAATTTGTCAACTTTACTTTTTCTAGATGTGGAAGTTTTCTTAATAGTGCATCTCTAAGAGCTAGGTCGAGTGCATGTACTGGTCCAACCCCATTCCCAACACCGTGGACGATATCACCATTTACTTGAAGTATAGCTACTGCTTCAACTCTATCAGTAGGACCTTTCTCCACTAGTGTTCTCCAAGAAATTACTTTAAGCCTATCTACATTGTATCCTAGAGCTTTCAAGATGACTAGTCTAATACTTCCAGTAGCATTATCGAATCTATATCCTTTTGCTTCCATATTCTTGATTTCTTGGAGAGCCTCACCGATTGCTGGATCATCTTTCGACAGAGCTAACCCCATCTCTAATGCTTCTTGCAAGATAGCCGCTCTCCCAGCTTGCTCTGAAACGATTAGTTTAGTAATGTTTCCAATTAGAGAAGGATCTATGTGTTCATATGCTTTCTTCTCTTTCAGTACAGCATCTACATGGACTCCACCCTTATGGCTGAATGCGTATTCTCCAACATATGGATGGTATGGTGAGAGAGGTATAGAGGATGCTTCTGCAACATATGTAGAGATAGTCTTTAACTTCTTCAGTTTCTCTGATTGAGGAACATTCGTCTTTAGAGCATTGTAACCCATTTTAAGTATTAGTGTTGGGAGAATTTGGACTAGGTCTGCGTTACCACATCTCTCTCCTAATCCATTAATAGTTCCTTGGATATGTCGTGCGCCAGCTTCTACAGCAGCTAAAGTATTTGCAACAGCTAATCCAGAATCATTATGCGTATGTATACCGATCTTATTCTTAATTCTTTCTCTAACTTTCCCCACAACCTCCATTATAGTAGTAAAAGTATTTCCACCATTAGTATCGGCTAAAACTATTGTTTCAGCTCCAGCTTCTTGAGCAGTCTCAAGCACTTTTAAAGCATAGCTTGGATTATCAAGATAGCCATCGAAGAAATGTTCAGCATCGAAGATTACACTTAAACCATGTTTTTTAAGAAAGTCTATACTTGAATAGATTAATTCTAAGTTTTCCTCTAAGGTACATCTTAAAACTTTTTCTACATGTAGAGTCCAGGCTTTGCCGAATAGTACTGCGACGGAGACATCAGATTCAAGGATAGAATTTAAAGATTGATCGAGATGGGGTGGGACACCCTTCTTTGAAGTACTACCGAAAGCAGCTATCTTAGATCTAGTAATCGGTAAGTCCTTAACTCTCTTAAAGAATTCACTATCCTTCGGATTAGATGCTGGCCATCCACCTTCAATATAATCAACACCAAGTTCATCTAATTTCTCAGCTATTTTTAGTTTCTCTTCTAGAGTAAAAGATACTCCTGTAGTCTGTGCTCCATCTCGGAGTGTAGTATCGAGAACTTCGATATAATCGATTCAACTCCCTCCTACTGAATCTTTATTAGATCAATCATCAAAGTCAGTATATAAATATTCTTCTCGATAATCTAGCAAACATCCAACATGAAGGCTCCCATAAATATCTTCATTCAAGAATATAACTCATCTTGAGAAGAGATCTTGTAGAGGATTAAGATCTTTCTATCAAGTCGTTCTAGTGATTGTTAAATTGATATGCTTAAATTCTATTTCTTCACTATATAGTGGATGGTGGATAGAGTTGGCGATAAAAAATGGAGAACTTCCTCCAAGCTTACAACAGCAGATAGCGAGATTACAGCAACTTCACCAAACTCTAAACGTAATACTAGTTGAGAGGCAAAGATTAGAAGCAGAATTAATTGAAGTTAAGAATGCCATAGAAGAATTAGGGAAGATCTCAGATGAGGTTAGTGTGTATAAAGCTGTAGGTCCAGTTTTAGTTCAATCTTCACGGCAAAAACTACTTCAAGAATTGAATGAGAAGAAAGAGTTAGCTGAGACTAGATTAAAGATTTTGGAGAAGCAAGAACAGAGAACTAGAGGTCAGCTAGATACATTACAGAAAGAAGTTCAGTCTGCTCTTTCTGAGAAGAAGCTATCATGAGTATGAGAGATGAAAGACTGATCTCACTTCTAGTTAAAGAGCTTCAAAGGGTTAGTGGTCTAAGAGTATCTATATTAACTCATGCAGGTGGTGATCCAGACTCAATATGTTCAGCTTTTGTTTTAAAGAAGATTCTAAAAGAGATATTTCAAGTTGAAGATGTGAGTATAAGTGTACCTGAGTCACCTACATCTCATACTAAAGCTCTACTCGAATACTTTTCAATAGATCTCGCTAAAAATCTTCAAGACATAGATGTTTACTTGGTAGTAGATGTAGGGTCACCTGAACAGTTGGGTGAATACTGTAAAATAGTCTTTGAAGAAGATAAAAAAGTGATTGTTATAGATCATCATTCAGATACAGAGAATAGATACTCTCCAAACGTTAAAGTATACTCAAGCGATTCTTATCAATCTCTCTGTGAACTTATCTATGACCTAGCAGAGCATCTAGAGTTAGAGCTTGACTTAAAAGATGCAGAAGCACTTCTAATAGGTATTTACTATGATACAGTTAGATTATCTATAGCAGATACAGAAACTTCTAGAAAAATCTGTAGACTCATTGATAAAGGTGTGAATTTAAGCAATGTTCTATCAAGATTAGAGTTGGGCATGGACAATTCTGAGAGAATAGCAAGATTAAAAGGAGCTGCAAGGATGAAGATATATAGATTTGGAGATTGGCTTATCGTTATTACAAATGTTAAAAGATTCCAGAGTTCTGTAGCACGTTCTCTAATCTTGCTTGGAGCACATCTAGCCTTAGCTGTAGGAGAAGTTGAGAAAGATTGGTTGAGAGCCTCTATACGAGCATCTCAAGAATTCGTAGAGCAGAGTAGGATAAATCTAGGAGTAGATTTAGCAGCGAAGATAGGTAGCAGTCTAGGAGGATATGGTGGTGGACATTCCTCAGCAGCTCATTTTGAATGTAGAGCAAATCTAGAAGACCTATCAAATCGCTTCATTGAAGAATTATCACAAATGCTGAACTTGAAGCCAGAGGTAGTAGAGGTATGATTGCTATAGAAGCTCGCAAACTAGGGTTTATGTACGCAGGTAGTAGTAGCTGGGTATTGAAAGATATTGATCTAGAAATTTATGAGAGAGAATTTGTATTATTGGCGGGAAGAAGTGGATGTGGAAAATCAACACTCTTAAGATGTTTTAATGGTTTGATACCGTATTTTTATGAAGGAGAGTTGGAGGGAGAAGTAAAGGTCTACGGTCTTGATACTCGTAATCATCCTCCCTACATTCTCTCACAATATGCGGGAATGGTCTTCCAAAATCCAGATAATCAATTATTCGCATTAACAGTTGAAGCAGATATAGCGTTTGCTCTAGAGAATCTATCCCTACCTAGAGATGAGATTAGAGAGAGAGTTGATTGGGCGTTAAAAGTGATGGGTATAGAAGATTTAAGAGATAAATCTCCTAATGAGTTGTCTGGAGGTCAGAAACAGAAGGTTGCAATAGCATCTATACTAGCTATGAAGCCTAAGATAATTATACTAGATGAGCCGACAAGCTCGCTGGACCCAGCTTCAGCAAAGCAGTTGATCGATACGATAGCTGAGCTAAACTACAAGCTAGGAATAACGATAATCATCGCAGAACATAGACTAGACATGTTACTACCATATGTGAATAGATTGATCGTAATGAATGATGGTAGAATAGTTTTTCAAGGTAATCCAAGAGATATCTTGGAGAAATACGATGTAATGCCTTACGGTGTACCTGTCCCTAGAGTTGTGAGAGTTGCACAACAATTAAAGAAAACATTGAGCGGCTCAACTATCTCGAGGATACCTCTTACAGTAGATGAACTTGTTCAAGATATACGTAGATGGAGGAGTGGAAAATGATAATCTTTGAAAATGTTGAGTATACTTATCCTAATGGATTTAAAGCATTATCCAGCATCAACTTAGAGATTAAAGATGGAGAACTGGTTGCTCTAATGGGTGAGAATGGAGCAGGAAAGACAACTCTACTAAAGCATCTAAACGGTTTACTGAAACCTTCTTCTGGAAGAGTTATAGTAAATGGTGTAGATACTAGGCATGCTACAGTTGCATCCCTTTCAAGAGATGTTGGAATTGTCTTTCAGAATGCAGAAGACATGTTCTTCTCCCCAACAGTATGGGAGGAGATATCGTTCGCCTTACACAACTTCGGTTATCAAGAAGAAGTAATAAAGAAGAGAGTTGGATGGGCGCTTAAATTTATGGAGCTTGAAGATTATCGTGATAAGTCTCCATTCTTATTAAGCGGTGGTGAGAAGAAGAGGCTTGCACTTGCTATAGTTTTAGCATGGTCTCCGAAGATAGTAGCTCTAGACGAACCTACGGTAGGTCAAGATGTTTTACAGAAAGAGAAGATGATACAGATCATTCGGCAAGCTAATCAGCAAGGTAAAACAATTATCATTTCTTCACATGATGTTGAGTTTATAGCCGATCTTCAGCCAAGGATAATCTTGATGAGTAAGGGGAAGATAATTAAAGATGGATATGCTGAAGAAGTGTTAACAGATCTCTCTCTACTTAAAGAATGTAGGCTTATACCTCCCCAGATGGTATCATTAACATATGAACTAGGGTTTCTAGGGATCAAGCCACATCTTGGACAACCTGAAGATATTGCATTAGAGATTATTAGGAGGTTGAGGTAGTCTGTCAACTATTCTCCGAGGCCTACAGTTTTATCCTGGAAAGACTTTTATTCATAGACTTGATCCTAGAGTTAAACTTCTCATCTCATTCCTACTTATGGCCACGACCATGATGTACATTGAGGTAACAGTAATCACGATCATCATTGTTGTAGAGGCTGTACTCTCAGCTGTAGCTAGAGTATTCGGAAGATGGTCACGAACAGTTTATGGAGCATCTCCATTGATAGTCTTCGTCTTCTTGGCCAACTTCCTATTCAGGATCTCATTACCAGGTCATGCTCTAAGTTTACAGAGTATTTATGAATCTCTCCAGCAAGCTTACAGGCTCATAGCGTTCTTAGCATCATTCTCAATATTCTTCCTAACGACTACACCTGAAGAACTAGGTATGGCTCTAACAAAGATGAGAGTTCCCTACATGTATGTCTTCGCATTTATCTCTGCTATAAGATTTACACCAATACTTGCTGAAGAGCTTCAATCTATAATAGATTCTCAGAAGAGTAGAGGATTGGAACTGGAGAAAGGGAATATATTAACTCGGTTAAAGAGATTTATTCCAATACTCGTTCCACTGATGGTAAACGTCTTAAGAAGATCTTACGAGCTTGCAGAAGCTATAGAAGTTAAATGTTTTGGTGCAAAGAAAAATAGAACATATCTCCGAGAACTAAAAATGAAGTCTAAGGATTGGATAGCGCTATCCCTCTCAATCATACTTTTCAGTCTAGCCATCTATTTTAAATACATCTATAAGATCAATCTTCCATAGTCGTCTAGTATTGTTATGTGGAAAGTAGGTTTTAACTTTAGCTTATAGTAGTGTAAAGGGTAGAGGTAGGATCTTGGAGAAGTGGAGGATAATAAAGTCAGGTACCGTGATCGTCGATAAGAGAGAAGAGAAGTCGAATATCCCTTCTCTACTTGTTAAGCATGGAGTAAGCGTAAGATTTGAAGTACTAGAAGTTGGAGATTATGCTCTTCCCGGAGAGATAGTGATTGAGCGAAAGACTGTTAACGATTTCATATCATCAATACTCGATGGAAGACTATTTGACCAAGCATTAAACCTCTCTCAAGTCTCACCTCATCCAACATTTATAATAGAAGGAGAAGTAAGAAATGGTTTAAGATTTTTTAAGAATGAGAATGCTTTCTGGGGAGCTTTAGCTAGCTTGATATACGATTTCAAAATATCAACCTTATTTACATCTTCTCCTGAAGATACTGCGAAGCTTATATCCGTAATCTCTAAAAGAGGAGAAGAGAGAAAAGAGATATGGGTTAAACCTAAAAAGAAGAAACTTGAAGTAAGTGAATTACAGATATCTGTATTAACATCTCTCCCAGGAGTTGGTGCTGTGACTGCTCAAAGATTATTAAAAGGTCTTGGAAGTTTAAGAGAAATATTTAATGCAGATCCAAATATATTATCGGCTGTTGGTAAGATACCTTATAAAAAAAGTGTTGAGATACATCAGTTGATAAATACTAAGTATAGTGAGTATGAGGGGGTTGAGCAATCTAAGATAAACGGCTTTTAAAAATACTGTTAAAAGTTTATATCACTTCTCGAATAATGCTCTAACCTCTCTCCCAACCTTCTCGATTGGATGTTCAGCTATATGCTTCATCTTCTCTTCTAAGATCTCTCGAGCCCTCGGATTACCTGTCCAAATCTTCTCAAAGCTCCCATCTTTAATAGCTTTCAAAGCCTTAACCATATTGTCTTTAACATGTTGATCTACTATCTCCGGTCCAACTACTAGTCCACCATACTTAGCTGTATCAGAGACTGCTTTGAGCATCCCTATTAGACCATCTCTGTATATTAAGTCCACTATAAGTTTAAGTTCATTGCAGACCTCGAAGTATGCTACCTCAGGCTGGTATCCATTCTCTATAAGAACCTCGAACCCTTTCTTTATCAACTCCATAACTCCACCCACTAAAACTGCTTGTTCTCCAAGAAGATCCGTCTCTGTCTCTTCTTGAAAAGTTGTTTGTATAACTCCTCTTCTAGCAGATCCTATTGCTTTTGCCATAGCCAAGGCTTTCTCTAAAGCTTTCCCAGAAAAATCTCTCCCTACTGCAACTAGTGATGGAACTCCATCACCTTTAAGATACATCTCTCTAAGTAGTGGTCCTGGTCCTTTTGGAGCTACCATGATAACATCTACGTCTTTCGGAGGGTCGATCAATTTGAAGTGGAAGTTATATCCGTGTGAGAAGCTGACGGTCTTCCTAGAACTTAAATGTGGCTCGATAATTTCTTTATAGATTTTAGGCTGTTCTGTATCTGGTATAAGTATATGTATTATATCTGCTTCTACTACTGCATCTTTTATACTAACAGTCTTCATACCATCATTTAGTGCTTTCTTCCAAGATTCTCCTCCTTGCCTTACTCCTACAACTACATTTAACCCTGAATCTTTCATATTGAGAGCTTGTGCTCTACCTTGGCTACCATAACCTATAACAGCTATGGTCATATCTTTGATAATATTCATATCTATATCTTTATCTCTCCAGATCTTCACCATAACATCT
>JANXDW010000034.1 GCA_025058515.1 Aigarchaeota archaeon
ATAGTAAGCGGGATTATAGATAGAGAAGATGTTTTTATTATCCCATCTGTTGATGAGGGGAGGGTTGTTGAAGAATTTTGGAAAAGGGTTAGAGGAGACTTAGACCTTAAAAGAATAGTTGAGAAGATTAAGATCAGCTCAATCCAAGGATGGTATATCCCATTCTGGATTACTAGAGTATATCTTGATGGAATGATAATCTACACTAAGAAAGAGTATCGTGGAAAGAATGTAAAGCTTGTTAAGAAGAAAGAGAGGTTTTCAGAGGTTGTTGATGTAGATGTAATAGGTCGTAGACAAGTCAAAAACATCGGGTTGAGAGAGTTAGTAAAAGCATACTTGAAGAGTGGAATAAAAGCTGTAGAGATCGGGAAGCTTGAAGAGAATTGGTGGAGGTTGAATAAATTAAAGATGCTCAATATAGAGTTTGATAGAGATGAAGCAAGCATAATGCTTAGAGAAGAAGCTGTAGACTTTGCGAGGAAGAAGTGGGAGAGCATGATTGATAAGATAGAGTTCTTTGAAGCAGAGGTCAAGAGTATGGAGAAGCCGAGGCTCATCTTACTCCCTCTCTGGGAAGTGGTATACGAATATTCTGGAAGCTTATACTTTGCTATTCATGAAGGATGGAGAGGTATGCCCATCGTCTTCGCTGAGCCAATAAGTATTGGAAGACGTACACTATATCTAATAGGAATGATCTCTTCTATCTTGGGAGGAGTCTCCATAGGCTCAATACTCTCTTTAACTCCACTTAACGATGTGAACGATATCTTAATCATAATTATGCTTTCTCTCTTCTTACTAGTACTTATCGGGTACAGGTCTGCGAAGAAATTTGTTTCAGATGTTAGAGTTGAAAAGATATGGAAGTAGAATGCCTTGAATGTAGTGCTAAGTTCCAAGTTCCTGAGAGTGTGAAGACTTATACATGTCCTTATTGTGGTCTAGTCTTTGGAGAGCGTTCTGAAGAAGACCACTACTATTTTCCAGTTATGGATGATGACCCTCAAATAGTTCTCTTAAATTTTCTCAGAAGACAGTTTGGGATCCCATCAGATATCACTTCCTCCTCTTCTCTACGAGTTAAACAACTCCACTTTATTCCAGTATACTTTTATTATCTTTATGGTAGAGCTCTAGCTCGATGTGGAAGATCTGGATGGACGAGAGCTGAGGAAAGCATCTATAAAGGGGTTATCGCATCTCGTAGTTTTATAGATATCTTAAAAGATTACCCTTTCCCAGTTAGAGGGAAAAAGTTCTTCAGGAAAGAGATTATGGATAAAGGCTTCTACCATCAACCAGAGTTTACAGAAGAAGAAGCGAGAAGATATGCAGAAAATTTCCTCTATGAGATCATAGAGAATGAGCTACGCCATCATTGTAGTAATATTGATGAGATGAAGGTTGAGGAGGTGAAGGTTAATTTCCGCGGACTAGTTCATTACCCGATCTACTACCTAGAGTATACATATGGTGGAGAGAGGTATTCTTCGTATCTAGATGGTGTAGATGGAAAGATAATCTCTGCAGAGTATCCCATAAATCTTCGGACGAAAACGATACAGATAGCTACGAGTGCACTATTGTGGGCTATAGCATTTACCATCGGTATAGTGGTCTCTTTAATAATAGGGAATCTCCTACCCTTCATATTCTCCTCGATCCCAGCAGTAGCTTCATCAATACCATTACTTAGAAGAACCATTTCCAAGAAAGTAATCTCCTCAGATGTTAAACTAGTCGAGGAAGAGTCTAAGCTTCTTATCACCTATGTTAAGAGGTTCCTCTCATAAGATGGTTCTCCAAAACTTTACAGTATAGCGTTTAGAAGTAGAGCAGATTCTCATCTATAGAAGCCGAGATATAATATTGAATGTCTCGAGAAGAGAATGCATAGTCCTTGATAGAAGGTTAAGTATGCTGAAGTCTCTTAGTTTAGAGATCGCCTAAGACCTTCACATTTTCATAATCTCTTAAATGAGAGAGGTAGGATGATGTAGACTAGTGGTGATACATCTCATCATCAGAAATAACTTAATAACTGGATTAGTAAACTTAAGGATGAATCTATCTCATTCTTCTATCTCTCGTAAGGTTTTTCATAAATGGAAAAGACTTAAGAAGATCTACATGCATTTTATTTGAGAGTTCGATGATTAGATATGGAGTAGGAGCATTAGCTATATTGGCTATATCGATAGGTATGGTTATGATAATCTATGGAAGCGGATTCATAGAGTTAGATATATTAAATATCCCAGTATGGATCTTCGGTCCTCTTGGAGCATATACATTGATCTATGGAATTGTTTCTCAGAGAGATCCTCTATACTTCATATTGTGGGGAGCTGTAATGTTGACTATATCCTTTGCCTCAGCCCTCCACACCATTATCAACCCTATAATCATCATAGGAATATCCATCATAGTCATAGTTATATTGAGCTTTATGGTCCTATGGAGGGCTAGAGGATGAAGGAGAGAAATTATGAAGAAAAGATCAAGAGAGAAATGACTTTGTTAGAGAAGATATTAAGCTACATACCGGGATATAGAGGTTATAAAGAAAAAGAGATTCGGAGAGAGAGTGATAGACTTGTTAGGATGGAGGCAGCCAATAGACTTAAAGAAGCTAAAGAGATTATTAGAATGAAGCTTACAGATTTAGTTAATTCAAAGAAGATCGAAGATAAAGATATCTCTAAACTTGATATATTCTTATCAAGATTGGATAGGGTTCTCTATAGGATAGAGAGAGCTCCAGCAGGTTATGCAGGATTATTCGATGTAGTAAAAGTTAAAGAAGATAAACTTGATAAAGTTCTTGAGAACGACCTTAAGCTTATCGAGAAGACTGTGAAGATAAAAGAGCTTGCTAGAGAGTTTGAGGAGATTGAGGTTCGAGAAGAATTGTTAAGGTCATTAGACGAGATCTTAGAATACATACAAGATGTTGAGGAGATAGTTGATAAGAGAAGTGAGGTATTTAGAGGGTTGAGCGAGTGACTGGAAATGTTTAAAAGCTGTTAATAGATATCGGAGATGATGGTTAATGCCTAAGATAATCGAGTGGGTTGGAGCAAGAGAAGGAGATATTATTTGGAGATATCCTGTAGAAGAGATTAACTGGGGAGATAACTTAATAGTCCATGAGTATGAAGCAGCCATCTTCTTTAGAGATGGGAAATCATATGATGTATTTAGAGCTGGAAGACATGTTCTAACTACAGCTAATCTTCCACTTCTTACATCTGTACTCTCTAGAATAACTGGATTTGATAAAACACCATTCAGAGCCACTGTAATCTTTATCAGTCTCAAGCAGTTTCAAGGAAGATTTGGAGGTCAAGGTCAGACCCGTGAACTCGCACCATTAAAATTTCACGGTAGCTTCTGGTTTAGAGTTGAAGAACCCAATCTATTTGTAAATGAAGTAGTTGGAGGTCAGGGAACATATACAACAGAGAGATTACAAGATTTTCTCAGAGGCTATTTTCTAGAGAAGCTTATCGATAGCTTAAGCCAGTACTCGCTCATAGATGTATATGGAAAACTAGATGAGACAAGCTTTCTCATTAAGAACCTTCTATACGATGCTTTTAGAAGAATAGGTCTTGATCTGATCGATGTTAAATTTGAAGGATTGGATACATCTCCAGATTGGAGAGATAGAATATTCTTCTTGAAGACGGGGATAAGCGCAGAAGAATTATTAAGAATGCAGACGGTTCAGAAAGCTGCTGAAAGCCTTTCCAAGAGTGAGGGTGCAGCTGTAGGAGCTGGGATAGCGATAATACCACCACTTTTCCAAGCTCCTCAACCTCAACCTCAGATACTCTGTCCAAAGTGTGGTAGACAGAACCCTCAAAACTCAAGATTCTGCAATAACTGTGGTTCACCACTTATGGAAACCGGTGGATTGAGATGTCCTAATTGTGGGGTACAAAATATAGCTGGAGCAAAGTTCTGCTCAAACTGTGGAAGTAGGTTGGAGGTTGAGTTGAAGTGTCGGAGCTGTGGGTCTGAACTAACGCCATCTGCGAAATTCTGCCCAAATTGTGGAACAAAGCTAACTTAAACAAATACTTTTTAGATTGATTAAAATCCTCGATCAAAAGTTTCTCAACTAAGAAGTAGGTTTCCATCACGGTTAAGAGTATGAGAAGTTCCGATGGCTTACTAGATATAATTTAGTTGTCATAGTTTGTGATTTATTAAGAAGCTTAACTAATTTCTTATTTAGAGCATGCATAAACAAAAAAGCCTTGTGCTAATGGGCAATGAAGCTATAGCTTATGGTGCTCTTACGGCCGGTGTAGGAGTAGTCTCAGGTTATCCTGGAACACCTTCTAGTGAAGTGATAGATACTCTTTTAGAATTAGCTAGAATGGGTGAGATAAAGAAAACATATGTTGAGTGGGCTATAAATGAGAGAGTAGCATTTGAAGTATGTTTAGGGGCTGCTCTAGTAGGAGCTCGATCGCTCGTTACCATGAAGGCTCCGGGAATAAACGTAGCCTCAGACCCATTAATATCTTCTGCATATTCTGGTATAGAATCGGGGATGCTCATACTTGTAGCAGATGATCCCGGCCCTCATACTACTCAGACTGAGCAGGATAGTAGATGGTATGGAGATCTCGCTAAGCTTCCGATGATCGAGCCTTCGAGCCCTCAGGAAGCATATGAGTACACTATCTTAGGATATGAGATTAGTGAGAAATTGAAACTACCGATAATCTTGAGAACTACTACTAGAGTAAACCATGTTGTAGGAAATGTTGTGATTAGGGAGTTTAAAGAGCCTGACTATAAGCCCTTTTTCAAGAAGAATCCTAAACGATACTTGAGAGCTGTAATGACATGGAATAGAGAGAGGCATGAAGAGCTTCTTGAAACTCTGTATAAAGTTGAACCCATAGCTGAAGAAGTAGGGTTGAATAAAATTGAAGGATCTGGAGATATCGGTATAATCTGTAGTGGTGCAGCCTACAACTACGTGATGGAGGTATTAGATGAAAACCACATACTAGACGATTACAAGATATTGAAGCTTGGTTTAATCTATCCTCTACCAAAGAAGAAGATTGAAGAATTTTTGAGAACAGTTAAGAAAGTAATAGTCGTTGAAGAGATAGATCCATATCTCGAGAGTAAGATAAAAGAACTGGCCTACGATCTCCAACTAGATATCGAGATCCAGGGAAGAAGAGAATTATTCAAGAAGAGTGGAGAGCTTACTCCTGATGATGTTGAGAATGCATTACTTGGAAGACCTATTCTTGGAGATATCTCTCTACCTAGGCGACCACCTCCACTCTGTCCTGGCTGTCCTCATATGGGAACTTACATGGGTTTGAGAGCTGGAATATCTAGAGCAGGACATAGATGGGGTGAGGTCCCAGTGATGGGAGATATCGGTTGCTATGCTCTTGGACTCAACCCACCTTTTGAAGCAATATGGACAGAGCACAGTATGGGAGCGAGTATATCTATGGCCATGGGTATGAAGGTCGCTGGATACGAGAAACCAGTAGTAGCGGTTATAGGTGATAGCACATTCTACCACTCAGGTATAACATCCTTGATAGAAGCAGTCAATAAGAATGTTAACATACTAGTAGTGATAATGGATAACTCTACAGTAGCGATGACAGGGCACCAGTCCACCCCTGGATATAGTATAAGCATTAGTGGTAGAAAGCTCAACCCAGTAAACTTAGAATCGATTGTAAAGAGTCTGGGAATAGAGAATGTTGCAGTGGTCAATGCTTTTGAGCATAGGGAGGTTGCAGAGAAGGTAAGAGAATACTTAAAGATGGATGGGGTGAAAGTAATAATCTCTAGAGGAGATTGCGCAGTTCTTAGAAGACGTTCTGGTATAGAGCAAGTATGTTGGGTAGACTTAGAGAAGTGCACTGGATGTCTAGCATGTGTAAAGCTTACAGGATGCCCGGCATTAACACAAGTAGATAATAAGATAAGCATATTAGAAGCTGAATGTACTGGATGTACTCTATGTATGCAGGTCTGCCCATATGATGCTATCATTATAAAGAAGTTGAGGGAGACCTAAACAATGTTAGACCGATACTCTATAGTCATAGCTGGAGTTGGGGGGCAAGGGGGTTTAACTCTCTCAAGGATAATAGCTACAGCAGCATTGTTCTCAGGTTTAGAGGTTGGAACTGGAGAAACACTTGGAATGGCTCAGAGAGGAGGAAGCGTTCAAAGTTACATCAAGATAGGTAGGTCTATTTATAGCCCACTTATAAAGAAGGGTTCAGCATCTGCTCTCATAGGCTTAGAACCTCTTGAAGCTGCTCGTGCATCATCTTACGTTGGACCAAGTACAAAGGTAGTCTTAGACCCTGAGCCAACTCCAACAATACTCAATCTAACTGGGAGAGAGAACTATCCTCCAATTGAAGAACTATTAACGATATTGAAGAATAAGACGAGTAATCTCTACATAGTTTTAGCTCGTAGAGAAGCTGAGAAGATAAATGCTAAGCGGTCAGCTAATATGATACTTCTAGGCAAGCTGGTATCTATAGATAACCTCCTCTCTGTTGAAAAGATTGAAGAAGCTATTGAAGTAGTCTTGGGAGATAAAGCTGAGAAAGCTATCGAAGCATTTAGACATGGAATGAAGCTTTAGAGAAAGAGTAGATGATAGAGAGGCTAAGGAGATTAGAGAGAATAAACTCGCATTAGAATATGTGAGAGGTCTTAAAGATAATCGATCAGTAAAATGGTATTAAGCTAATCTACTTGTATTTATCAATGATTGAACTAGCTCTTCAAGTATTAATGACGAGGTCATAGAAAAATACTTATTAGCATCATTGAAATCCGAATGATTGATGTCTTCAATAACTCTTTTAGAATCGCAGAAGGACGAGTACTCTATTCTCGACCAATGGATAAAGGCTAAAGAATTTGTGTATGTTGGTAGAGGGATCAATAGAATAGATGCTTTAGATAAGGTGCTAGGTAGGTCTAAGTATGTGGAAGATTACCTAGTAGAAGGATTGACTTTTGCGAGAATAGTGAAGAGTAATATTCCTCACGGAATTCTGGAATCTATCAATCCTGGAAAAGCATCTCAACATCCAGACTTCATAACTCTAGTAACAAGTAAAGATATTCCAGGACTGAATCAAGTAGGGTATTATATACCAGATCAGCCTGCATTAGCTGAGAAGAAGGTAAGATTTCATGGAGAGCCTGTAGCTCTCGTAGTCTCATCTAAACCTAAGTCTGCAGAAGAGTTAAGAGAACTCGTTGAAGTAGTTATCAAGCCTATTAGAGCTGTCTTCGACCCATTAGAAGCGTTAAAAGATGAGGTACTAGTACATGAGGAGAATAGAAGTAACGTTGTCTTGAAGACGAGGGTTAGGAAAGGAGATTCCTCGAGAGCTCTTCAAGAATCTGATTATGTTGTTGAAGGAACCTATAAAACTGGATACCAAGATCATGCGTACCTTGAGACTGAAGGCGCATTAGCCATCCCCTCTGATGGTGGAATGACAGTCATCCTCCCTGGACAATATCCCCATCTTGCTCAAGCTATAATCTCACGTGTACTCGGAGTATCTCAAAGTAAAGTTAGAATTATCCAGCCTGTTATTGGAGGAGGATTCGGTGGGAAAGATGATATGGAGCCGATAGTAGGAGCACAGGCAGCGATAGCTGCTTATAAAATCCGTAGACCAGTCTTATTAACATACAGTAGAGAAGATAGTTTTACAAGTCACTGTAAACGTGACCCAGCTATTATAAAATATCGGAGTGGAGCGAGTAGAGATGGAAGACTAACAGTAGTTGATGTTGATATAATCTTTGATGCAGGTGCTTATGCTAATCGTGGTCCGTTCACGCTTTGGAGAGCAACAGTTCATGCTACTGGACCATACGAAGTACCAAATGTCGATGTGAGGGGGATGCTTGTCTACACCAACAAGGTTTATCAAGGAAGTTTCAGAGGATTTGGAAACCCTCAGATACAGTTTGCAGCAGAGAGGCAGATGGATGAACTAGCTGAAAGAATAGGTATCGATCCACTAGAGTTTAGACTTAAGAATATCTTGAAACCTGGGAGTAAGATCTCTACTAATCAAGTCTTAGAAGATAGCGTTGGTATAGCTGATGCTCTCATTAAAGTTGCTGAGAGATGTAGTTGGGCTGATAAAAGAAAAGCTTATGGAAAGATAGTAGATGGTAAGGCTAGAGGTCTTGGACTAGCATGTGCATGGCATGGAATTAGCACTAGTAGAGGTGTTCCAGATTGGTGTAATGCATATCTTAATGTTGCGAAAGATGGAAGTATAACCATCTACACTGGAGTAGTGGAGATGGGGCAAGGAACCCATACAGGCTTACTACAGATAGCTGCAGAGATACTTGGAGTACCTTTTGAGAAGATAAACTTGATTGGAGGTACATCAGATGCACCTGATACGGGTGCGACCCATGGGTCAAGAGGAGCGAGCTTCGGAGGAATATCGGTAGCTATAGCTGCTACAAAGATTAGGAGGAGGGTTCAGAAAGTAGCTTCAAGAATTCTCGGATGTAGTTTAGAGGATGTAGAATTAAAAGATGGATGGGTCTATAATAGGCATAAACCAGAGATGAGAATTACTTGGGAAGAGGCTGTTAAGAGATGTTATGCAGAAGGTGAAGATATGGCGGCTACAGGATACTTCTACATGCCTAAAGGTAAATTTGATGAAGAGAAAGGTCAAGGATTTGCGTATATAGTATTCAGCTACATGGTTGTTGCAGTAGAGGTTGAGATAGATGTTGAGACAGGTTTAACGAGAGTAGTAAAAGTATGGCCCGCTATATGCGCAGGTAGGATAATTAACCCTAGGCTAGCGACTACTCAGATACATGGAGCCGTACTCCAAGGTATAGGATATACATTAACTGAAGAAGTTAAATTAGAGGATGGAAGAATAATCAACCCAAACTTTACCGATTATCTAGTCCCCACTATAGCCGACCTACCTGAGATAGAAGAACCAATATTCGTTGAAGATCTTTTTAGATTTGGTCCCTTCGGTGCAAAAGGATTAGCTGAGATGGCCCTCATACCTATACCAGCAGCTATAACAAATGCTATAAAACATGCTTTAGGTATTGGTCCAAGCGAGATACCATGCTCTTCTGAGAAGCTCTTCTTAGAAATGAGTAAGGCTATGAAAAAGACTCGATCATAAACTAGCATGAGACCTTAACATGAAATACTCGAAGCCAATTTCATAATAAAGAGAATTGAAGAGATTTTAGAATGATATGTTGATGGGAGAGAAAAAGTCTTCATGATATCTAGGTATGTAGAGATGATATTATTTAAATTGGAGGATTAATAATTAAGGTGAGAGGATGGAGAAGTTATGATAGAAGGCAATCTTCTTAAATTCAATTACTATAGATTTACATGTCTTGAAGATCTATTAAAGTTCTTATATGAGAATCCAGATTCAAAATTGCTCGCTGGAGGAACAGACCTAATTGTACAGATGAGGTCAAAGAAGATTAAGCCAGATAAGATTGTGGATATCTCTAGAGTAAGTGAATTAAGATATATAGAAGAAGATAAAGACTCTATCAAGATCGGCGCACTTACAACTATTGAAGAATTAAAGAATAGCGTAATCATTAAGAAGTGGGCTCCCCCACTCTGGACAGCTGTTAAAGATTTTGCAACTTGGCAAGTAAGAAATATTGCAACAATAGGAGGTAATATCTGTAATGCATCGCCAGCTGCAGATACAGCCCCTCCACTAATAGTCCTCAGATCAAAGCTTAGATTAAGAGATCTTAAAGGTCAGAGGCTTGTCAAGGTTGAAGAATTCTTTAAAGGACCAGGTGAGACGATAATCAAAGATGGTGAGGTCTTAACTGAAGTAGTGATCCCTAAATATGAAGAAGGATGGAGGTTTAGTTTCATTAAGCTTGGAAAGAGGGTGAGCCATATTCTAAGTATTGTTAATGTAGCTGTAGGTCTAAAGAGAGCTGAGGGAAAGATACAAGATATCATCGTTGCACTTGGAAGCGTAGCTCCAACACCTATAAGATCTAGAAGTGTTGAAGAATACTTAAAGGACCGTGAAGCAACATACGAGAACATAGATAGGGCATCTCTAGAAGTTGTAAAAGATATCAAGCCTATCTCAGATGTAAGAGCTTCTGCAGAGTATAGAGTAGAGATGTCTAAAGTCTTAGTTAGAAGAGCTTTAAGAGAATGCTTAACTTCTTAAACATCTAAATCATAGATATAATAATCTCATCATCTCTTCTTAATATTATTATATACTGTTCTAGAATGGAGGCAATTCTTCAGAGATTTATATTTAAATAAAAGATCTAACTGGAGTATCATGATGAGTAAAGCTGGAGAAGATACATCAACTACATCTACAGAGTTAGTGAAGCAAGCTGCTCCACCTAGTAAGAAGACTTTGAAGTGGGGGATAGTCCACATATATGCTAGCTACAACAACATCATAGTACATGTAACCGACTTAACTGGCGCTGAGACAATAGCTAGAGCATCTGGTGGAATGTTCGTAGATGCAGGAAGATTAGAGCCAACACCATATGCAGCTACTAGAGCAGCTTCCTACGTTATGGAGATCGCTAAAACTAAAGGAATAAATGCTGTACATATTAGAGTTAGAGCTCCAGGCGGGGTAAAGGCTAGAACACCTGGTCCAGGTACTCAAGCAGCTATTAGAGCTGTAGCGAGGTCTGGTGTAATGATAGGTAGGATAGAAGATGTAACACCGGTGCCTCATGATTCTGTTAGGAAGAAAGGTGGAAGAAGAGGAAGAAGAGTCTAGAAGACCTTAATTAGAAGCTTGGAACACAACTAGTTTCTCCACATCCATCTCAATATAATTAATTACATTCTATACTTTAATGCTATATATACTATGATTGAAGTCATGATCCATGATGTAATCGCTATCACTCCTAGACCACCTAGTTCTCTCGGTATATTCGTTATCAGTAAGGTTAGTCCCCAGATAGCATTCACGGAGCCATGTAGAGAAGCAGTAGGTAGAATACTTGAAGAGATCTTCCTAGAGATGATGTAGACCGGTGTACAAGAGGTCGTGAACAATGTGAAGATCAATACACCTATAACCCTATTCTCAGGATAATTGTATCCAAGTAATATTATTGCTGGAGAATGCCATATTCCCCAGATTATTCCAATAATTATCGTAGCTTTTAGTAAACCCATTCCAGTAGACTCCAGTCTATCTAGTAGAAAACCTCTCCAACCAATCTCTTCACCAATAGCATAGAGTGCATTTATAGTTATACCATTGATATAGGAGTTTAAGAATGTAAGTGCTATAAATGTATAAGTATCTATAGACATATTCTTAGACATGGCCTCTAATTGACTTATTGAAAATAATCCAGTAATCATCGAGATGGCTACGTAGATGAAGATTGTCAGATAAACTATTAAAGGTGATAGAAAATAAATTAAGATAGCTTTCTTACTGAAATGAAAGTATCGTTTAATGATTGAAGGACCTCCAACAACTAATACAGCTACTGTTGGAGTATACATTCTTAGGAATCCCCATAACAATACTTGGGAGAAATCTTGAAGTCCACTAAAGAGGTAGAAAATAAGATCTATGAGAGTAGCTAAGATTATTGATATCGTGAAGAATAAAGCAATTTCTCTACTCAAACTTCTAATCATGGTAATGAAAATCATACCGCAATTATTAAGCCTATTACTTAAACGACTCCTTATATAAGTCTGCAAAGCTCTTTCAGATAGAGGCCGTGCTCAGATGTATATAGGTATCGATATAGGTGCTACTAAAGTAAGAGTTGCTATAGGTGACCTTCATCATGGTATAGTTAAGAAGATTGAAGAGGAGACTAGAAGAGAATCTTCTGAAATCTTCATAAATCAGATAATAGAGATGATCCAGAAGTTAACTTCTAACGATTTATCAAACATTACTTCAATAGGTATTGGCTCGATAGGTCCCATAGATTATAAGAAAGGCGTTATATTGAATCCACCTAACGTTTTCTTTAAAAATGTTCCAATAGTAAAAGAATTAGAAGAGAAATTTCAGAAGCCTGTATATCTTCTAAATGATTGTACTGTTGCCGTACTTGGAGAGAAGTTCTTCGGATTAGGGAGAGAGGTTAAGAATGTATTCTATGTAACTCTTAGTACAGGGATAGGTGGTGGAGCAATAGTAGATGGAAACCTATTAATTGGGAAGGATGGTAATGCTGTAGAGATAGGACATATGGTAGTAGACCTTAAAGGTAGATTGTTATGTGGTTGTGGAGGAGCTGGACACTGGGAAGCATACTGTTCTGGAAGAAACATCCCTAGATTCACTGAGTATCTTTTAGAGGATCGTCCAGAAGAGTTCTATTGTGAGAATCTTGAAAAGCTTATAAGAGAAGAGAAGCTTACTTCTGAGAAACTCTTTGAACTTGCTAAATCTGGAGATATGTATGCATTTAGAGTAGTTGAAGAGATAGGTAGGATTAATGCGATAGGCTTCGCAAACATAAACACTCTCTATGACCCAGAATTGATAACTGTTGGAGGAGCAATAGCCTTGAAAAATCAAGATCTAATCTTAGATCCTGTAAAGAAACAGATAAGTAGATATACACCTAATAATGTCGCCTTTATAACCATCACCCCATTGAGAGAGGATATAGTACTCTATGGAGCAATATCATTAGCTTCTAACCCGATCAAGAGTCTAAGAGAATAGAGAGCTTGCAAAAGAATAATAGAGAAATAGTTATTTCTTTGATGGGTACGTAGTCTCTTATATGGATTTGAGAGATATGCAGAAGGTAATAGCTGAGACCTATCTTGAGAGAGATTTGAAGAGAGGTGTAGAGAAGACGTTGCTCTGGATGATCACAGAAGCAGGCGAAGTCGTAGATGCATTCTTAAAAAATGATAGTGAACAGATTAGATACGAGGTCTCAGACTTACTTGCATGGATGCTTAGCTTCTGTAATTTAGTTAGGATAGATCTAGAAGAAGAGTTCGTGAGAAGGTATGGGCGTGGTTGTCCACAGTGTATGAGAAGACCGTGTACATGTGTTATTAAGTAACATATTGGATAGAGTCTTCTCAAGATAGGTTGATCGAAGTCTAATAAGATTATTTAACAGGATTCTCCTTTATTATTAATAGGTCTTGCCCACAATACTCTACTATTCTAGAGAAGGGCATGGCGAAGTAGAGATAGAGAAGAAGATAGACTGCCCAGTATGTAAGGGAGATTATAAGAATTGTAGATTAGAGAGATGTCCATACTTGAAGGATGTTAGAGAGCTCTTATCGAAGATTGTTAAAACAAAGACTATCTATGGTTCATCTCCACCTTCTGCTCTCGTAGGCTCTCACGGTTACCCAAGAGTAAGCCTAGGACCACTAGTCCCACCCTTCATAGATGATACAAGCTTAATCGAGAAACATGAAGAATGGTTAGACATACCTTTAGAAAAGATTCTATCTATGAGGTTAAGCCTAGTCTATGGTAGAACACATGTAAAAGTCTATGAAGCTAAAAGCCCAGATAGGTTAATTCAGAATATTCAAGAAGTAGCTATGGCTTGTAAGCCTGTAAACTTAGAGATGATATTACATAAAGAACCTAAGATAAACCCAAACTTCTCTGTAAGAACTACACCATCTGGACCAATAGCTAATTTAGAAAAGATTAGCATTGCAGAGAACCCGGTTACCTTTAAAGTAGTTGAGGACGTTGTCGACGATGTAGATCTTAAAGCTGGTGAAGCGATATTAAAGCTCTACTCAAGTGGTGTTCCAGATTATAATATTGTGAGACTGCTCTCAGTTGGATTACTTGGAACAAAGGCTTGGAGGAAGATTGTTCCAACAGAGTGGAGTATAACAGCAGTAGATGATGTCTTGGGAAGAAGATTTAGAGAACATGTAAAGAAGAATGAATGGGTTACAGAATACGCAGTATACAGTTACAAAGCTCACTATAATAAAGTAGCAATATTAATGATGCCTGGACCATGGGGTTTCGAGGTTATTGAAGCTTGGAGGAAGTTCAATCAGATAAAAGTGTATACAGATTCAGAGCTTCCAAGAGAATCTGATAGATATCCTGAAAATGTTGGAGGAGCATACCATGCTATTAGATTCCCAATACTGGAGAAGCTTTATAGGGATAGGAAACAAGCTTTAGTCTTTGTAGTTGCTGAAGTAGATGAAGGTTGGATACCTTTAGGAGTCTGGAGGTTTAGAGAGATCTGTAGAAGAGCTCTGAGATATGCTCCAAGAAAGTTTAGTACTTTAAATGAAGCTTTAGATGAGATTTCCATGATCGTCGATACACCGATTAAAATATTGGCTCAGAATAGTAGAATAATAAAATTTCATAAACTTCAGGAAAAGATTACGCAGTTTATAGAAAGATGAAAAGGCTATATACATCGATGTAAGTAGCGATAGAAGATTTTTTAACCTCTTCTCAAAGGTCTATACCATGCCTGAGGAAAGACCTAGGTTTTATGTTTTACCAAGTCTACCGTATAGTTACAATGCTTTAGAGCCGTATATATCGGAGCAGCAGTTAACTATACATCATCAGAAACATCATCAAGCATATGTTACTGCTGCAAACCAGATTTTAGAGAGGTTAGATAAAGCTAGAAAAGAGAATGCAGATATAGATATGAGGGCCACGTTAAAGGCTTTATCATTTAATATTGGTGGACACCTACTCCACTCTCTCTACTGGAGTAATATGGCGCCTGCAGGTAAAGGCGGTGGAAAACCTGGGGGAGTTCTAGCAGATAGAATAGAGAAAGAGTTTGGAAGTTTTGAGAGATTTAAGAAAGAACTTTCTGATACTGCTATTGGTACTGAGGCATCTGGATGGGCTGCATTAACACTCTGTAGACAAACAGACCGACTTATACCGATGCAGATAGAGAAGCATAATACAAACGTTTACCCAATGTTCCGTATACTCTTCGTAATAGATGTCTTTGAACATGCTTACTACATAGACTACAAGAACAATAGAGGAGAGTATGTAGAGAAGTTCTGGAATATCGTAAACTGGGATGAAGTAGACAAAAGACTTCAACAAGCATTAAAGTAGAATACAACAACTAGATGAACATTAGGAAAGATTTTTAATAACCTTCTCCAATATATTTTTCATGTATGGTTATGGAAGGATCGCTGAGATAGATCTATCTAATAAGAAGATCGAGATAAAAGATCCAGATGAAGATCTTGTATACGAGTTTATTGGTGGAAGAGGTTGGGCATCATACTTCATATTCAAGGAATTAGATAAGATAGTTGGAGGAGTTCATCCTAGTAATCTTCTAGTAGTTGCCGCAGGACCATTAACTGGAACACTCTTCCAGA
>JANXDW010000009.1 GCA_025058515.1 Aigarchaeota archaeon
CTTCAAATTTCTTCTCATCTAAAGCTAATGTAAGATTTTCCGTAATCTTTTCTCCCATTCTCTCAATAAATTCATCTCTTAGGTCTTCGATGTTCTTCGAAAGATTACTTAGCATTACGAATGCTTGTAGAAGTCTTAGTGGTCCGTAAGATCTCGGTTCACTAAAACATCCTTTAGCACTTGATATGAGGAAACAAGCTATCTCAAATAAATTCTCTCTAGCCTTTACTAATTCTTTCTCCATAATTTCATCCTCTAGTATATTTTTACAATTAATTTGTCTAGAGGTATTCTTTCTGGAGGAGATGGTTTTCTCTCAGGCTTACCGACAGATATTATTATCGTAGGTTTTAAGTGATCTGGTAGTTCAAGTAGTTCAGCTATACCTTCTGAGTTGAAGGAGGCTATAGGGCATGTTCCTAAACCTAGTGCATGAGCATATAGAAGGATGTTCTGCATCGATGCTCCGATATCTATTAACTGGAGTTCTCTTGAGAGTTCTGCTCTAGAGAGGTCATGGCATATTATGATGAGTGCTGGAGGTTCACCGAACATTCCTGGAGAAATCAATTTTATGGCCTTCACTAATCTTTTATCGGTGACTATAACAAACTTCCAAGGTTGGAGATTGCTTCCAGAAGGCGCCCACCTCGCAGCTTCAATAAGCAGCTTCAAGTCTTCTACTGGTATCTCCTCATCTCTAAATTCACGAATACTTCTCCGCTCCCTAATTATCTCCAATATCTTTGATGAATATTCTGAACTATCTCTCCTAGACATATTCATCTCAACCACTCATCATCGAATTGAATAAAAAGCTTTCAATTATATAAATATGGGAGATGGTCTTGAGATTAATAGAGGTAGTTGATTATCTGTATAGGTTTATATAATGTATCTATTTCATATTGTTGAGAATTGTAAATGGATAGGTTTCAGATTGCTAGTATGACTGTAGATAAAGTTATGACAAAGAACTTGATTACGATTTCTATTGGTAAGAGTGTAGAGGAAGCTGTAAGAAAAATGATCGAGCATGATATTGAATGTCTCCCAGTCATAGATTCAGAAGGCGTATTACATGGTTTAATTACTTTTAGAGATATTGTTACTAAAGCTGTCTTAAGCAATAAAGATGTAAAAACGCTTAAAGTTGAAGATATCATGACTAAGAATCTCGTAACCTGTACCTCTAACTCCACGATCTTAGAAGTTGTCAAGATAATGAAGAATAAACATTTAAGAAGAATACCCATCGTAGACTCTAGTAATAAGTTAGTAGGCCTGGTCACAGATTTCGATTTAACAATAATAGGATGGGAGATATAGCAGGTTGACAGATTATCTCCACTTCTCTGCATCTTCACCATTATACATTGAGTAAATGATAATCATTTAATGCGGGCCCGGGGGGACTTGAACCCCCGACCTCCGGCTCTCTCCATTACTATCCTCTTCCGGAGGCCGGCGCCATATCCATCCTAGGCTACGGGCCCTTTTCGATGCAATACTTCATATTTAAATATTTATCTGCTTTATATCTTATTGCGGTTCCGAGGAGGAAGGGTTTCATCGATATCTCGCAACTTGAAGACTGTGTTAAACGGTATTTAGAGATTATTCAACAAAGAGCAAAACAAAAATATTATTTAATATTACTCTTTCTTAGGATTCCTTACTATTGGCTCAAGTTCTCCATTAATACATCAGTGAATTACCTACTCAATTCCACTACAATTTCAGCTTTTCCATAAGGCGTTCCAATTATTCCCGTACTTGGTGCATGATGTTGAACTGTTAAGACCACGCTATTCCTCGCTAAGTTATAAAAGAATCCCTGCAATTTCCCCCCTCTAGATCTTTAACACCAATAACTTTTACTTCCTTTGGCAATATTATTTCGTAAAGATTGGTAAAGTCTCCTTCGAAATCAAGTTTTAAATCTGGTGCAGTATACTTCAGGAAGTTCACTATTAAGGTTAAATCCTCTTCATCGAGGTAAGATGCTATCGGATAGGGCTCTACTTCTACAATCGTATCTCTTGTGATTATTACAGCTCTTGTAGGACTTGTGAGTATAGGTGACGAGAAAACTCCGAGAAACTAATCTGCTGGTGCTACATTAAAAAGTTCCCCTAATCCCAGCATCATAACTCGTGCTCCCCCTCACAAATTTTATTGGAAACATTGGACTTAAATGTAGCAACTCTTAAATCAGCTATGCTTCACCCAGACAAAACATCTACTGCACATTTTCAAAACTACCCTATGAAATAACCTAACAATAAAACTCAGAAATCCTTTGCCGAAACTCCTTCTGGCACTCTTATAAGATCAAGTACAACCGCTATAAGCATGGAGTGCACAACACGGTAAAACTTTTAATTCTCGCTTCAAGTATGAGGGCCGCTACTGTAGCACAAGGTTTATTTAATTAGGCCCCTGAGCTTTCAACTAATACCACACATATTCCAACTGGGTGAATTCCCTAATGAAAGGCTCCAGTTATAAAATCTAAGAACAATTAATTATTGCTTCCATAAAAGGGGTAGCAGCGATCTTTCTTAACTGACCCGCCTTAGACCACCGGCCCTTCGTAGTCTCCGTTGATCTCAGGCATCTGCAATCTACTATTTACGGTTTGACATAACAGGGATCGAGTGACCAAAACTGTAAAACGAACTCTTTACCCTTGGGAATTATGAAAGGTAACCAACCCTCGATACTGGCACCAGCCATTAGGGAATGAGCACTCAACATTGATTTTTCCTCGGGCATTATAGCGAAATATTCTGTATCATATCCGACGCCGTCGACAAAAACTTCAAACAAATGTGGACCAATATCTATTGTGCCTACTCCTTGAACGTACTTGACATTTACCTTTAAAAGCAGATACTCATACCCTCTCTTCGGTTCAGGATTAAATACTGAGGCTCTCCTCATCTCATGATCTGCCCTATCTCCCCTTATGTATTCAACGATAGTTATCTGAAGGACACCTGTGAAAGGTATCGGGCATGTTACAGTTCCTCTCGTAACATTTGACCGTCCTCCTTGCTCTAATCCTCCGGAAACAGATCCAGTAGTTGTATCTACCGGTGACATTTCCTGAGAAGTGGTGATCAGAATTGTTTTAGTCATGGTAATTGTTGAAGGTGGAGAAGGACTGTTACCAGCTGAACCAATGACTGCACCGATAAAAACTGCAAACAAAATGCCTACTGTCCAAATCAATCGTTCTCGGTTAATTACATTTCTCTTAGGGGGACTTATCGCTGGTTTTTTATCAACAGGAGGAATGTAAACATTCTCCAAGGTTAATTCTGAGAAACAATAACCACAGATGAGCTTGTTTCTGGAAGTTTTTGTAGCATAGATTAACGGAGCCTTACAAACAGGGCATTTTATACCTGCCCTCTCTTCATAAAGTCTCGACCCACAGTTAACACAGACTTTGGAACCCAATGGTACAGTGCCTCCGCACTTGCGGCAAACCATGTCTTGCGAAGCTGATAAGACACGTATCACTATTCTGTTACGGGGTGTATCATTAGCTCTAGTTGTGACATAATCACCTTTTTTCTCTCTGAATGCCACTATTCCACCGGCTGTTAACAACAAAAATGAGACGATCGCAAATCCCCCCAACGCGAACACCGAGATTAAGCCAGCTATAATCATTACAACGCCACCTAATCGACGTCCTAAAAAACCACCTATCAATCCTAATGCACTTCCAATCCAAAAAACAACAAAACGATTAGCGATATCTTCCGGCGTAGTCTCCCCAAAGATCGCGACGAGCATACCTAAAGGAAAGGCAACTAATGAGATAAAAACTCCAAAGACGACTCCTAAAACAGCAAGTAAAAGGCTATTCCTCATAATTAACTCAATAAATTATATATAATTGATAGAATATATATCTTATGAAGTGAAAAATAACAGCAGATACCATAGTTAAGACCATACAAGTATTTATTACTAAGATTAATCCAAATATGTGTATCATCCCCTCAAGCGGCAAGCCTGGTACACCAAGAAATCCTTAAAACCAAGCAGGGACGCACGGAGATAGGCTTGGAGCATCGTCCATGCTAGGCTACGGGCCCAACTTCTCCTACTTAGAGATACATATAATCTTTGGTGTCTTATTTATGTGATAAGTTAGGTAGAGTTCTTACTTAGAGAAAGAATCTGAGTATTCTTTATTCTTGAAGTTATTATGTAGCCGGCTAGATCGAAGTAGCTCTTACATCTTAAGAGTATTGCGGAGTCGCTTGTGCAGACTATTCTCTCACTTCTAGAAAGTATTGAATCAACAGTCTTACTAGTTTCCGCATCTCCATCTATCTCTTTTTCTCTGATGATCTCTCTAGTCTTCTTGGCTATTTCCCCACTTTTACTTATCTGAGATTCGTATAATACTAAAGCCTCAGATACTCTAAGAGTCTTTAAAGCTTCTATCATCAATGAGAGAGAAGTCAACGTCTGCTGAGTTAATCTATACTTACCATATACTTGTGAGAAATCTCGGATGATTCCATCATCACATAGAATTAGTTCATCTCCTCTTAAAGCTGCTTCAATCGTATTCAGTACGTTGAATCCATCTACTAAAACTTTCTGGTCTTGCAACATTCTCTCTTCCATCCTCTTCTTCTTTATCTGCTCGACCTCATCCATAGAGTAAACCGATCTATACAAGACCAATCTTTCATCTCTATCCAATAGATATCTATCTCCTACAAGTCTCAGCACAGTCTCTTTATTATATCCTCTATTCAAGAGATATCTTAAGTCTTCTGCAGCTTCTCTCAAGACTCTAAGACGTGGAGAGATCTTACTCAACATATATGCCTGGTCTAAGAGGAAGAGATGTTAAAGCCTTCTCCATAGGATCGTATAAATCCTTAGATCCTTCTCTGTAAACCTCAACAATAGTTGTAAGCTCTTTTGATAAGAATGGGATAGCCGATCTAATTACTTCTTCTTCTATTTTAGCTACTTCTAATATTGTTTTAGGCTTGTAGTTCGATATGAAGTACGAAGCGGTATCTAGTAGAATTCTCGCCATATTCGGCGCCAGCTTCTCTCTACCAGGTATCTTTACGATAATCTTCTTAATGAGTTTACCTAAATCTTTTTGACCACCTTCTCTAATCATACTTAATGCTTCTTCTAATAATTCTTGCTTATCTTCCGATGCTACATAGATAATGATTCTACTAGGCTTCTTCTCTAAGACTTCTACTATACTTCTAACATCTTCTATTAGTTTTATTATCAATTCTTCTGCTAATTCAACTTCAAGATTTACAAGTTCTCTCACAATAATAGGCCAGCTCTCTGTAGAGATAAAAGTATCTTTTCCAAGAATCTTCCATGCTTCTTCACATGTGAAAGGTGCGAATGGTGCTAAGAGCTTTACCCAGTTTTCTACGAAGATCCTTCCATTCTTACTTATTGTTCCTCCTGTTCTCCTTAGATACCATCTCCAATCTGCATACATTCCATAGAGTGCTTCATGACATGCTTTTCTAGTTTTTAGAGAATCCATATTTGAAGTTATATTCTTTATTCTTTCCTGAAGTCTAGATAATAACCATCTGTCTACAGAGTTTTGGTCAACTAACTGTGCTTCAGAGACCTCTTTAACGATCCTCAAAAACTGTTCAAGCATCAACTTAACTTCTTGAGCATTCTTCTCCCGCCAATCTGGGTCATCCATATCTTCTGCAGCTAAGAGGAGTGTACATCTTGTTGTATCTGCTCCATATTTTGCTATCGAGTTTTTTAATGGAATGAACTTCCCTCTACTCTTACTCATCTTCTCTCCTTCTATAGTTATCATACCATTTACAGAGATTCCTCTAGGCCAATGTTCTCTCTCAAAGATGGCTATATGATGGAAGAGATAAAAGGTAAGATGGTTTGGTACAAGCTCTTTAGCAGAGATACGCATATCTACTGGATACCAGTACAAGAACTCATCTCTCATCATCTTTAATAACTTCTTATCTATCCTACTTTTAATAGCTAGTTTCGCAGTTTCCCCTTCACCCAAAAATATGTAGTTAAGTACTTCTACAGTTAGTTGTTCAGGTTTAACTCTTCCATCATTGAGATACTTACTTATAGTATACAATGCTGGATAGATAGTTGAATCACTTAGAGTTTCTACTATCCACTCGGGATCCCATGGGAGCTTTGTCCCTAAACCAGTCTTACGTGCGCATGCCCAATCTCTAAGCCAATCTACTACATTTATAAACCACTGTCTAGCTTCTTCAGGATAAATCTTCATCGTAGATATATGTTCTTTGACCTTATTCTTCCATTCTTGGTCTGAGTATTTTAAGAACCATTGGTCTTCAACTATCTTCACCAAACATTCCGTACTACATCTACATACTACTCTATCCGGGACCTCCCACATAATATCTCCAAGACCTTCTTCTAAGAGCTTCTGCTTAACTCTCTCTCTAGCTTCATTAACAGAGAGATCTGAAAACTCTCTACAATTCTTTTTCATCACTCCACTATGAAATTCTTTTGAGTAGATCTCTCTAGTAGCTTCATCAAGTCTAGGATCTCTATCATCTACTATCCTCAATCTCTCTACTATCTCAACCGCAGGATACTCGCCGTAATCAGGAACCCTAATAATAGAAGTAGGTTTTATTTCTTCAACTATTCTTCTTATATCATACTCATCTCTCTCAATTAACCTCTTCTTTAACGTTATTAGACCCGCATAATCATATGGTGCATGTCCAGGGACACTGTAGACTACTCCAGACCCGAAGTTAGGGTCAACGAACTCTGCAGGCAGTATCGGTACAGTATAATTCACGATAGGCGTTTCGACCATCTTACCGATGAAGGTTCTCGGATCTACTTCACCTAAAACTCTTACTTCTTTCTTCTGTTCACTTAATTTCTCTGCAGCTCGCTTAGAGACCAAAAGCTTCTTTCCACCCATCTCTATTGTAAGGTATGGAGCGTGTGGATTGATCCAGATATTCGTTACGCCAAAAATTGTTTCAGGTCTAAGAGTTGCTGCAGCTAAGTAAACATCCTCCATCTTGAAGTATACTAGTGTGTATTCTTCAGGTGAGACTCCTTCTCCTACGAGTCTATCGTGATCTCCTGTTGGGCTGTGACATCTAGGACACCATACGACTGGATGCTTACCCGTGATTACATATCCTCTTTCTTTTAAGGTTAGATACTGCCACGTTATGAACTTACTATAGTAAGGGTGAAGGTCTGTCGTATAGAATTCACGTCTAAAATCTATTGAGTAACCCATAGCTCTTACGACTTTCTTATTCTCTTCAGTATAGTATCTACTTATGTATGCTGGATCAATGAATTTATCAACAATCTCAGGTGGGACACCATCTATCTCAACTAAGACTTTCCTTATCAGTTGGTCACCTTGCTTCAGTCTTTCACTTGTTCCAGCTACTGCTTCTCCAGTCCAGTGCCAAGCCCATGGAAAAAGCACATTGTATCCTTGCATCCTCTTAAATCTAGCATATGCATCACCTCTAGTAAAGGTAAATCCATGTCCAATGTGTAGTGGACCATTCTGATAAGAGTATGGAACACATATGAAGAACTTAGGCTTACTAGGGTCGGGATCTACTTCAAAGATCTTTGCGTCACTCCATTTTTTAGCCCAGTCTTTCTCATAAGGTACAGCTGATATAATTATCTGTTCTCGATTATTAGACGCCATTCCGCCTTACATCAAGAAGACCTCCCAATATTTAAAGCGTTAATAGAAGCTTTCAAAGAATTTGATGAACTCTACTATCTTAATGTGAAGCATGCTGTATTCAGCGTAACGATATATTCAACAGTCATGGCAATAGTTGATGTAATTCAAGTATTGATGTTATCTAGGAGATACTCTAATCTAGTTTCCATCTAAATACTAATAGTACTAGCGTTTCACTGCCATTTGATAAGTTAAAGATTTTATGTAGAGTTAACATGTTAATATGGGTGATAGATGGTTGTTCAAGAGACCAATGATGCCGATAGATTAGAAGCTGTTGTTAAAACCATTTTAAGAATGTTCTCTGTAGATATTTCTTGGGTAAAAGAACTTGATCTTTTCCAACTTTTAGTTAGAATAATATTATCACAGAAGACTAATAGAAAGAACGTAGATATTGCACTGAAAAATTTTAGTGAAAGGTTCAAGAAGATTGAAGACATAGCTGAAGCGGACATGGGTGTTTTGAGGGATGTGATAAGGCCTGCGGGTATGTGGAGGATTAGGGCTGAGAGGATTAGAGAAATAGCACGCCAGATTGTACGAGGAGGTATAAGTCTTGAAGAGATATTACATCTCCCATACGATGAAGCTTTCAATATACTTACATCTATTAAGGGAATAGGTCCTAAAACGGCTGATGTATTCTTGATGATAGCTAGAGGAGAAGATGTCCTACCTATAGATACACATATCTTTAGAGTTATGGTGAGAATGGGTTTTGTGGGAACAAGAGAGAAGTATGAAGAAGTGAAGAAGAAGCTAGAGTATGTTACACCTTTAAGAATGAGGATGAGAGCTCATTTAGCTTTAATTGAGTTTGGGAGAAGAATCTGTAGAGCTAAGAACCCTAAGTGTAGAGTATGCCCATTCTCGAAGAACTGTCCTTCAAGTCTTATCGGTAGAGGTCGCTCTACAAGAAGAACCATAACGAGATAGATTTATTTCTACCTTATCTGGTATTTCTTCATATGCTGACTAAGAAAATATAATGCTGAAATGGGGATGTTTATTTCGGAGGCCAAACTCTATCAAAGTATATGCTCTTAGATGAAACGTTTAAAGGTATAGCGAAAGCATAATCAACATCTAACATCTTGAGTTCTTGTGCTGCTACCCCAGCGCTAAACATTATTCTATTATCAACGTTATGTATAGATGAAGTCTTAACAGCTGAACCAAGAGCTATCCCTAGATTAACTATATTGTGTACAGTTTCAGCATCTATCTTCCATTGAGGTGGTGTCTTAAGATTAACACTAATTATCTTGCACCCTATCAATACTACTGCTATGCTCTTCCTAATATTCTGTGCATCTCTTTTAAAGAAGTCTCCATAGATCTCGGAGAGCTCTTCCATCTTCTTAGCTAACAATTCTATCTCTTCTTCTCTACTAAGAATCTTTACAATTATATTGTCTACTCCTCTAGCTTTTGGAGCAGTTATAGCTGATATAGCCATAAGCTTAGCAACTTGTAAAACTGCCTCCTTCATCAATTCTCTACTCTCACTCATATCCTCAAACCTCAATATGCAGTTAAATTGAAATAATTTTAACTTATCGATAATCTATACGGGTCTTGAGTACTACAAGAACACTAAGTCGAGCGTTCAGAGATTTTGAGATTCCTCACTTACCTTTAATAAATTCAGGGAGATTCAAAGGTGCACCAATTATAAACCGCTATATAGGAAGAGAGATGCAACTAAGCCTTGGTAACAGTCTTTAGAAGATAGTTCTCATTATAAAATAACTCATAATCTACAATATGTTATTTTTATTGTTTGATTTGATCTTTTTGTTTTGCCTCCTCTTTCTTCAATTCCTTCTTTACTATAGATGTTAAGTAGCCTGCAATCTTATTCCTCATCTTCTTCGAGACTCTTCCAGTTAAGATCTGTCCGACTAGAAGCTTATTAGATTCAAAGTCTGCTGCTACTTTACCTTCCAGTGTCTTCATAGTTTCTTTAGCTAAGACCTTTACCTTCCTAATCCTTATCTTGCCCATCTTATTACACTGACTTATTTCATAATCTGGAAAATAAAAATATTCTTATCAATTGGAAATTAATATCTTCTCTTCTGAGTAAAAAAGGAATTAGGTTGAGGATGTAGATGTACCTCTATAAATCATTCTATGCCTACCCCAGATCACATGTTTACATCGGCGACCAATAGTAAGATTTTTAACTGAGAGTGCAAAAAAAGTAATTAATGTGGATAAATTTATATATAAAAATAGGGTCAATTTTTATATACCAAGCCCCCCTCTAAGAGAGGGGTAAAAATAATGTTGCAAGCAAGGAGTTTTCTTAGAAAGAAGATACATGTTAGTGGTAATGAGTATTATTACATTCATATTCCTGCAAAACTGGCTCATGATAGTCAATTCCCATTCAAGGATGGTGATGAACTACGAATAGCAGTTGATACATTTAGAAGTCGGATAATAGTTGAGAAGATGAATAATAAGGTCAAGAAGAAGCAGAAAAATAAGAAGTAACCTTTTTATGTATAGTTGATAGAGGATTCAAAGAAGACCAAGACCAACCCTTATCTCCGATAAGATACCTTCCAAACTTGTAGAATCTAGACATAGTGCTATTGTTCAAGATGATAGATTTTTTCTTTTCTCTATTTTAGAAGCTTGAGATCGAAGCATCAATAATCTTAAGTAATTCCACAAGTTTCATAAATCAGCGTCCTCACATATTTTTTGTGTTACAAAGCATAACTTCATTAATATTGCTATTAATCCCTATTATATCGATAGTAGTTGCGATAATAATTATTGGAGGATTGAAATCTCGGAGAAATCCTGATATAGACTGGCGGATAGAGAGATACATAATCTCTCACAAATACGCTCTCCCATCTACTACACCTATTCTTGCTTTAGCTTACTATAGTAGGCTGGAAAACAAGATAGTTATCTTCATCTCCTCGATAGCCACTGTAATCTGGAAGAGAGTCTTAAGAGAAAGCGCTAAAGTAGATGAACCGATAGAAGAATATTTTAAGAGAAAGTTCATAGAAGAGATTAACGTTGCACTTATACATGAGTTTGCAGAATGGGGTATCCACCAACTACATCCCAAGAGGCTTCTATCACATGGATTATGGAATCAATATATTAGAAACATAATAACTTAAGCGGCCATGATCCTCAAAAAACGAGAAAACTTTTCACAGAAAGAAAATATAGATAAAAATAGATTTTTGTAATTGTTTTTCTAAACTACTTCATGGGAAACTCAAGGTTACGTGAGGTCTAGATGAGATCTCTACGATTCTCTTTCTAGATTTTTTAAAGATGTTTGTAGAAGTAATCATCCTCTTAAGTAGTTGTATAGATTTTGCTGGATCTACTCCCTTTGGACAGACGCTACTACATGCTGCAGCAAAGTGGCATCTCCAACATCCATGTTCAGAATCTATTACTGGTAGTCTATGTACCAGTCCACTATCTCGAGAGTCGGCTGAGAATCTATAGGCTTTATTTAGAACCATCGGGCTTAGGAATAATCTATCGGTTGAGACGGTTGGACATGCAGAAGAACATAGTCCACACTCTATGCAGTCTGCAAACTGTAGATACGATAAGAGTTCATCAGGTTTCTGGAGGTACATGCCGGTAGGATTAGACATCTCTTCAACATCATCTCTAATAATATATGGTTTAACAGATCTCTCTTTAGAAAAGAGTTCTGAGAAATCTGTTACCAAATCTCTGATTATTGGGTAGTTGCTTAGAGGTTCAACATAGATTATCTTTGAGTTTAGTTCTAAGACTCTAGTAAAACATGCAAGCCTTTGCTTACCATTTATCATCATTCCACATGAACCGCAGATTGCTTGTCTACAAGAATACCTTATAGCAAGAGAAGGATCTTGTTCTTCTTTAATCTTTAATAATGCATCGAGTACTGTTGTCCCTCTATCAACCTCAACTTCATAAACCCTCCATGTTGGAGTAACTTCTATACTTGGATTAAATTTGAAGACTTTAAATTGAATTTTCCTCTCCATATTCTCACCTTTCTCCAAATAGTATTATCAAGACGTATGAGCCGAATACGAAGAGTATTACTCCTAGAATTAGTAAAGTGTATGAGATTATCTTTCCACTACGGTAGCCTGGCATCAATTCCACTAAGATCACTCTTAAACCATTAAGAGCATGGTAGAGAACTGTAGCGAGAAATATTCCTTGGCTTACAGGATATAATGGTGTAGTTTTAATCCATTCAAGTGTTTTGAGGTTGCTAGCTATCAAGTGTATTGCGCCTGTGATGAGTATGGCGAACCCTGTTATATAGTGTATTAACATTTTTGTTGATTCTCTCATTTCTACCACCCTAGAAGATGAAAGGCGACCATAGTCCAGAAATACATGAGGATTACGAATACTGTAGTAACTAGGTATATGGCTAGCCTTTGCTTTCCGCTTAGAGTAGTCATCCTGTAGGGGTAGACAGCTCTTATAGGCTTACCTACTAAGAATCCATATTCCACTAGAGTTAGTCTAATACCATTGAGAGAATGGAATATTACGATTACACCGAGTATTATCAATATAGCTTTTCCAATCAGTCCAGGAGGCTCCCATAATATACCTGTTGTAGCATAGATTAACCCTACATTTAAGATATGTGTTATTAAGAAGACGAGGATCCCGACTCCTGATACTCTCTGAGATATGTAGAGAATTTTCTCTATAGAGTATCCTCTAAACTTCAACCAGCCGAATATCCCTTCTCTATTCTCTCTACTTTTCATCTCCTCACCTCTACTCAATACTTTCTCTCTTTAGGCTCCCACTTAGTAATCTTTACTGGCATGTATTCAAGTCTTGGTCCTTCAAGTGTTCTGTAAGCTAATGTATGTTTAAGCCAGTTAACATCATCTCTCTTCGGGTAATCTAAGCGGTAGTGGGCTCCTCTACTCTCAGTTCTCGCTAAAGCGGAGACTAGAATCACTTCAGCTACCTCGAGCATTGAATCCAGCTCTAACACATTGATAAAATTCTGATTGAATTCTTTACTCTTATCATCTACTCTACCAGTATTAAATCTTCTCTTGAGCTCTCTAATCTTACGGAGCCCCTCCTCCAACCCCTTTCCATCTCTAAATACATATGCATACTGGCTCATGGTATTCTGCATCTCCCTCCTGATTATGTAAGGATCTTCACCTACTCCTCCTCTAAGTATCTGGTCAAAAAGTCTCTTCTCCTCCATCTCGACGAGGTGAACGGGAATAGACCCACTACTACTCTTCTTCAATACGTATTCAGCTGCTAACTTTCCAGTTATGAAACCATATACTAGACAATCGGCAGTAGAGTTACATCCTAATCTATTTGCTCCATGTACACTTATACAGTTTACCTCACCTGCAGCCCAGAGTCCCTTGATGGGCGTCTGTCCATGAATATCTACGTGGACTCCTCCCATGGTATAGTGAGCTACAGGTCTTACAGGTATCGGCTCGTTCACAGGATTTATTCCAGCAAACTTCATAGCTATCATCTTTATCTCTGTCAACTTCTCATCTATTAATTCTTCACCTAAATGTGTTAAGTCTAAGTTGACGTAATCTAAACCATTAGGTCCTTTAAACCCTCTTCCTTCTAATATCTCTCTCATCATAGCTCTCGATACGATATCTCTTGGAGCAAGCTCCATCCTCTCTGGAGCATACTTGCTCATGAACCTCTCTCCATCCTTGTTTCTTAAATAACCTCCTTCACCTCTAGCAGCTTCAGAGATCAATATTCCAGAAGGAACTAGTCCTGTGGGGTGGAACTGTATAAACTCCATGTCTTTCAACGGTATCCCTACTCTATAGGCCATGGCCATACCTTCAGCAGTTGCAGAATAACCGTAAGTCGTGAATGAGTATAGTCTACCAGCACCTCCGGTCGCTAAGATGCATGCTTTTCCTTGAAATACGTGTAGTTCTCCTGTCTTCATATCGATTGCAGTTAAGCCTTTAAACTCTCCATCCTCAACTATAAGTGATGTCGCAAACCATTCATGGTAGAATGTTATGTTATCGTACTTGAGGCATGTATTGTATAGAGTTTGCATAGCGTGTAATCCAGTCTTGTCAGATGCATAGCATGCTCTATCAAAACTATGACCTCCGAAAGGTCTCTGATCTATTCTCCCATCCCCTCTCCTACTCCAAGGCATACCCCAATGCTCAAGTCTCAAGATCTCTCTTGGAGCAAGTTTAACAAATAACTCAACAGCATCTTGATCTGCTAAGTAATCTGCACCTTTCACAGTATCGAAAGCATGTAGATCAAGACTATCTCCTTCTTCTGGATAAAGAACTGCTGCTGTACCCCCTGCATAAGCAACTGAATGGCTCCTCATAGCATGGATCTTACTTACAACCGCAACCTGAATTTCTGGATCAGAGCTTGCAGCTTCTATAGCTGCTCTGAGACCTGCTAAACCTGAACCAACTATTACTACGTCTTCACTGATCTTTTCTACCAAGTTCTCACGAATGGTAATATGGCAAGACTTTCAAATATACCTTTAGGAGCATGTAAACCTATATTCTATACTTGAAATATCTAATCCATTTTCATGAATATTAAAAGAATCTCATCCGATCTCTCTATCGAACTATTCTTAGACCATTCTGCATGCTCCATAAAAACGACATGTAGATAAATATCATGCATCTAACCTCTCAGTAACGTCAATACTTAATGCTTATTCTATCACCTACTCGTATCCGATTAATCGGTGAATGATTATAAAGAATTGAAAGAATGAGTTAAGTAGAAATGATTAGTAGAAGGAGACATTTAAGATGGTTTGTTACGGGTGTGGTTGGAGTCGTAGTAGGTTTGATATTCTATGTGGTGGGTTTCAGACAGAGTAATGAACAAGTTGGAAAAACTGAGACAACTAGATTAGAGGAAACAAAGACTAAGGTTTCAGAGCCTATCATTATTGGAACCGTAAAAGAGATTCCAAGAGGAGGTCAAAAATATTTTATGATGGATACAAAGCCTGATGGAAGTCCGGGTCAACATAGGGCCATCCTCATACATCTTCAACCCGAATTAGCGGAAAGAGCTGGCGTCGAGTTTGTAGCTTTTAGCTCTGTCTGTACACATATGGGATGTACAGTCAATTATAAAGAGATGGATAAAATAATTGAATGTCCATGTCATGGAGGGCGATACGATCCCATTACTGGAAAAGTATTATCTGGTCCTCCACCCCAACCGATTCGTAGGATAGAGTTAAAGATAGATGAAGTAGGTAATATATTCGCTGTAGGATGGGATTAGCACAATAATTTCAAGATGAGAAGTAGAATCTCTTATTATAGAATATGAAGATCCTAAACGATCTTCAACATTTTTATAAGTGAATAATATTCTCATTCCAGTCTCAAGGGTGTAATATGAGTGAATCTACGTTGAACGATTTCTCGATGTTCTTCTTTAAGGCTAGAGGATCCTCTGTCTTAAAGAAGTGAGAGATACATCTACAATCACTTGAACCAAATTTTCTAATAGGTGTAGACCCAAGCTCTAGGGCTAGATTAGATATCTTACACTCATACTCTCTATTAAGAGGGTAGATAATAGCTTCACGGATTTTACACGAATCTGATGAAAGTAGGTAATCTATATGCCACTTAATCTTCTTCTCTTTTTTGAAATGCCTCATAACTCTCTTCTCTACATCCTTCTGCCCAGAACCTATGTAGATGTATTCTCCAGGGCTTAATGTAATCTCTCCAAGTGAACCGATGTTTACTCTCAACTCTCTAGTAATCTCTAGGAGGAGTATGTAGACACCCTTCAAGCTATCATAGAGTATTAAACAATAAGTAATATATCTTTAAGTGGTTTTGAAAGATATTGTAGTTTTGTTCATGTTCTCTCTACCATTATCGCTGTTGCACCACCTGTTCCATGGCATAGAGCTGCTACGCCTCTTTTATAATTGAGATTCTCCATCGCATTGAGTAATGTAGTTAATATTCTCGCTCCACTTGCACCGAGAGGATGACCTAAGGCTATAGCTCCCCCGAATACATTTAATCTATCTCTAGGAACATTCAAGAGATCTTCAAAGAGTGCAGTTGAGACAGCGAATGCTTCATTATTCTCAAACAGATCTACATCTTCCAAGTTGTACCCTGTTTTACTTAGCAATCTTCTTACAGCATGTATTGGAGCTTCTGTAAAACGCCAAGATTCTACCCCCACCCAAGTATATCCAACTATCTTTGCTCTTTTCTTTAAGTTATAATTTGCGATAGCATCCTCACTTGCAAGTAGAACTACTGAAGCTCCATCGCTTATCTGGCTTGATGTTGCAGCTGTGTGAACTCCACCTGGGAATATAGTAGGAAGGCTCGCCATCTTCTCGAGAGAAGTATCAGGTCTAATGCCCTCATCTACTTCTAATGCAATCTCATCATCAACTTTCACAGGAACAATCTCTTTCTTAAAACTTCCATTCTTAGATGCTTTGAATGCTCTCATATGGCTCTCGTAAGCAATCTCTTCTAATCTCTCCCTCTTATAATTCATCTCAATAGCGATCATATCAGCTTCTTGAACCATCACTTTACCGTTGAAGGGATCTCTCAAACCTTCATAGATAAGAGAATCGATTATCTGGTTCTCTTTAATATAATCTATTCTGATACCCCACCTATAATTGTAAGGTATTATGAATGGAGCTCTACTCATGTTCTCCATTCCTCCAGCAATTACTAGATCGGCATCTTTAGATCTTATCATTGAAGCTCCACTGATAATAGCCATCATCCCCGATGCGCAGACCATGTCTACATTGAATGCATCTACTTTTGGTGGAATCCCTGCTAAGATACTTGCTTGTCTTGCAGTATCTTGACCTGCACCATCTCTAATAACGTGGCCCATAATAACTATATCTAGACTAATTGGATCTATTTTATTCCTCTCAACTATTTTCTTGATTACAATAGATCCTAGCTCAGCTGCTGTAAACCTTGTTAAAGATCCACCGAATTTTCCGATAGCAGTTCTAACAGCATCAACAATATACACATCCTCCATTATAGACACCCAAAGATAAGATATAAGATTACAATTAATTAGGATTAATCAATTGCTATCCTTTTCTATACATCATATGGATATGGAGAATATTAAAGACTCCAATATTGGTGAAAATTTATCTAATAGGATACTTATAAATCTACGATATATATGGGGAGGTTTAGCACTAAAGACTTAGAAGATTATATGAAGTCTAGGAAGATTGAAGGTGAGATTATATATCTTAAGCCTGGTGAGGCAAAGACTTCGATAGCTGCTGCAAGAGCAATAAAGTGTAGTATTGGGGAGATAGCGAAGAATATAATCTTAGTAGGTAGTAGAGGAAGTAAACTAATAGTTGTAACATCGGGGGATAGGAAGGTTGATCTAGAGAAGGTCTCAAATCTGTTTTCTGAAAAGTTTAGGCTTGCAACACCGAGCGAGATACTTGAAGAGACTGGATACAGTGTTGGAGGAGTCCCGCCCTTCGGACACCTAAAACCTATAAGAACGATTGTAGATCAATCTCTAAAACGCTATGAATATGTCTATACCTCTGGAGGTTCAGAAGATACTTTGATGAAGATTAAAGTAGAAGAATTGATAAAAGCTTGTGGAGGAGAGGTACTCGATTTATCAATCTAGAGATAAGTATAATTAGATGTAGAAGTAAAATCTTTAAAAGCACAGATAACGTTTTTTCTAATTGGAATGCAAGAATTTATTGGGAAACCTGCTCGATTATACTCTATCCTTGAAGATGAAAGAATAATGTGTAGAGCTTGTGCACGATACTGTAGACTTAAGCCTAATCAGATTGGATTCTGCGGTATAAGAAAGAATGTAGACGGCGTACTATATCTAATGGTCTATGGTAAGATCATCTCAGCTCACGTCGACCCTATCGAGAAGAAGCCTGTAACACACTTCGCCCCTGGGACGAGAATATTCTCTATAGCAACTACTGGATGCTCTTGGATGTGCCAATACTGCTTAAACTTCGATATAAGTCAGAGAAGAAAAGTTGAAGGTGTAGATGTCCCACCTGAGAAGGTTGTTAAGATGGCTAAGAAGTATGGTAGCCATGGGATAGCCTATACATATAATGAGCCATCAATATACATGGAGTTCGCTCACGATATTGGAGTTATAGCGAGAAGAGAAGGTTTAGTCAATGTATTCGTAACTAATGGCTACTGGCCTGATGGAGTAGAAGAAGCAAAAGACTTCCTTGATGCAGCAACAGTAGACTTTAAAGGTAATGGAGAAAAAGAATTCTTAAGAAAATACGTAGGGATACCTGACCCTGAACCGATCTTCCAAACGCTTTTAGAACTCAAACGTAAAACAAAGGTTCACATCGAGATTACGGACCTTGTAGTTCCAAAGATCGGTGATAGTTTAGATGCTGCTAGAAGACTAGCTGAATGGGTTTACGAAAACCTTGGACCAGATACACCGATACATTTTCTAAGATTCCATCCAGACTATAGATTGCTCCACCTGCCCTTAACCCCTGTTGAGACATTGGAGAAACATTGGAAGATAGCGAGAGAAGTTGGATTAAATTATGTATATGTAGGGAATGTTCCAGGTCATCCTTATGAGAACACCTATTGTCCAGGTTGTGGTAAAATAGTCGTAGAGAGGAGAGGGTTTGATATCTTAGAATGGTCTCTAGATAAAGATAATAGATGTAAGTTTTGCGGTCATCCAATAGCTATAATCGGTAAACCTCCACCAGACCATCGGAGCATGAGGTTTATACCAGTCTTCTTTGAGTAGATACAATCACTATTTCTCGATACATCGGTCATTATGCTATGTTATCTAAGACCCCACGTTAAGCTACTCGTTGGATATCCTAGCAAGTGGAGATTAGAAGCATTCACATTCTTAAGATATTTTCTAGCAGTCTCTAGACAAGAATAGAATTGTTTTTCAGGTGTTATCGGTAAATCCGTCATTAAGAAATCTGGATGGAATATTAAGAGACAATATGGTATCTCTGGATCTAAGCTTGCAATAAATCTCGCTATCTCTTCTACCTCTACTTCATCTACATAGTGTGGAACAAGAAGAGTCGTCGCAGTCAGTATTGGTAAACTCTTCCTCTTCTCATAGAATTCTCTATATATAAGCTCAAAGTTTCTTAGGACTTGGACATTATCATTACCCGTTAACGCTTTATGGATGATTGGTGTAAAGGCTTTTAAGTCGAATTTAATATTTCCACCACTCTCTAAAGCTATCTCTCCAACTCTCTTAACTAGAGAAGTGTTAGCACTACCATTCCACTCAAAACATACTCTAACTATTCTATTAGAAGGCTTTTCTTCCATCAATCTTCTAGAAGCAGTGATAGCAAATGGTAGCTGTGGCTCTGGTGAGCCACCGAACCAACACCAACAAGTAATCTTAATATTCTTCGATGTAAGTTGAATAAGTTCATCAATAGATGTTCTCTCAGCATTATCGAGATACTTGTGAGTCCAGTTTTGACAGAATAGGCAATTAAAACTACATCCATAGAAGAAGAGAGCAAGATTGTAGTATCCTATCTCGGCTGATGGTTTTACAGCATATTTTGGATATCCTGATCCAGTACCTGCTGGGCAGAACCAAGAACTACAGCAGTTAGTGACATGGCTATCTAGGTAATAATGTAAGAGAGCGGTATTGATATCTGCTATCTGGATCAGTTTACCAGATCTATTAAGTCTAAGACCACAGTATCCTTTTTCATTCTCTCCAATTACGCAGTTATTCATACATATCTTGCAAGGGATCCCCCCTTGAGTTCTCGGAGGTATTGGTGGTAAACCATACTTTTTCCTAGCTACCTCATGCTTCATCTCGATGATCTCCCGTGATTCCTCAGGTCTATTTCTTAAACAATCTACACAAACCCCTATAGCATTAGAGATATATCTAGACTTAATCTTACAGACTCCGCATTCTTTTTCATCAGATGATCTCGTTAACCAGCTACGCAACATCTCTAGAAAAACAAACATCATTGATGATTATAATTATTTTAATAGATCATACATAAAGTTTATAAAAGAATGTTTTCCTATAAACCTCCATTTTTACTATTTAGTAAAAATCTGCATGTGATAAAATAAAGATGATAAGAGTAGGTCAAGGATTGGGACTTCTTGAATTGGAATCTTTAGAGTTCTCGTAAATGAGGAGAGATGTTCTGAGCTTGAATTATCTTATCTCCTCTATCCATAGAATGTCTTTATGTGTTTTATCTCTAGATAGTGTTTCAATCCTTCTCGTCCAAGGTCGCATCCTAAACCACTTTCTTTCCAACCTGGATAAGGTGCTTCTGTCGTTGAAACATCAACATTGTTTATTCCAATATTTCCAGCTTCTAATTCAGTGGACATTATATTGATCGTTTTATAATTATTTGTGTAGACATAGGCTGCTAAACCATAACGTGTTGAGTTAGCCCAATCAATTGCTTGCTCAACTGTATCAAAAGGCATTACTGGTTTGACTGGACCGAAAGTCTCTTCTTGCATTATCAACATATCATGGTTTACATTTACGATTACTGTTGGCTCAAACCAGTAGCCCTTCTTAAACCTCTCACCTTCCGGCCGCTTACCACCACAAAGGATCTTAGCACCTTTCTTCACAGCATCTTCAAGATGCTCAATTACTTTATCAAATGTTTCTTTATTACACATAGGACCTAGATCAGCATTTGGATCTTGTAATGGGTCTCCAATCTTAAGCTTCTTCGTCTCTTCTACAAATCTTTCAACGAACTCATTAAAGATAGGTCTTTCTACATAGATCCTACTAATAGCATTACAGATCTGACCCATATTTCTATACGATCTTCTTACAGCCCCTTTAACTGCTTTATCAAGATCGCAGTCTGCAAACACTATCATCGGAGTGTGACCTCCAAGCTCTAACGTAATTCTTTTTAGACCTGATGCACAGAGGCTCATTATCCGTTTTCCAACATCGGTGGAACCTGTAAAGCTAACTTTCCTTACAAGTGGGTGTGTAACCAATGTCTCTCCAACAGTTTTCCCAGAACCAGTAACTATATTAACAGCACCCTTGGGAAAACCAGCTTCTGCTACACATTCTATAAATTTTATCGGTGATATAGGAGTATATGAAGGTGGCTTAGCTACTATTGTACATCCCGCTGCAAGTGATGCTCCAACTTTCCATGAAAGAAGTTGAACTGGATAATTCCAAGGCGTTATTGCTGCTACGACACCGATGGGCTGCCAAATAACTCTACTTTCATAATTTTTTACTGGAAGTGGAATAATTTCTCCATAAACTCTAAAAATTTCTTCGGCGAAAAACCGTAAGACATAAGCTGCATTCCTCAATTCATCTTCTGCTTGTTTTAATGGTTTACCCTGTTCTCTAGTAAGCAATCTCGCTATCTCGTTAGCTCTTTTCTCAACATTATCAGCTGCACTACGGAGTAGTTTTCGTCTTTCTTCTAAAGATGTCTTAGACCATTCTCTGAAAGCTCTATAAGCTGCTCTTACTGCTTTATCTACATCCTTCTCTGTAGCTAATGGAAATTGAGCGAAAGGTTCTTCTGTTGCAGGATTGATTACATATTGATATTTTCCATCACTTGATTCTACCCACTCTCCATCAATAAACATTAAATATTTCTCCAATTTACTTCATCTATCTCTACTCTTTTTATTTATTTAATTTTTTCAAACTACCCATTGTCAAGAATAAAAACCTCCACCTCTCATGTCTAATAGATGTTAACTCATATCTAAAATAATGAATAAACATAAATGATTCTTTCGAGATTGTATAATTTATGGTAATGGAAGAAGGAAAATATACAAACTATCAATAAAATAATCTTATGAAGTTGCAGTTCTGTAAATCGAGTAAATTATTAAGAACGTTTACCTTTTCCAATTCTTTCTCCACAATATGGACAATAATTTGAGTCTAAGGGTATAGATCTTTTACAGTAAAGGCACTTCTTCTTTTTCTCTTCTTTCCTCTTAAACCCCATCCCCCATAAAAGTCCTTCCCAGAAATCTTTACTCATCCGAAAACCTCTATTATCTTTAGCAGACGACTATGCTTATAGCTCTTCCCCCATAGTAAGGATTCTCCTTCAATCTGATGATCTTTATCTCGACATCATGTATCCTGCATACATTAAAGCCCATGAAAAGATTGGATACACTATCATTCTCTCCATCCCCCCATGACCTAGTCCTAGATACATCTCTAATGCAAATAGTATGAGAGCAGTGAGAGAAGAGATTCCCAAGATTATTGATAAAATACCAATATGTTTTGGAGATGTCCTGCTAGAAACTATAGCAGACAAGCCTGCGAAGATGAATGTTACTGCAGACATTATATAGTGGAGATTGTATGGGCTGCCTTCTGGGAAAACGCCTACACCGACCGCTCCTACTCCTGTTAAAAGTATTGTTATAGAGAAGACTCGATCTCTAACTAGACGATTTAAGAAATATGATGAGATAATAACGGTCAAGCCTAAGAATATTATTGAGGTATTGAAGATGGGTGCAGTGATACCTACACCTAGATCGCTAATATAATTGTAGGCAACGCTGTAATTTGGATATAGAGCTTCTGATACAATCATAAATATCATGAACTGTGTAACACCGGTCAGGATAAGTAGTCCAGCTATCAATCCATCCCTAGACATACGTATAGAAATAGGTACTGCTGCCATTAAATTTTTACTACATCTAGACCATCTTCATTTTGCTCTCCAACCCTTCACCCAAAACTATCATTATAATATTTTTCCTTACTAATCTGTAGTATTTTCCTAACATGTTTAACGATTAAAAGGATGTTGTTAAGGATTCGATAATTATCTTCTTCATCTTCTCACTGGATACTGGGGATTATCAATAATGCTGATGAAGCTTACCGAGTTGTTATCTCTTCAGATCTATGTAGAGAACCGTATATGGTAGAAGAAGAATTTAATAGGTCTTCCATACTATTAATAAATAAAAGGATAAGAATAATAGATAATTTACTTACTGCTTATTGATTTTAGATAGATTTTTCCTCCTAGGATAGAGTTGTTCGGCATTATTACTTTTGATCCATCTTTCTTCACGATCGTTGTGAATAGCGTTGAGATGTCTTCTACCGTACCTTCTTCTCCAGCGATGACTACTTCATCACCTATTCGAAAAGGTCTAGAAATTAGTAAGAATAGCCCAGCTACTGCTTGTCCAAGTACTTGTTGAGATGCAAAGCCTATAACCATTCCGAGAAACCCTCCTAAAGCAACTCCAGCTGCTCCTCCAGCTACTCCACCAGCTATAGCTGAGATCAACGCTCCTATACCTATTATTCTAATAATGTTTCTTATGGCGGCTGCTGTAGAATGCTCATATCTTCCCCTTATACTCCAGTAAAAGAATGTAGCAACACTATTAACTATCAAGTAACCGAAAGCTAGAGCGAGGAGTATCTGAACATAACCTATATAGTCTGAGATGTTTATCCCATATTGTGGTAAGAAACTTGTGAAGATCCATTGAACGATAGCTGCAATACCAACATACACTACGATGTATACGACTAGTTTAACAATAGATGATGCACCCCTCTTTGCAATCTCAGCTTTACTCAACTCTTCACTATGAAGACTAGACATATCTACCACTCGTTAAAATCTTTAGTGAAGAAGTATATAAAGAATTGATAAAAATCTTACATCTAGTATCAGCTTAAATAATCTAGATAAATTTGGTAACTTTAGTAGTATTTTTCTTGGTTAAAATTTAGAAGATTGCATCTTTTAGTAATTTCATTATTAGGTCTGGATATAATCCGAAGATTAGAGAGATTACCGATAATGCGTAGAGTGGGATTACCATCAATAGTGGTTCATGAACTGGATTCTTCTTTAAGCTAATCTCCACTGAGACCTGACCGAAGAATATTCTCTTGATAGGCCAGAAAGTATAAACTAAGGTTAAGAATGTAGCAAATATACCTATCAAACCTACCAAGTACCCTATCTCTAATCCTTTCTCAAAGATTCCTGCAAACATTATCCATTCTGCTTGGAACCCGCTTAGAGGAGGTATAGCAGAGAGGATCATAGAGCCGAGTATCGCGAGGATAGCGGTAGATGGAGCTATCCTAGCCAATCCACTCAACTTATTCATGTCTCTGATCTCTGTTAGGTATACTATTATCCCAGCTATAGAGAACAAGATGCATTTACCGATCATGTGGCTGATAAAGTAGAATAATCCTCCACTAATCCCGAGGAATGTGCAGCTACCTATCCCGAGAATAGAGTAAGCGTTTTGACTAATAGTTGAGCATGCGTACAATCTCTTAACATCATCTTGAGATAATGTAAGAAATGCACCATAAACCATGGTAATCAAAGCCCAGATCATCAATGGTAAACTAAATATCTGGAAGATGTTGAAGAGATTGTTTACAAGTAATCTTACTATAACATAGTTTCCCAGACCTACTATTGTAGTTGATATTGCTGCAACAGATGTTGAATGCTCTCCATCTACATAGGGAAGCCATACATGAAAACCAAAAATAGCCATCTTAATCAACCATCCTATTAAAATGAGGAAACATACCCAGAACGTTGAATCTTCATGAACCTTAGATAAGTCGAAAATGTTGAAGCTACCCCCATTGCTAAAGTATGCTAATATTATCCCAGCTAGAAATAGACCTGCTCCCAGGTGGTTCCACAAGAAGTACATCATAGCTATTCTATGTCTATCATAATATCCGTAAAGATCTATCATAAAATATGATGATATCAAGACGAGTTCGAGAAAGATGTAGAGACTAATCAAGTTTGTTGAGAATGCAACCCCTATTAAACCAACAGCGAATAATAGATATAATGCAAAGTATAGATTGTATAACTTGAAGTTTTCACCACCATATAGGACTTCGATGCGATGTAAGATGTAGGGGATCGAGTAATATGCACATGCAGTGCATACGAGATTCATGACTAATGCTACTGGGAGACTCATTCCATCAACTAGAAAACCAAAATTCAGTCCAAGAACTTCACTCCACAAATACTCTTCATATACAGGGTTCAAACTATTCCAAACATTTATAAATATTATCGTAAGTAATGCTGATGTGTAGGTTAAAGAGAGGCATGCTATTACACCTCCAAGTCTTCCTATCTTGTTAGCTAGTAGACCTATAACGATTGCTGCAATTATTGGTACAATAATTGTTTGTAGAAGTGGATT
>JANXDW010000014.1 GCA_025058515.1 Aigarchaeota archaeon
TACACATTTCTCTAAATCTTGGAAAATCAAGTAAACCTCTCGGGTAGACGACTCCACCACCCGGTAGCGCATAGTGGTGGAAATATGAGGCCACTTTCAGACCTAAAAGCTTTGCAAACAAAGCCAGCCAATCATTATGCCAGCCAACTCCAGGATTATAAACAATATGTGGCTTATGTATAGACATTATCTTCAGAAAAGCTATCAGAAGTTTTACCAAGTATTTATAGAACTCCAGTCTAAGAGGTTTACCAAAACCTTGCTCAACGCAATACGTGATCTTGTGTTTAAAAACTGGGGGATAAGATGAGAGACCAATAGTTAAGGTCTGCTTATTCAGATACTCTAAAATTCTTTGATGAAGCTGAAGACCTCCTAAGATCGTTGTAGAGTCTATCTCCGGTTTCTCTCTCCAAAGAACATCTAAGACCAAGACTTTCAAATCTTCAAGATTATTATCGGAAATTCCTCTCATACTCTTATGAGATACTGTTAAGAATACTAAATAAATATTAAAATTAATGTTATAAATTTATAAACGTGACTTGAAGATATCATTCGTAACCTTAACAAAAAATTCGGGAAGAACTATCGATAAATGTTTAATGGCAGTCAATGAGTTAACAGAACTTCTTAATGTAGAAGTAATAATAGTTGACGGAGGCTCTACAGATGATACACTAAAAGTGGTTGAAGAATATTGTCGAAGAGGTATGAACATAAAAATATTATATGATCATGGCAGAGGGTTAGGATATGCAAGAGATATTGGTTGGCGAGCATCTTCTGGTGAATACATAATCATGTTGGACAGTGATGTAATCGTGAACAAGGAATTCATACTTGAGGCTATAAAAGTTTTAGAAAATGATGAAAAGCTCGGAGCCGTTTCTGCAAAGTTAAAGCCAATTTCACTAGATCGGGGATGGTTCGGGAAATTCCAAGAAAAAAATCTTGCAATATACTTACATCATCAAGATCCCCCATATCCTGCTAGGGCAATCGCACTACACACTGCCTGCACCATCTTCAAGAGGAAAGTCCTAGAGATGGTTGGCGGATTTGATGAATTCTTCAATATAGCAAAGGAAGACAGTGATATTAGCTATAGAATTAGAAAAGCAGGATATAATCTAGCCTATTTGAATCACTATGTTTTGCATTTGGAAAGAGCAAGAATAATCAAAACTAATTTTAGGTATGGAAGAAGTTACGTATTGATCTCGAAAAAGCATCCAGATATGGAGAATCTATGGAGATTGAAAAACATAGTGTTATCTTTAAGTATAGTATTTCCACTACTACAACCATTAATATATCTGCATTATTTACGTAGATATATGAGGATACCCGAACTCAATATAGAGGAGAAAGTTACTCTCCCATTAATAGAAGTGTTAAGGCAAGATCTCAGAACGCTTGGGATGCTTTACCAATTAGTCTTAGACAAATTACAAACACGCTTTAAAAGCGAAATCGCCTGCACCAGTATTTTTCTCGCATAATCATCTATCAGAAGAGTTACTATGAAATAAAAACAGCCACCTATAATTGTTAGTGAAGCTATTCGAGATAATACTCCCACAATCCCTGTCGTAAAATTAGTATAGAAAATACCTTTTAAACAATAAACTAACAAAATCATAAAAAGTGAAGATAAAAGATAATGTAAAATGTTTCTTATTGGGAGCCTGAAGCGTAAACCTATTTCCTTCACCATTCTGACCTTATATAATGTGAATGGTAAACCTGTAAAGGATGCTAAACTCCAGTAGAACGTGGTTTGATATATATCCCCTGTAAACAAAACTAAAGTGGTACCTACAGCTGTTAGATAAGTTATTGCTGAAATATGATTTATAGTTATAAGTTTGAATATCCTACTCATTAAATATTCCTTGATGACTACTTCATCCTTCATGTCGATGGTCTCGCTACCTCTTAAAACAGGTTCAGTTACAGAATTTATCAACCCTATAAAAGATGCTACTGATAAAACTATTCCAGCCATGTAAGCATCGACATAACCTTTTCCAAATACTCCTAATATCAAATCCATCAAAATAATATTGCCAAATGTTATCGGAATAGATACGAAATACATTAACTTTAAAGATTCTTCTATATCTTTTTCCCAATCTTTACTATTGGATGTTCTCAGACTCCTTGGATAAAGAGAGAGAGTCAGAGAAGAGGCATATCTCGGGAAGGATCCCGCTATACCCGCCACATTCTTAACACCGATTAGAGCATCTGTCGTTGAAATTATTCTAGCCATTAAAACATCTAGCCCACCTATGACCCCTGAGAATAATTCATAAACCGGTAACCATGAAAGCTTAAACCATTTTCTTAGTAAATTATAATCGGTAGATTTATTTTTCACATATTCACGGAATGCAATTAGAAGATAGATTACTTGGACAAATTGAGCTAATATCACAGAAACTATGGCACCTGTCAAGCCCATATAGAATATCCTTACGAGAAAACATGCTAATACGACCTTTAGCGTTTCAAAAACCATACTTGAGATACCTACATGGATCGGGGAAATTCCTATTGCTATACTAGTCAATGATCCGAGAATGATATATGTCAACGCCTGTGGTGCAGCTAGTAATAATATGACAAGTGGTTGTGAAAACGATATGTTTGCAATAAGGGCCACTAACATGTAAAATAGTAATCCTATGAAAGACAGAATTAGACTGAAGATCAATCCGCTTTTTGGTGCTTGTTTGAACCCTCGTGCAACATATCTCACAATCCAGAAGGAAACTAAGCTCGAGAGAGGAACTGCTGTATAAGCTATATATTGTGATACCATTGTCCAGAGTCCGAAATCAGAAATCGTTAAGCTTCGTGTAACTATAACCGTAAATGCAAGTCCAGTAAAAAGACTGTAAATATTAGAAGCAAAAAACACTGCTCCTGGAAGCTTTAATCGCAAAGACGACATCTTTCCATTATTCGAGTTATAAAGTAGTATATTAATAATTATGTTGATTATTACAAGTTAGTTCACTAAGCATATTCTCAATTACACTTTTCAAACTTATTGAATTAAAAATATACTGTATCAATTTTCAGAATAATCTTGATAGACGAAAAGATTATTTATTCTCGATTCAAAAGCAAGTCATCAAGCTTTAACTGAAAGGATATTTCTAGGCTAATATTTATGTAGTCTCCTAAGATTTCCGAGAAGATTTTTATGCGGAAACTATTTCAAAGAGTATTACAAGGATTTATTGAAGATGGTTAAGAGGGTGTTGATAGTCTTAATTCTATCGGTTCTACTCATCTTTAGCTCACCCGTTTATTCTGAAGAACAACAGCCTGGAGGAGATTTCGCGAGTGCTATTCCACTAGATCTCTCTACAGGGTCTGCTTCAGTCAATGGTTCGCTTATCAAGCCTTTTGAAGATAATCATTACTATATGATTACTGGATTGAGTAGTGGTGTTCAAGTTATTGTTTATGGAACATTGAAAGGTATAGAGCCTGGTTTAACAACTGTATCATTGTATTCTTCTATTGGTGCTAGGCTTGCTGGGAAAGACCAATTGATCGGTAAGGATGTTAGAAGGAGAGTAGAGTTAAAGTATCTACTAGCTTACGATCCCCGTGATCCCGAGCCTGTCCTATATATTAGAGTTGGGAAGAGTACTGGAGCATTAAACTATAGTTTAGAGATCGTTACAAATAAGTTCTTCGATGCTGGTATGGGTAGAGATGCTGGAGGAGATATGCAGAACGCTATCCCCGCTCCTACGATATCTAGAGATGCTCTAACAGTCTTTAAAGGATACCTATCTGAAGAAGAGTATGGAAACGATTACTCAGACTTCTATAAACTTACCGTAAACCTACAGCCTAAGGATGAGATATACATCGAGATCGACCCGAACCCTCAACTCATGATCTGGGCTTCACTCCTCACTCTAGACGGTTTCTCTTTAAGACACAATAAATCTGAGAATAAAGGTGACATCATCACATTGAGGGTTAGAGGCGATTGGAAGCCTGGAGTAAATACTTTCTATCTCAGGGTTGAGAATCTAGGAGGCTCTGGTGGTGGAGGAGAATATATTGTCAATATACGGATACTTAGTCCAGTGAAAGAGAATGCGACTACGACTACTCCAAGTGAACCTCAACCATGGCCTATTCTAAGCCAAGAGACTATTAGGAACATAATTATCGGTATCGCTGTAGTAGTTGTCGCTGTAGCAGTGATAGTTCTCGTTATTAGAAGGAGGAGGAGAGTAGTACGTGTAGAAGAAGAGGAGTGGGGTGGCTGGGGTGGTGAAGAGATATGGGAAGAAAGATGATAGAAAACTTTCGATGACTGTTTATCAAGCCATACTCCTTAGATGATTAGCTATTATCCTTAAAGCTATCCGATTATCAATAATTTTTAGAATGGTTGGAGGATTTAGATTTCTAGAACATATTGGAGATGTATATGTAGAGGCTTTTGGAGAAAGTTTAGAAGAAGCTTTCGCTCAAGCTGCTCTAGCTCTATACAATACTATCTCTTCTACAGATAATGTAAGATGTAGAATTACGAAGAGTATTGAGTTATCTGGAGAAGACCTTGAAGCTCTTCTAGTAGAATGGCTTCAAAACTTGATAGCTATATTCGATATAGAGAATTTCATCGCTAAAGTTGTTGATGTTAAATCTATTGAGAAGGTTTACGATGGATATATTTTGAGAGCTCAACTATGTGGTGAAGAATTTAATCCAGAGTATCATAGGATTGGGGTACACGTTAAAGCTGCAACATACTGGAGGATGGAGATAATAACGAAAGATAGAGAAGTTGTTATTAGATTCCTCCTAGATATTTAAGGTTCATGGAGGTGCGAGTAAGTTGAAGATCGCCAACGTGTACATTACTGCTTCTTCTGTTCTAATAGTTCTCACTCCTTGATTTGGAAGAGTATTTAATATGTAGTCGAAGTTCTTCTCTAAGTTTATTCTTTGAAGCTGGGCTATCTCATATAGACCTCTCTTAGCTGCTCCAAAAGCTATACATACTCTACCTACGTTCTTCATACTCTCTTCTAGATCTCTCAATACATTCCTAATATCTAACCCTAACCTAGATGTAGCTATCTTCAACTCATAGTCATCTACAATCTCATCAAGCCTCTCAGAGACTATAGCAGTCTTAAACCCTGAGTATACTCTAGATCTTCTCTTAGAGTATATCTTGAACTTCTTCTTCGCATCTGGCTGTACTCTCACTATTACTCGAGACCCTTTTCTAAGTCTTTTACCTATTCTAATCTTCTTCTCTAATCCAGCTTCTATCAATGAGTCTTTATTGGATAGTATTACTAGACCCTCTCTGTAATGTTCTACATCAAGGGTTGGCTTCTCAGGATGGGTAGGGATATTTAATGGAGGTAGTATTCCAGCGTATTTTAACTTAGAGGTTAATGGGAAGACCTTCTTTCTAAGATATGGAGCTGTATTCAAGTAATCCATTATTAGTTTGATGTATTTAGCTTCTTCTTCTAGTGGACTCTCAGGATCTTCATGGTAGATTATCAATGTCTCCACTCGGCATGTAGCTAGACATCTTGCGATGAAGCTTAATCTAACAATCTTCTCAACAGGGTGTGATGCTTCAGAAGAGAATGAAGATGGGATGAGTACATCGATCCTCAAGCTTCTTCTCTCAACGATCATATCTAGATATCTCAAAGATCTAAATTATATAAAGACTTTAAAATCGTTCGATCTATCCTCTAACGGATCATTCCAATAAGAGATGTAGAAGATGTTAAGTATCCTCTTTTTGTATGAACGTTCTACCTGTAGATCGGTAACTCGAGTTTAATATAGTCTAAATATTGTTGAAGAATATAGATAACTTAATATTGAGAAGATGCTTTAGATTCTTGAAGTGAATAGGTAGATGGGGAGGAGGATTAGAGCTCAGAGGATCGGTAGAGGATCACCGACTTTCAGAGGATCTCTAAAGAGGACTATTAGTCTAGGCTATCCATCTATGCTTATAAGGTCTAGTAAGCTGCTGCTGGGATACGTAAAAGAACTTCATCATGATTCTGGTAGGGGTGCGCCTGTAGCTGAGATAGCTTTAGAAGATGGTAGAACATTCGCTATGACTGCTGTAGAGGGTTTACATGTTGGACAGATAATTGAGATGGGTATGGAGGCTTCGATAAAGACTGGGAATATCGTACCATTAGAGAAAGTCCCTGAGGGGACTATGGTCTCGATGGTTGAGTTGAAGCCTGGAGATTGTGGAAAGCTTGTAAGAGCTGGAGGGACTTATGCTATCGTTATGTCGCAGTTGCCGGGGAGGACCGTCTTATTGATGCCTTCGAAGAAGATGCTTGAGGTTAGCTCTAAGTCTCTAGCAATTATCGGAGCTGTAGCTGGTGGAGGACTTCATGATAAACCATTTCTTAAAGCTGGGAAGAAACACCATTGGATGAAGGCTAAGCATAGACCTTATCCAAGAGTTCGAGGGGTAGCGATGGTTCCAGCATTCCACCCATTTGGTGGAACTAGAAAGAAGATTGGAAGACCTGAGACCGTTTCTAGAAATGCTCCACCTGGAAGGAAGGTTGGATTAATCTCTGCTAAGAGGACTGGTCGTAGGAAGAGGTAAGATAGCTTAAAACTAGATCTATAATATTTTGTAATCTGTTTAGGGTAAATCTATAGTCTGAGTACTTTACTGTAAGCTTCTAGATCTAGGAATCCATGACCACTCACATTAGCAACTATTACTTTTTCTTCTCCTGCTTCTTTAGCTTTGAGAGCTTCATCGATCATTGCTCTTATTGCATAAGATGATTCAGGAGCGGGTAGGAACCCCTCTGCTTGTATAAACATTCTAGCTGCTTCAAATACTGCTATCTCATCTTTAGGATAAGATACTGCTTCAACTAGACCGAGATTCTTCAATAGACTGATTACCGGTGAGGCCATATGGTATCTAAGCCCTTCAGCCCATATGCTAGGCATATTGAAGTTATGGGTTAAAGTGTATCCCTTGATCCTAGGTAGTATCTGTGCAGTATCTGGAAAATCGTATTGGTAGACTCCTTTAACGAGGTTGGGTGCAGCTTCAGATTGGGCGGCCACGAATCTAATCTTCTTATCTACTTCTCTTCTAAGAGCTTTCCCGATCATAGGTAGTGTGAATCCGCCGAAGTTGCTTCCACCTCCCAGACACCCGATCATTACATCTGGTACCTCATCTATGATCTCTAACTGTTTTACTACTTCTAAGCCGATGACCGTCTGATGCATAAGAACATAATTTAAAACGCTTCCCACAGGGTATGCTGTATCATCATTCTTCAGAGCATCCTCAGCTGCTTCAGAGATAGCTATCCCTAGAGTTCCTCTATGGTCTGGATCTTGTTTTAAGAGTTTTCTTCCAAACTCTGTTTTATCTGAAGGTGAGGCCAAGACCTCTGCACCATATAGTTTCATAAACATCCTTCTCTCAACCTTCCATTCATATGCTTCTCTAACCCAATAGATAGTTGATTTCAAGCCCATCAATGATGCAGCATATGCTACCGCTGTACCCCATTGACCAGCACCAGTCTCTGTTACTACTCGGCTATAACCTGCGTTTGCAGCATAGTATACTTGTGCGAGCGCTGTATTTACCTTATGGCTTCCTGTAGGAGATAGGTCTTCACGCTTATAGTATAGACGTGCAGGAGTCTTCAACATCTTCTCTAACCCTACAGCTCTATGTAATGGTCGAGGTCTACCTGCGCGGACGTAGAGTTCTCTAACTTCTTCAGGTATCTTTATCCATCGGTCACTCAAGGATTCTTGCTTAATGCATTCTGGTACAAGGATGTCTTTTAATCTCTCTATTCTTCCATCTTCATTTAATGGTTCTGGAAGCTTCTCAGGTAAGTCGGATAAGATATTATACCAGTATTTAGGTAGTTCATCAACTGGTAGAGAGACTTGGATGACTCTACTCATGGGAAAAATACTACGGAATATATTAATTTACTTTTAAAACATCGATGTATTCAACTATACAGTATGGCATCACGCTGCATCATCAAAGAATGTTTTTCTAAGTAGTTCATCCTATTTTTATGAATTTTTATATCATTCTTAAAGATATTATGTAGATGAAGTTTATAAGATGTCTTGTAAAACTAGAGAATCGAGCTATCTTTATATCTTGGTAGAGTAGAGTATAAAGCGTGCCTAGAGAATTCACCTATAGAGGATATACACTTGATGAATTACAGCAGATGAGTATGGATCATTTTATTAGACTATTACCAAGTAGGCAGAGAAGAAGTTTAGAGAGAGGCTTAACTCCTATGCAGCTTAAGCTACTAGAAAAGGTGAAAGAATATAAGTCTATAATGAAGGCGGGTCAGAAGATTACGAAACCATTAAAAACGCATGCAAGAGATATGGTGATCTTACCAGAGATGATAGGTTTAACGATACACGTCTACAACGGGAAGGAGTATGTTCCAGTAGAGATAAAACCAGAGATGATAGGTCATAGACTAGGTGAGTTCGCACCTTCATGTAAACAAGTAAAACATGGGAGAGCAGGAGTAGGAGCGACTAGAAGCTCTATGTATGTTCCACTTAAGTAAGGTGTAAACCTCTCCTTTAAAAGATCTTTTCAACTAAGGTTATGAATTAATCAAATCATAGATCTTCAGTTAGAGTTAAGCTTTAAGATGTGATATCCAATATTTTTGATTACAAGCCTTCATTAGTATATCTCAAAAATTTCCTCTTCCGTTACTCTCTCCGAAAGCTAATGTAGAAAACATTCTCAAAGACTTTAAGACTCTCATACAGACCGATGAATTAGTTAAATAAAGTTATCTAGATGGTGAAATCTATTATACCCATCTTTCAAACAACGCACCAGTTTCAACACACTGTTTTCTGAACAATATGATAGAGGCTTTCTAATCACTTATCTTCTGGAGATCTTTCACAGATATTAATAACTTTAAAACTCATAAATAAGGAATACTTATTTTCCATCTCTCTCTACAAGATCAAAAATTTGTAATCGGCATAGGGTTATGTTAACTTGAAATTTGATGCTTTTTAGAAGCTCTCTTAAATATTACTTCAAAAGCTCTTCATATCTTCCACTATTGTATAAAACTCTGTAACTAGAATAATGAATACAATCGAATTTCATAGATTGTAGTCAATGTTTGGGATGATGGCTCTAGAATCTGCATTATCATGTGGATAGGATAGTAGAGTTTTTTAAAGGATAATAAGTAAGGTTTTATGAAACATCTTGAAAATGGGCGAGGATAGGCTCATACCTAGGACCATGGCCTCCCAGCATCCAGATAATGCAAATATTCCGAGCTGGGGTATTAGTGAGGTGATAGCTGGAGAAGATGAAGTATATGAAGCATATTACGATTACGCAGTGCTAGGATGTCAAGAAGTCATGTGGGATGCGGAAGGTAAAGATATAGACCCACAGGTCGTAAGGAAACTTCTAAGTAAGTATAGAGACTACTTCAATACTAAGAAACTAGGTGAAGACATCTTCTTAACATTAAGGCTGCCCAATCCATCAATAGAAACATCTGAAAAGAAAGTATTCATAGAGACGCTTGAATCTATACCTAAACACAATGATGTCGCTGCCGCTTTCTATGGTGATCCTTCTAAAGAATATGTATTTGAAGTGATCTTTCCATTTACTAAAACCCATCTTGATATATTGAGAGTTGAAGAAAGTTATAGGAAGGCTGTCGTTCAACCTTTTGATGAGCGGATAGATTATCAAGGTCTCAAGCTTAAGGAATTCGTTGGAGAAGTACATCCTAGAGAGATCAAAGTAATACCTCTCCTAGAAGATATGGAAAGCCTCTTAGCATGCGATCAGATAATTTCAAGATACATAGAGATAGCATCACCGAGTTATATGAGAGTCTTTATTGCGAGGTCGGACCCAGCTTTAAACTATGGCTTTACATCTGCAGTACTACTAGCTAAGCTTTCCCTCTCAAAACTACGTAGAGTTGAAGAACGCTTCGGAATACCGATTTACCCTATAATCGGAGCTGGAACTCTTCCTTTCAGAGGTCATAACTCTCCAGATAATATTGAAGGTTTTCTAGAAGAGTATAGAGGAGTCTGGACGGTGACTATCCAGTCAGCTTTCAGATATGATCACGAAGAAGAGAAAGTAGTAGAAGCTATAAGGAGATTGAACAACGTGCTTCCAATAGGTAGAGCTGAAGACTTAACAGAGGTGGAAGAACCTATTCAGCGTATTATTCAGAAGCTTTCATTAAGATATCAAGAATCTTTAGAGTTATGCATAGATGCTGTAAACTATGTGGCTACACTCATCCCTAGTAGGAGAAGCAGAAAGCTCCACATTGGGTTATATGGGTACTCTAGAAGAGTGGTTGGAAAATCTCTTCCAAGAGCTATACCATTCACTGGAGCCTTCTACTCACTTGGTATGCCGCCTGAATTTATAGGTCTAAGAGCTTTGAAGAATCTGAGTGAAGAAGAGTTCGATGTATTGATGGAGGCTCATAAGAGGTTTAGGGAAGACTTGTATCAAGCTGGAAGAAGAGTGGTCTTAGAATCTATCTCGCTCCTCTCAGATTATAGAGAAAAGTTATCGAGAAAACTATCCCTCGAGTTTCTCCAAAGCTTCATACCATTGTATCTTGAAGATCTTGAAACGGTCTCTAGTATTTTTGGTATCAGGGTAGGCGCCAAAACACTATCTGATAGAAGATATGCTAACATTGTAGAGAATTTTACAATATCATTAATAGAAGAAGAATATGATAAGGCTAGAGATGAGTTGGTCGAAGCAGCAAAGATGAGGAGAGCGATAGGGTAGAAAACATGTTAAAAAGAAGTCATGTGTGAAAGTTTTTAGAACATGCTAGATAGAATTATTCTTAGAATATGCTGTTATAAGTATATGATTGTGTTTCTTAGAGGGTTCATCAGCTCAGATTGATGTATAAGCAGAGATCATCATCTAACCTAACTTACTGTAAGCATGGGCTGTTAAGGTAGGCGATCATGCTGCATGCAGACCAAATTAGAGACAGCCGACCCACACCTAAAAACTCGGAGAGAAGGCGACCATAAAGTCGCCGACACTAGGAAGGAGGAGAAGCTTGAAGAACTTCAACTGGCACTGAGTATACAAATGTTACGCCGGGGGTGGGATTTGAACCCACGAGCCCCGTCTCCCCAAATCTAGATCTTTATGGGGCATCGGCTTACTAGTTCTTCTAACCATTTATCATGTGATCTCGAGGCCGACCCTTTACCTAGCTAAGGTACCCCGGCCCAGATCATCATATTTCTTGGGAATATTTATTCTTAGAAGATGTTTAAGGATTTATATCTTTGCTATTATCTTATCAGGTTCTGGATAGAGTTGTCCGAAGAACTGTATTAGTAGATATTCTATTGTAGCGGCTACCAAGAGTAGTAATGCTGTAACTATCAATGATATCAAAACCCATCTATACTCTCTCTTAATCTCTCTCTTAAAGATACTGTATGAAAATATTATGCTCTCAGCGAACGCAGTCCCGTATGCTAGAAACTCTACTAATCCATAAAATGTTATTATCGCTATTGAGATCAATAGTATAGATGGTATTCCAGTAGAGGTAGCCAGTGCACCCATAATCCTTCCTGTTACGTAGATTGCGTATCCTCCAACTATAGGTCCAACAACTGGGATAAATATCAATAATGATACAGTAAAGTTGTTGAGAAATATGTCTAAGATAGTGAAGTTCTTCTTCAAAATCTCTTCAGCTTGCTTTAGTAAAGAATCTAGCTCTTCACTAGAAAATGGCATCATCGATGAAATATAGAGAACTGTAAATAGTAGAATTGTTAGTATTACGGTTAAGATTATTCTTTTCTTAATATCTATGATTCCACTCGAGAAAAATCTACTACTTCTCAAGGTAACCATCAATACTCCTTAATATCTTCTCATTAACTTTATTCTTCTCTTTGAGTTTCGGGATTACTTTCAATACCATTGGATCTGCATCTTTAAGAACTGCTAAATATAGGCTTATATAATCAACGAGGATAAGCATAGACAATACTTCTTCTATCAAAGTATCTCCATCAACCTTCAATTCAACATATCTTTCATCAAAATATTCTGAGAGTACTCTATAGATCTCGATAATAGTTTCATTTTCATCCGAGATCCTTGGCACTAACAGTATAGATTCTTCTCTTATTGCTTCTACATCATTATGGAGTGCTTCGGGAAGCTCAGATAGATGGGCGAATTGCTTAGAGTTCTCATTTAATTGACATTTTAATCTATATCCTATGGGGATAGCTTTACCATAAGCATATATTACTGGAACTCTTCCAAATATTTTGGTAGCTGATCTTTTCGCTAAATTATCGGATAATGGAACAGTGTAGTATTGTTTCTCATGAAATCTCTTCACCTTATCTATAGAGTATTCTATATTTCTAATCCCTATGTCTAGAGATTTTAATAATCCGAGGATAGCTCCAAGAGTATGTGGAAGAGCATATCTAGGCGGGATGTTTGGCTCTAGTAATACTATTGGTAGATTCTTCTTCTCAGCTAGCTTCTTTAACCTTCCACCAGAAGTAATTATGAAGATATTCGGATTAGTATCTATATTGTTTAATAGCGTTGGAAATAACTCTGCGGTATCTCCAGAATAACTTACAGCGATCGTCAATTTATCTGATGATATCTTTATCGGAGGATAATCTCTATAAACTGAGATCTTTAAATCTTCGATTAGAGATGAGGTAATATCACCCGCTATAGCAGAACCGCCTATTCCTAGATACACTATTTCTCTACACTTAAACTCTCTAAATCTTTCCCCAATCTCCATTCCTAGTTTAAGATACTTAGAGAAAGAATCTAAGTATCCTCGATTAATGTTGAAAGCTTTCTGGTAACATTCTCTCGAATATGTTTCAAGACTATCTAGGATTCTGATGCATCTTCACCCCCCAACTACTCATAGTCCATCTCAAATATAATCGTATAAAATATTTACTGAAGTGTTTAGAATCTTGAATCTATCTCTGGAAAGTTCTCTCCAAAGTGCTATGTGTTAAGTTGAAAAATTGTTAATAACTTAGAACACTGTAGATATTGATTTAGGTAAGAGTGGGCTCTCTAAACCTTAGTAAAATATATGTAGTAGAAGGTGAAGACTCTCCAATTCTGAAAAACATTAGTTTTTTATGTGATTAATACTTGAATATATTCTTGTTCTACTTCTATTATATAAGGGCACCTCTATCTTCGGATACCCCTATAATAGATAAAACCTACTAGTTTTAAGAGAGATCTTGAAATGAATCATCAGAATCTTGAGAAGATTGTAGAAGATTTAAAACATAGGATAGAGATTCTCGAACTAGCTCTCGATACGATCTTGAAGAAGGTCCCAGAAGTGAGGATAAGCATCGAGATCCCTAAGATTATCTTGGAGAAGAAGCCTGTATTCGTGAAGATAAAGAGTAGCGAGCTCCATGGACGAATTATTCTACTTGCTCTCGATGGTTTTCTAGATAATTGGAGAACTGCAGGCGATATTACTACAGAGCTTGTTAGAAGAGGTTGGGCACCTAGAGATTTTAAAGAAGTGAGACCTGTTTTAGAACATCTTGTCTCTCTCGGTCTTATAAATAGAGTAAGATCTACAAAGAAGAATAAGGGTAGAAGAGCTAAGTGGTTGTATAAAGCTTCAGAAGATATAGAACAGAAGGTAGAGCTATTACATTAAGAATCTGGAAAAGATCTTATCTATAGTTTATATCTCCTATCCTCCACTATAGTGAAATATTATCTTGAAAGTATCGTTAAGATTGTTTATCACTATAGCTCATGTGATGATTCTACTTCATAATCTGTTCTAATGATCTGCTTTATCCTTTCTACCCCTTTTATCGACTCAATATATTCTACAACAGAGCTTGGAACATATTCTCTCCAGTCTTCATCTTCGATCATCTTCTTTCTAATCAGTGTACCTACTAGCTCATCCCTCCTATAAAGTTCTATAGGCTTAACTACATATCCTTCATCTTGGAAGAGTATCTGGACAAGTGGATTATTTGAATAAACTATATCAAATCTTGGTGTAAGTGCTTTTACTCTTGAAACCCATAAAGAATGTTCTCCAATATCTGGGATAGGTACAAAGATCACCTTCTCTAAAGGCATGTTTTCTTCTTTAAGCATTAATCTAATCATCTCTATTCTTTCTCCTGCTGTAAAAGGGTTCTTGAGGGTATAGCTGAACTGGGCGCTTCCAATACCTATGATTACTTCATCACATTCTTGAAGTATCTTTTTAATTGCTGTTAAGTGACCGATGTGGGGAGGCTGGAATCTACCTATAAACAATCCACGCTTCAAAGACCACCAGCCTAAAAATATTAAACTAGTATATTAGCTATTAGCTTCTTCTTAACCCTATTCCTTCTATAACTATCTTCGCTGTTCTACCTTCTACTCCATCTACTTCTATTCTACTATTAGTGAATAATCTACATAGTTCAAGGCTTGTAGATGTATGTTTAGTAAGGTTTGTAACTCTATATTCTGATATACCATCTGCTAAACACGCCCAGATAACTAGCTGATCTCCAAGATGTTTATCTACTGGTGCTTCTCTCTTAATCTCTTCTAACAATTCTCTAGAAGCTTCTTCAGCAATCCTCTCTGCAGGTACTCCTTTCTCACCTAACTTATCTACACCTAGTATCATTCCATCATTCAGCTCAGCGAGTAGGATTATCCCACATCCTGGGTCTATCGAGCATTTTGGATCATTCTGCTGTAAAGCTTCTCTACTAATCTCTACATCGTATCCTTCTCCTCTAAGTATCTTCTCTGCAGTTGCCGCCATCCTCTCTACAATGTGTCCAGGTAACCTACAGCTATAACTGAGGCCATGGATCTTCTTTACACCTTTAAAATCTACTAATCTTATAGGCTTTAATACATCTACGGGTGTTGATTGAGCTCTAACTACTCCTCCACCTCTCGGGTAGAAACCTCTCTTAACTAAATCTATCTTAAATCTTCCACCCATCTTCTCTATAACTGGTAGTAGTACTTCTTGTAAATATTCTATGGGAGGGGCTAAGGGATTGTTCGTCCCTCCTCTAAGCTCTATGGAGACTGGGCTAGATGTAAAACACATTGTAGGCATCAGGCTTTGAAGCATCAATGTAGTGCTACCAGCTGTTCCTGCATCAAATTTGAGAGAACCTCCTTGAAGCCTCTTCATAGGTTTAAAGATTATTTCTAACGAACCTACACTCAATCCAGAGACTTCGGCTGAAGCTAATGTGGCCACGGCTTTTACAGCGGTGAGATGCTGAGGTCTAAGACCTGGATTATCACGTTTAACTCTAATATTCTTTATCTTGATAGGTTTAAGTAAGACAGCAGAGAGTGATACAGCATTTCGAAGTATCTGACCTCCACCCTCACCCATAGACCCATCAATCTCTAACAACATTACTAGATACACTCTCTATATGCTCATTCTTAAATTAGACTTTAAATATAATTTTTATACAGAAGGGTAGTCCGTTGACATTATCTTACTATACTTGTTTAAACTAGATGATAACTCAATCTTCTAGCGTATCTTAGAAAGACTTATGGAAGATAGAGATTATATGGATGAATAGAGTTTGTTATCATGAGGTTCTATGTCTAGCCAATCTATAATCGCTCTAATTACGGATTATGGGATCAGAGATACTTATGTAGCTCAAGTTAAAGGAGTGATCCTCTCGTATAGAAGAGATGTAGTTATAATAGATGTTACTCATGAAGTTGAACCATTCAATGAGGTTGAAGCAGCTTTCTTATTGACAACCTATGTACCTTATATGCCTCCGAAGACGATCCACCTCTGCATAGTAGATCCCAAGGTAGGAGGTGAGAGGAGACCTATAGTAATCGAGACTAATAGAGGAGATTATTTTATAGGACCAGATACAGGCTTCATGATCCCGGCTGCAGAGATATTGGGTATAGTCAATGTATACGAGATTGATGAGTCTAAGCTTGGGAGAAGATTTAGTGAGACTTTTCATGGTAGGGATGTCTTTGCGCACATTGTAGGTAAGTTATCTACTGGAGTTGACTTAGATGAAATTGGAAAGCCTATATCAGATTACAAGCGAGTCGAGATCCCTAAACCAGTCTTTAAAGAAGACATCATAGAGTCTACGGTATTACATGTAGATAGGTATGGAAATGTTATTACAAATCTTAAGTTCGGTGAGTTTGAGATAAGCTTTGGAGATATTCTTGAACTACATATTCTCAACGAGGTTGTAAGATGTCCTCTCGTCCAATATTATAGTAAAGTAGATGAGGGCTCTTTCCTTACAACAGTTGGGGGATCGGGTTATATAGAGGTCTCTATCAATAAGGGAAACGCTTCACAGAGACTTGGTCTAAAACCAGGGGATAAACTTAGGATCAGATTAATTAAAAATATTTAAGAGTTGGAATGAATAGTGAAGTGTAGAGTAGGGTGGTTTTATGGCTTTCCAATATCCTTATCCAGGAGCTACTACGGTCGGGTTAAAGAGTAAGGATGCAATAGTTCTCGCATCTGAGAAGAGACTTACGTATGGATACTTTGTCGTAAGTAAGACTGTTAGAAAAGTATTCCAAGTTACTCCAAAGATAGGTGTAGCATGTGCAGGCTTCGTTGGAGATATGCAGAATCTAGTACGTAGTGCGCAAGCTGAGATAAACTTGTATAGATTTACATATCAGAAGGAGCCTGAAGTAAGGACTGTGGCGAAAATTTTATCAAACTACTTATTCAGTAGTAGGTTTTTCCCATATCTTGCTGAGACTATAGTTGGAGGATTCGATGAGACTGGAGGTCACATATTAGTACTCGATCCTCTCGGCTCGATACTTGAAGATGATTATGCAGTAGTCGGGTCAGGAGCGGAGATAGCGATAGGAGTTATTGAGCTCTCCTATAAACCTGACTTATCAGAAGATGCACTTAAAGACCTTGCGATCAAAGCTATAAAAGCATCTATATCGAGAGATGCAGCAAGTGGGAATGGGATAGACTTCTTACTCATTACAAATAATGGTGTAAAATTAGCAGAAACAATACAACTTTAACATAGTTTAATTCAATTCAAGCTTTTTCTCTTTCAGTTCCACAGTTCAACTATAGCTTATAATCTTATTGTTACTTCTTATAAATTTTACAATCAATTTTGTACATTATCGAGTATTTGAGGAATGTTTATTAATAACCTTGAAGATTATAACAGTGTCATGAATTTGTTGAGCTTAAAAGAGAAATTGTTGATATTTCTAGCTCAAAGTGGAACCTATGCAAGAAGTTTAAGTATCTCTACTTCAGCTATTGCTCATCATCTTGGAACTTCTCAACAATCAGTGTCCAGAATACTTATACAGTTAGAGCAGAATGGGTATATTGAGAAGGTAGTAGTAGGAAAGACTACTTTAATAAGATTAACAGATAAGGGGCTTGATGAACTTAGAAATCTATATATAGTATTGAAGAATATACTTGAGAAGCCTATGGAGATTATTTTAGAGGGAAGAGTGTTTTCAGGATTAGGTGAAGGCTTCTATTACATCAGTCTCCCACAATATTTTGAGCAGATCAAAGAACGGGTAGGCTTCACACCTTATCTTGGAACTCTGAATATACAGCTACTATCTAAAGACTCTATAGAAAACCGTATGCTCCTTGAGAAAAATGCAGACATAATTATAAATGGATTCAGTAATGGTCAGAGAACATATGGTAGTGCAAGATGCATCAAGGCATTATTCAATGGAGAACAGGAAGCAGCAATAATCTTTGCTGAGAGAACTCATTATGGAAAAGATGTCGTTGAGGTTATTGCTCCAGTTTATCTTCGAGGGAAGTATAATCTTAGAGATGGTGATAAAGTCTTTGTAAAAGTAATCTTAAAAACATCTTCTCATAATGATAAGGTATTGGCTGCTGAGGTTAAGTAAGATCATATCTTCCTAACATCTTCTTTACCTTATTTATGATATCTGTAGTACTGTTTATATTTCCAATCTTGTAGTGTCTAGCTCTATAGATCTTTATCTTCATCTTCTTCTTCTCTAGGAATTTTTTAAATTCCTTCATTAAGTCTTCTTGATCGTATCCGAAGACGATGATATCTGGTTTAACCTTTTTTAATACTTTTTCAAATGAAAACTTCTTATAACCTACGATGACCTCATCTACTGGTTTAAGATTAGACATTATAAATCTTCTAGATTTCTCGTTGAATAAAGATTCTCTATTCTTTCTCTTCTTGATAGTTTCATCTGTAGCGAGTACGACCACTAGCTTCGAGTTTTTTCCACCTATCTTCTTAGCTTCCCAGAGCATCTTAATATGACCTGGATGAATGATATCGAACGCTCCTGAAGTAAGTACTACTTTCTTCTTCCCCATCTTTATTTCATCACCATATATTAATCAAATCTTAAGGCCATTCAAAATGTACCTTTCCAATAATTCGTAAACTATCTAATAATCCTTCTGCATAAGCTATAGATGCTAAAGCATTATATAATTCGCCTGATGACCAGTAAATAGTTGCATCTTCTAGATAGCTATTGGCCAACTCGATCACTCTCTCAACGTTCTTATCACTATCCTTTATCTCTAAACTCTCTAATACACTCCTAGTCTTTACTATATACTTGAAGGTTCTATCTTTTTCATATCTAGGAGGTTTATGCTTCTTTACTAATTCTTCTCTAATATTGTGTAATCTAATTAATGCTTCAGCCTCCATGAAATGTAGTTCTCCTACAATGATCATCATATGTGGTGGTGGAGGATAATCTAATTCTATCAACTCTTTTACAACTCCTGCTTTAATAAATTCTCTATCTGTCCCAATACCTGCCAATGCTACTACCAGTGTATCCTCTCGTACAATCCCTCTGCCGAGAGATTCTTCTACATCAAGTAGTTTCTTTAAAGCTCTATCAATTGTTAGACCTCCTCCAAATGTATCTAGTAGGACTAAGGTATGTAGACCTCTCTCTAGATTTTCTTGGATTACTCTATAAGTCTCTTTAGAATCGCCTTCAGTAGCTAAAGTCGTAGTCTTTCCAAATCTATATACTTGGAGACCAGCAATACTTGGAGCAGCTGAGTATGCTGAGACGCCATGTATTATCTTGTAGGATACACCTCTCTTAACAGCTTCAATAACTAGAGAGATATGTGTTGTAGCAATTAATGGATCTCCTTGTACAAGTACTCCGACATTCCTATCTTTAGCTTTATTAATTATCTCCAATAAATTATCTTCAAGATCTCTTCTACTCGCCATCACGAGTTTTCCACCAATTTTCTTCTCCAACCATTCTCTCAACTCTTTAGAGATAAATCCAGTATAACTATCTAGATATACTTCATCGCAGTTCTCGATCTCTTTAACCACTCCAAGAGTAAGGTATTCAAGCGATCCTAAGCCTAATCCAAGTAGGTAAAGAGTCATTCTACCTCAGTCTATCTACGCTAAACAATAATTTATAGACTTAAATTCTATACTAGAAGATGATCTATTAATGAAAGCTGTAGTCTTCGCTGCAGGGCTTGGTAAGAGGCTTAGACCTCTAACATCTACTAGACCTAAACACTTACTACCCGTAGCAGGTAAACCGATGTTGAGAAGAGTACTTGAATCTTTACTAGTTAATGATATTGATGAAGTGGGTATTGTTATCTCATATATGCATGATATAGTTATTAGAGAGGTTTCAAGCTATGGTTTAGACATCAAGATCGAGTGGATATATCAAGAAGAGCCTAGGGGAACTGGTCACGCTCTTCATGTATGTGAAGATTTCTTGAAAGATGAAGAATACTTCCTAATATCTTATGGAGATATAACTTTAAACGAGAAGGTGGTAAGAGAACTTCTAAGTTTCTTTAATAGAAATGAATGTGACGGGGTAATCGAGGGAGTCTATGTAGAAGATACATCTAGATTTGGTAGAATAATCTTCAGTAATAGTAGATTGGAGAAGATCGAGGAGAAATCAAGAAGTGGACCAGGTATTGTGAACTCTGGATTGTATATTCTTCCAAGGAAGAGTATTCAGGTTGCATACGAGGTAAAACCTTCTCAAAGAGGTGAATACGAATTGACAGAGGTCTTAAACATTATGGCTTCAAGAAATTACAAAATCCTTGTCCATTCATACAGTAACATAGACTGGTGGATAGATATTGGCAACCCGATAGATTACCTAAAAGCAAATATCAGAAAATTTATAGAAGAATTTGGTGAGAAGATTGTATGCTATTCTGAGATAGATAGCTCCATCAAGATAATACCTCCATCAATGATACTTAAAGATGTTACAATCGGTAGAGATTCAATCGTTGGACCAAATGCATTCATTATGGAGAACGTCGAGATCGGTTCAAACTCTAGAATAGAGAACTCTATCTTACTTGAAGGATGTAGAATAAGATCAAACTCTATTATTAGAAATATGATTATAGGAGAGTATGCGGAAGTTAAAGAGAGATTCAGTATAGAGGGCGGGGAACCGATCTCAATAATTGCTCCCTATTCCGTGGTCTCCGATGAGATTGATTTAAAGCGATAACTTGTTACTGGTATATCTATGTTCGAATATTGCATGAGCAATTAATCTCGCTAATCTAAGTGGTTCAGGTACTTTCCCAAATAATGTATACTTGTTTACGAGGTGGATAGCTGTTTCTACATCTATCCCGACTACTCTCAAATAGATCTTAAACCCATTCTTATTAATTGCCTCGATACGTGGACCGTTCTCTTCATATACTCTTATTCTCTCATGCCAATCTTCATGAAAATATTTAGCGAAATAGTCTCTTATACCAGATGATGGGTAGTATGTTAAGCAGATTAATGGTAGATTTAATTCTCGGTATATTTTATTTAAGTCTATTACATTGAACCAACTTATAATACATCCATTCAAGATCAATGCAGATATATCACTTCTCTCAAGTCTACGATACATCTCTAGGATAGAATCAGTTGCATCCATTCCACCTACCTTACATCTACCTAGAACTACTCCATCAACTATGAAATCGCTCCTCATTACAACTCCAGCAAGTAATGCATCTTGAGAATATCCTTTCTTAAAACTCTCAGCTATACCCATAACTCTAATAGCTCTCTTCTCTAAACTCAACCTCAATCAGATAATCCTCCAAATAGATGATCTTAACAAGATTATATATCGTTTATTGGTTGCTGAGCAATGTAGATAGGAAGGTTTCCTATATGTCTAGCTGAGCCCCTGTCTTCAAATTTATTAATTGAATCTTACGCCAATACTTCTTTCTTAAGGCAATTATCGGTAAGGCTCCTGCAATATCAGCTAACTTTATCAATCTAGACTTATCTCTTTCTATAAGTTTAGAACTATATTTACATTCTATTAACAATATCAACCCATTCTTTAAAGCAACCAAGTCTACAGGTTTACTTCTAGCTGCTCTTACAACGAGCCAGCTCTTCTTCTCTAGTAGATTCTTAACTTGCCACTCAAACCTTCTACCTTTCAAGTAACTCAATAAAAACACCTCAATAGATTTTCGGAGAATTATAGAATAAATCTTTCTGGGAGCTACTCATGGCAATATGTATTGAAAACCTTGTAGGATATCCATCTCAATTTATTGTTAAGCTAGATATGATGTAGTAATTCTCGCTTAGAGAGATAAATTATCGGTAATTTGGGTGAAATTAATCTTTCTTAAAACTTCTCAATCTATTCAAAATCTCTTGAGCTTTATCTAACCTAACTGTCTTTTCTCTAATCATCTCTTCTGCTACGAGGTCTATCTCTGCTCCTACAGCTCCAGCCATTACTGCAATATTCTTTGCATGAAGTGACATATGCCCTGCTTGTATGCCTTCTGCTGCTAGTGCCCGGAGTGCAGCTAAGTTTTGTACAAGCCCGACTGCTCCAATTACTTCTGCTAGTTCTTGAGCTGTCTTAACACCTAGGATCTTTAATGAGATTCTAGCTAGCGGATGGGTCTTTGTAGCTCCTCCAACTATTCCTACAGCTATCGGCATCTCTAAGACTCCGTAGAGATAACTTCCATCCGTCTCCCATCTACTTAAAGGTCTATACCTTCCATCACGTGCAGCGTAGGCATGTGCTCCTGCTTCTACAGCTCTCCAATCATTTCCAGTAGCTACTACGACTGCATCTACACCATTCATTATCCCTTTATTATGTGTTGCAGCTCTATACGGGTCAGCATCTGCAAAAGCCCAAGCCTCCATAATACCTTCTGCAACATCTTTACCTCCAACAGCTTCTACAGGTATCTTCGTCCAAGCTCTTACAAGTCTTTTATCAGCGAGATTAGATAGTATCCTTAATCTAAAAGTTCCTCCTGATATAGATGCTAGACGTGGTGCAACTGTTTCGGCCATAGTGTTTACAGCGTTAGCGCCCATAGCATCTCTTACATCAACTATTAAATGGACTATCAACATCGTTCCTACAACTGTATCAAGGATCCTAACTTCAAGATCTTTCACTCCTCCTCCAAGCTTCAATAGAACTGGATCACACTGATTCGCTAACTCCATAATTTCATCTTTCCTTTTCAGTATCTCATTTCTTGCAATACTAGGTTGAGGAACTTTAACCAACTGTATTTGACCTATCATTACAGGTCCAGTGCTCATAGTATAAACGCCTCCTCCTTCTCTCGTCATTTTTGCTGCATTAGATGCTGCAGCTACAACAGATGGTTCTTCGATAACCATAGGAATTAGGTAATCTCTATTATTTATCATGAAGTTGACAGCTATACCTAAGGGTAATTGATATGTTGAGATTACGTTCTCTATCATCCTATTTGCGGTATCTACATCGAGAGCTCCATACTTCTTTAGTAACTCTACTTCTTCACTACTAAGATTTACAAGTTCTGAGATAATCTTCAACCTCTCTTCTACTGTTAGCCTATAGAATCCGGGAATCCTAGAGCTCATCCACACCTATCCTACTGTCTCACATAATCTTTACTTTTATCTCTTTCCTTGAATAGATATGTTTCTTGACGTAGTTACTTAGTAAAAATCTTTAAAAATTACTTAAACCTCTTCTTAATGAGAATGTATTTCGGAGGTTTAAGTTTTGGCTAAAGAAGAATTATTAAAGAAGGCTCAACTCCCTGCTCAACTCGCTATGAAGTATCATCCATTCTATAAAGGTAAGATTCAAGTTACACTTAAAGCTCCTGTTAGAAGTTATGATGATTTTGCTATATGGTATACTCCAGGTGTTGCAGAACCATGTAAAGCTATCAAGAACAATAAGGAACTAGTCTTCGAGCATACTAATAGAGGTAATATGATCGCTGTTATAAGTGATGGAACAAGAGTATTAGGGTTAGGAGATATTGGACCTGAAGCAGGTCTCCCAGTTATGGAAGGCAAGGCTCTCTTATTCAAGTATCTTGGAGGTGTTGATGCAGTCCCAATAGTTCTAAACGTTAGAGATGCGGATGAGATAATTAAAGTGGTAAAAGCTCTAGAACCAAGCTTCGGAGGAATAAATTTAGAAGATATTGAGAAACCTAAGTGTTTCTATATCTTAGAGAAATTAAGAAAAGAGATGAATATTCCTGTTTGGCATGATGACCAGCAGGGGACGGCCACAGTTACTGCAGCAGCTCTTATAAATGCTTTGAAAGTTGTTGGTAAGAAGATTAATGAGGTTATAGTAGCTATGATCGGTGCAGGCGCTGCTAATATAGCTATCGCAAGATTGATTATCGCAGCTGGAGTAGACCCTGGAAAGATAAGGATGGTTGATAGTAAAGGGATCCTCTATTCAGAGAGAGAAGATGTAGATAAACTCCAATTTAGTGATCCATGGAAGTATGAGATGGCCATAAAAACAAATCGCGAGAGAGTTGTTGGAGGTATTCCTGAATCATTGAAAGGAGCGGATGTAGTTATAGGGATGTCTCAACCTGGACCGGGAGTTATCAAGAAAGAATGGGTTAAAGATATGGCAGATGATAGTATAGTATTTGCATGCGCTAACCCTATTCCAGAGATATGGCCTTGGGAAGCGAAAGAAGCAGGTGCAAGGATAGTTGCAACAGGTAGATCAGACTTCCCAAACCAAGTTAATAACTCTCTCGGTTTCCCTGGAATATTTAGAGGTGCATTAGATGTAAGAGCAAAGACAATTACAGATGAGATGTGTCTAGCCGCTGCTACTGAGCTTGCAAAGGTAGCTGAAGAGAAAGGTCTATCTGAAGAATATATTATACCTACGATGGAGGATTGGGAGGTCTATCCGAGAGAAGCTGTAGCAGTAGGTATGAAGGCAATAGAACAAGGGATAGCTAGAGTTAAGATGAGTAGAAATGAACTCTATGAGTTAGCTTATACAACTATTAGAAGAGCAAGAGAGATGATCCACTTAATCATGAGAGAAGGGTTTATACCCCCTCCACCAGAATAACCGTACAACCCCAACTCCAATTTTAACGTCCGTATCCACGCCTTCCCTAGGCAGAAGCTGATTAGCATCAATGCTAGCATATGTAAAACTAGCTTCTTCTCCTACCCAAGCTTTTAAAGACCTTTAACTAGAATAATTTAGAATGTTTAAGTTTATTTTATACTATATACCTCTGAATATTTAGTATGATGGAGGAGTTAGAAGGTGTTGTAGAGATCGTTGAAGTTGAGCCAACTGAGGGAGAGGGGTTCATAGTAGTAGAAGGTTTTCCAGATGTTGGTCTCGTAGGAACTATCGCTGCATCATTTCTAGCCGATAGACTCCAGATGAAGGAAGTAGGATATATAGAATCCGATATTTTACCTCCAATAATATCTATTAGAAATGGTAAAGTCCTTGATCTGATAAGGTTGTATAGAAAGAATAATCTAATCGTAGTGATCTCAGAGATACCTATACCTTTACCTCTTATCAGACCCTTAAGCCAGAAGATAGTAGATTGGGCCATGTCAAAGAATGCTAAAATGATCATCAGTTTAACGGGGATGCCTGAGCCAGCTCGTCTAGATATAGATACACCTAGAGTATTCGTTCTCGGAAGCAATAAGAAGATTTCAGAAGATGCATTAAAGATAGAGGGAGTAACAGCTTTTACTGATGGATTTATTGCAGGGGTAAAGGGAATGATCTTAAGAGAGAGTATTAGGAAAGACTTTAATGCCTTACTTATACTATCTCAAGCACATTTTAATTATCCAGACCCAGGTTCAGCAGCAGAAGTATTGAGATATCTATCAAAATTATTATCAATAGATATTGATATTAAACCTTTACTTGAAAGTGCTGAAGAGTTAAAGCTTAGGCTTAGAGACTTGATGAGGAGGACGAGTCAAGCTATGCAAGATGTTCAGAAATCTCGTGAGCTAGAGCTACCTGCAGTATACTTATAGGAGGTAGAGAGAGATGGCTTATAGAAGATCTCTCTGGAAGCTCATGCTAGACGAGTTCAAGAGACTTGAACAAGAATTGAGGAATATTGAAGAAGACTTCTATATGAAGATTAAAGGTCTAGAATCTATGAGAGGATGTATAACTCCTCTTTACAATATATATGAATCTGGAGATGAGCTCATAATAACAGCAGATCTACCTGGAACAAGTAGAGATGAGATAGATTTAACGGTTAGTGAAGATTACTTGAAGATTGAGGCACCATGTCGCTCACCAGCTAGAAGAATGAGAGAAGGAAGATATCTATTACATATCAGGCTACCAGTAGAGATCGAGCCGGAATCTGTTAAGGCAAGATATAAAGAAGGGGTTTTAGAGATAAACGCTAAAAAGAAGATTAAAGGATTTAAGATCAAGGTAGAGTAACTAAATTTTGAGAGAGATCGTTCAGTATTCTACTAAGGTTCATTATCTTAGTTTGATTAATCTTAGAGATTTAGAAGATTGATTAGAACCTTCCTCCAAGCTTTAAGAATATTCTCTCTATTATATCCTCCTCCACCTAAAGCTATGAGCCTACCGTTACATCTCTCTTCAGCAATCTTATGTAATCTAGAAGTAGCGTGTTCATGTACTCTCTCACTATACATTAGTCCAGTCAAAGGATCTCCTGATAAACCATCTGCTCCTGCTTGAAGTATTATGAACTCTGGATTAAATCTATCTATGAATTCTTCAACAGTATTCCAAGCTTCTATGAATTCTTCATCTCCTGCCCCCGGCATTAATGGGATATTAAGTTTTGTTCCTTCTGCTTCACCTCCACCTCTCTCATATGTAAATCCTGTCCCGGGATAAAGTGTTCTACCATCTTGATGTATATCGACCATTATCAGTTTTTTATCGAAGTAGTAATCGTAGAATACTCCGTCTCCATGGTGTGCATCAATATCGATGTATAAGACTTGCTTGAGCTTTACTACTTCAAGTAGATATTTTATAGCGACTGAAGCATCGTTGAAGATACAGAATCCTGCAGCTCGATCTCTACGTGCGTGATGTAATCCTCCTACAGGGTTAAACCCGTGGTCCACTTCACCTTTCATCATCATCTTAACTAGCTTTAGCGTCGACCCAACTATATACGATGATGCTTCAAAGCATCCTTTAAATGCAGGAGTATCTCCATAGTCTAGGTAGCCGTAACCTAACTCAGACTTCTTCTTTACAAAATCAACATACTCAGGATCATGGTATAAGAGAAGTTCTTCTAAACTAGCTAGCTCTAGCTTAACTGTTACCAGATCATTAGGGTAAATCTTTAACAATTCAGGTAAAACTTCATCATAGAATCTCTTCACTCTATCTGATCTAAATGGGTGAGGCTCTGGAAAAGAGTATAGGAGAGCTTCTTCTCCATAAACTACTCCAACTCTACACATTATCCAAACACGCTAAATAGAAAATTTAAAAATGCATTTATAAATTCTTATCTTTTGATGACCTTCTAAACCGTGTTTCATCCCTGAAAGCAGTATAATACGTGAAAGCATGTTGGTTATTAATAGTGGGATTGAGTAAACATATATTCCCCTGTACTTATAAATTATATTAGATGAAGCCGACATACGATGAGAAAGATTTAGAGATACTAAAGATTCTTCAAGAGAATGGTAGAGCATCGTATTCGGAGATAGCTAAGAAGCTAGGATTAAGTGAGGCCGCAGTGTATACTAGAATCCAGAAGCTGATCAAGCAAGGGGTGATAAAAAAGATCCAAGCAATATTAGATTCAGAGAAGCTTGGGCTCAATTTATCGGCTATTATTGCTGTAAAAGCACAACCTAGTAAGTATGAAAATGTTTTGAGAGAGCTTTCACAGATGTCTGAGATCTCTGAGATCTACGATGTAACTGGAGACTACTATTGCTTGCTTAAATTGAAAGTATCTAATAGAGAAGCTTTAGCTAAACTACTTGATAAGATCGGTTCTATGGATGGGGTGATAGCTACCGATACGAGAATAGTTTTAAGAACAATAAAAGAATCGTATACTATATCTCTAGATCATATAATCGGGATGAAATCTTGAACTTTTAATTATTTGATCAAGATCCTCCGTTTAGATCAATCCTTTCTCATAGAGCTGATCGTAAAGCTTCATTAGATTTTCTACAATGTAGTCTGGTTTCTCTTGAGGAGGAATTCTCTCTAAGTCTTCTCTTCTAGTTGCCCCCGACAAGACTAGAGCTGTATCAGCACCAATATTCTTCCCAGCAACTATATCTGTCTCGACCCTATCACCTACTACGAGCATCTCACTAGTTTTAGTCTTTAATCTCTCTAACGCTAGATCCATAATTATTCTAGAAGGTTTACCGATAACTATTGGATCTACTTTTACAACCGTTCTTAAAGCTAAAACTATCGATCCAGCTCCAGGGTCTAACCCATCTTCTGAAGGAATTGTTGAATCTGTATTCGTTGCAAGAAAACTGGCTCCATTCATTATCGCTCTTGCAGCATATTTCAACTTTGAATAATTGAAATCTCTATCTAATCCAACTACTACGTACTGCGCTTCTTTCCACTCTTCGATACTCAAGATTTTGTGATCTACTCTTCTACAGTACTCTATGAAGCCTTTCTCAGTTATCGGTAAGATCTTGCTAGGTCCAGAGATCTTAAGTATGTATAGCGAGGTAGCTTCACCAGATGTTAAGATCTCTTCTGGAGAAGAATCTATACCCATCTGTTTAAGTTTTAGAGCATAGTCTTCAGAAGTTAATGTAGAATTATTCGTGAGGAACAATATTTTTAACCCTCTTCTTCTAAAAAGATTTAGAGCTTCTCTAGATCCATTTATCAACCGTCTTCCTACATATACGCAGCCATCAAGATCTAGGATCAAGGCTTTATACTTCTTCATAAAGTCTCCACTATCTCTGTACTCTAAATCTTAAATTTTACTATTATTAAATAATCTCTCAAGAGATCTCAATCAACTTCTAATCCGATACTTGGTTAGTGTAGACCTTCTTTCAATAAATAAAAGAAAGTGATATGAAGAGTTGAAAAAATAGATAACTTACTTTTTTAATCGTTTTAGCCACGTACTGCATTCTTCCCTGCGAGGTATCCGAAGGTTACAGCTCTACTATGGCTGAGACCTGGGATTACAACAAGGGAATAGTACTGTGCATAGAAACTTCCAGCAGCATTTCCCGCAGCATATAGTCCTGGGATAGGCTTGCCTTCTTTATCTAGTACTTGTAGTTTATTATTTACTTTTAATCCTCCGCCGACCATGTTCAATAGTACTGCAATAGCTTGAATAGCGTAGAATGGTGGTTTTTCAACGGGCACCATGTATCTAGATGGTTTACCATAATCTTCATCAACACCTTTCTTACATAACTCATTGTACCTCTCAACCGTTTTCTTGAAGGTCTCTACAGGTACCTCCATCTTTCTCGCAAGTTCTTCTATTGTATTAGCTGTTACCGCTGCTTTATTCTGTAATGAGCCTTCGAGAAACTCTCTACCAAGAGCTGGGTCGGTTATTCTTCGATAGCCGCCTCCATGTTTAGTAACTTGTTCTTCCCAAGTAGAATCTAGTACAGCCCAGTACATAGCTTTAGGTTGTTGTAGAACTCGATTAATAGCCCACATCCAGGGTAGAGCTTCATTTGTGAAACGCTCTCCTAAGATGTTTACGAATAAGAATGGATTGCATATCAGCATGTATCCTTTGCCAGGACCGAAGCCTGCTAGAGAACTTATAGCGAATCCTAAATCACCTCCAGTCATTATGTAGCATAGTGGGCAGTGCGGTGGTTCATCTAATGCAGCACCTATCCACAATCCCATTAACTGTCCATCCCCAGTATTTGTTGGAGTGATCATTGGGTAGATCACTCTATTAGGCATATCAACTAGTCTTGCAACTTCAGGTGGAGCCCAAAGTTTTAAGAGATCTTTGTTTGATGAATAATCACCTGTACAGAGGATTACTGCTTTATTCGCATTGAACTTTATGTATCTACCGTTGACATCTTGTGCGATAACTCCTGTAACTCTACCAGCTTTCACTCGGATAAGTTGAACAGCTGTTGTATTGTAATAGAATTTAGCTCCTTTATCTTTAGCTATCTTCTCCAGTAGTGGTGCAAGCTGAGCTACACCATCAAAATCTGTTTCATCACTAAATTTGTATGTTGGTCTAGGCCAATCTTTCCATGCATCTTCAAGATATGTCTTTGGTTTAAGTACTTGAGCTGGGATCCCATTAGCCCGTGCAAGGTCAGCAATAAAATCTGCAATTTTTGAAGAATTAGCCAACCATAATCTAACAAGAGATTCATCAACCTTATTCCCTGATATTATATCAACCTGTTCTCGGACAGCCTTCTCGTAATCTACAGTGATCCCTGCTTCTTTAAAGAGCTTGCCAGCTGGTCCAGGATTAATGTGTGCTCCTCTAACATTAGGACCTTTATACTTCTCTATAACGACTGTTACAGCCTTCTCCTCAGCTGCTGAATATGCAGCCATCAATCCAGCTAGTCCAGCACCTACGATTACAACATCAGCAGTAATTGTTTCAGCTATCTTTTCATCTGGTATTGGCGGTGGAGGAGTGAGTATCCCAGGCTCAGCTGTAACCGTTGTTGTAGTAGTTGATATTTGAGTTATAGTTGTTGGCTTAGTTAAAGTTGTTGTCTCAGTCTTTGTCTCAGTAATTTTTATCTCTCTTGGAAATGCTTGACTTCCAATTATTCCACCAACAACTAGTCCTGCGACACCTGCAGCAGTTGCAGACAAGAAAACTCTACGAGAAACACTAGCTTTCTTCTCAGAAGCTTCTCCGCTCATGTATTTTTATTGTTTCATGTTTAATTTAAGATTTGTGATATATAATGTTCTTATCTCAAAGGTAAATAATGTAAATACATGTTAAAGATAAGATTTCTTTCTAATAAGGTTGATTCCATACGGGCCCCTTAGAATTAATACAACTTTGAAAATAAAGACATTATCTATATAATATTTGTTGATAGAATACAAAATAACTTCCACTATATGGTCATCTTATTGATAGTTAATAGAATTGAATTTTTTAGATGATCTCTAATAACATTTTAGAAAAATTGAGTTGCTTCTCTAACATTAGTGGTGTTGAGAATGTTTATGAAAAATTTTAAACTGATCTAGACGATTACGTATTTAAAAATGTATGTGGGAAAGTTTATGTTACCACTAGTTTCTCTTTTGCAGCGTTTTTCCCTGCTATGTATCCTGTAGTCCATGCCATGCTATGGCTTAGCCCTGGACATACAAGTGGATAATCAAGTCCGAATCTTCTCCCAACGAGGTTTCCAGTAACGTATAGGCCGGGTATTATTTTTCCATCTTTATCTACGGGTTGTAAGTTTTCATTTACGATCAGCCCACCCATGGTGACTAAAAATGCTGCTTGTGGAGGATTCCAATTTGCATAGAAAGGCTTCGTATCAACTGGGAATAAATAATCAGATCTCTTACCAAAATCTTCATCAACACCTTTCTTACACAATTCATTATATCTTTCAACAGTCTTCTTGAATACTTCAATATCTAATTCTGGCGTAACTTTTTTCATCTTCTCAGCAAGTTCTTCAATAGTATTGGCTTCAATTATCTGTCCATTTTCTATCTTCTGCTGAAACTCTTTTAATGTTACTTCATCTGCTTTCCAGATTCTAAAGAATCCTGGACCTAGATTGTATGTATATTTCGGCCAGTTAGAGTCAAATAAGACCCATATCCCTCCAATTCTCATACATTGTATTGGGAATGCTAGAACATTTGAGATGAGGTCTTCGTTAGCAAACCTTTTACCATACTTATTTATCATTAGGAATGGTGCTGTCCCCATTCCATGCCATGCATGAACCATTGCACAATGAGGTCTAGGCTCAATTTGTGCACCTATCCAATAAGCCATTAGATGACCGTCACCTGTAGGTGTAGGCATTCCAAAAATGTTCCTTAAATCTGGGAGCTTAGCAAATTCTTCTGGTAGAAAGTATTCAACCATCGCTCTATTGCCACCATAATCTCCAGTTGAAAGTATTATACTTCTTCTAGCTTTGAATCTTACATATTTTCCATCTTTTGTTTGAGCTATTACAGCTTTAACTCTACCGTTATCAGGTCTTTCAAGTCTTACTGCTTTTGTCTCATATCTTATGTCTACCCCAAGACTTAACGCTCTCTTCTCTAAAATAGAGAGTAAGAGACCTTGATTCGCAGTTGGAGTATCTCCAAATCTATGACATGTTGGATATTCTATGTATGTTTGTTTTCTATAATCCCACCCAGGTGGAGCTTGGCTAGGAGGCCATTTATCAATCACGAAAGTATATTTATCGGTTCTATCTGGGATGATGAGCCAAGCTTTCACTCCTTCTTTTTCACACATATCTATCAGCCAATCCATTACCTTACCAGAATTGTAAGCCCATAATCTGATTATCCTCTCATCAGCTCTATAACCAGAGATCTCCATTAATTTTTTAATAACTTCTTCAGGATCAATATAGATACCTAGCCGTTTATGTATCTTACTGTTTAAAGCTGTATTGTCACCTCCACGTGCAGAGAAAGTAGCTTCCCGTTCAATCAAAACTACGCTTACTCCTTCTTCAGCAGCTGCAACAGCTGCTGCTAATCCTGATGTACCAGCACCAACTATTACTAGATCGTACTCTAAGGTTTGTGTTATCTGTTCTTCTGGAATAGGTGGTGGAGGGGTTAGGAAGGTTGGCTCAACTGGTACAGTTGTTGTAACTGTAGATACTTGAGTTAGAGTAGTAGATTTAACTATAGTCGTTGTTTCAGTCTTTGTCTCGGTTGTTTTAATCTCTCTTGGGAAAGCTTGACTTCCAAGTATTCCCCCTATAATTAAACCAATTACACCAGAAGAGATAGATGCAACGACACTCCTTCTACTAACCTTACTATCATTTTTTACCATGATTTATATCATCCAATACATTCAATTTAAGATTTATGTAAATCAAGTAGATATTTTCTATATTTTATAGTGTTAGGCTGTAAAAATCCTTTATACTTAAAGATGATAAGACTTATATTTTAAACCTTTTTACTATGTCTTTGATGTCTGCTAACGATATTATCACTAGATGGAGCATACTTGATAGAATTTCACATTTCATGAATCTACTAGGTGTGTTGATAGCTATAGTCTCAGGTCTTCCTCAACTAAATCTTATAATTTTCGGCTTTGATCTAGGAGGACAGTTTAGATGGATAACAGATTTTATTGGTGGAGAAGGAATACGACGGATACTACATCGATATATTGTTACAGGTTTAATAGGATCGGCTTTCACACTCCATGTTCTCAGCTTTGGCTTAAGAAAGCAAAAGTCTCACATAATCTTTACATGGAAAGACCTGAAAGATCTAATAGCATATTATGAGCATAAATTCTTTAAAAAATCTAAACCATCTCTCGGTTTTCATGTACCTGGGGAGAAGCTTCTCTACTGGATTGCATTAGTATGTTTATTTTTGCTAGGTTTAACGGGGATAATGATGTGGATGAGATCAATGTTTATAGAATACAACTTACTTAGACTATTACATAGAATTGCTTTCATCATCTTATCAGTATTTGTCTTATTACATTTTATACTAAACATAGTTTTACCAGAACAACTTACAGCTCTAAAAGCAATGTTCATACATGGAAAAGTATCCAGAGAATGGATTAAACAACATCATCCAAAAACCTTTGAAGAAGAACAAGTTATATCAATAAGTAGGCGTAGAACACTAAAACTATTTCTGTGGATTATCCCTGCAGCAGGGTTATCTTACCTTTTCTCAGAATTGCTACAAAAACCTCAATATAAGATTGGAGAAATAATAGTGGAGCCAGCAAAAGTTATGGCAGGTAAGCCATTTACAATTTTTGTTGAAGTAACAAATACGGGATATAGAGAAGATGCTTTTTCAATTCAACTATTCATAGATGGAGAATTCGTAGCTGAGAGAAAGGTTACTCTATTAGATGGAGAAACAAGGTTACTAAATTTCAAAGCAACCTTAAATGATAAAGGTCAACATATAATAGAAGTCAATGGAATCTCTAAATTAATCGAAGTAGTAGAGGCACCTCCACCTATTGAGAAAGAGATAGCAGAGAAGTTTAAAAAACTACTTGCAGAAGCATATGATTTTATCCCTGTTATAAAGGATGGGAAGATAGCATATTATGAAATATACGATGATGGTGGTATGCTAATAGCATATGGTTTCTATGAAAGAGTTTATGCTCCTACTGATAGGCTTACCGTGACAGGGATAATCGACCTAAACTACAAAATTAAGATGATAGATATAGAGAAATTGAAGCCAGATATACATGTTCTTAACGAGAAAATACTTGAGCCTGAATTTGAAAACCAGTTCATAGGGTTGATGATCGAGGAAGTAAAACTATCTCCTGAGGGGAAGATAGATGCAGTTTCAGGTGCAACTATATCATCTTCACAGATAGTTGAAACAATTAGGAAAGTCCTCGGAGAGATTCAATCATCTTCATAAACTTGAAAATTCTTAGTCTTTAATATCTCTTTTTCATCTGTAATTATCATTGCTTCTCCTTCTCCTAAATCTTCAATTAACTGAATACCTTCAGCTGGATCCATGGCACATAAACCAGTAGCTAGAGCATCTGCTACTAAGGCTTTGTTTGTAATTATAGTTGCACTAACTACTTGGCTACTCGATAACTTCTTTAGACGAGGATTCAAAATATGGGGAAAAATTCCTTTACCTATCCTTCGTTCATAACCACCACTTGAGGCAATAGAACAATTAAATATCTTTAATCTAGAGATACTTTTATCTTTCTCAAATGGATTTCTGATCGCTATTCTCCAAGATTCTTTATCTGTTCTTCCACCTATAGCTCTTATATCTCCTCCTGCATTTATCAACGCATGGTTGACTCTCTGTTTTACTAAATACTCTGACACCAAGTCGACCGCATATCCTTTAGCTATACTATTCAAAACTATCTTCATACCTTTCTTTAGAAATTTTATGTTTTCTCCACGTATTTCAATAGATGAATAGTCAACTAAATCGAGAATACTACTCAATTCTTCTTCATCTAAATAATCGCTCTTTTTATCAACATACTCTAATAGTGGAAGTATGGATACATCGTACGCTCCTCTAGTTATTTTGCTAATCCTTATAGCTTCTCTTAAGACAGATATTAACTCCTTGCTTGCAGATTCTAGAAATCCTTGTTTATTTAATCTACTAACCTCGCTGTTATCATCATATATACTCATGATACTCTCTATGCGTTTAAATTCACTAAATGCTTCATCCATCAATCTTCTAACATAATCTATGTTATCATGAATTATGGTTATTGAAACAACTGTGCCCATCAAGAACATAGACTTCTTAATAGTAAACATATTATGTAACCGATATTATAAGAACAAGTCCAAGGTAAAAAACTTCATCGAGAGATTGAGATTTTTTATCTATAAACTTAGATCTACACCTCTTCATGAGCAATCTTTTTTACTACAAGTTTAAGCTAAATTTAGAGAGGGAAATTAAGTTTTTAGGAGAATGGTCTTTATGAAGTATAGAGAGAGCAAAGCAGTTAGGAGGTTTATTAGAAAGATAACGGTCGAGAACCTCTGGATGTATATACTGAGTTTATTGAAGGAAGAACCAATATATGGTTATGAGATAAGAGATAAGATCTTCAAAAAGTTTAACTTTAAACCAGGTAAGATAACATGTTATGTCGTACTTTATAAGCTTGAGAAAGAAGGTCTCATCTCATCTAAAGAAATATATGAGAAGAGTAAAGGCGCACCTCGAAGATACTACGTAATCACTGATAAAGGTTTAAAAGAACTTGAGAAAGCAAAGAAATTCTTAAAAGTGATTTTAAGCTCTATCTAAAATCTCGTACTGAAAAGAGAGTAGTCTCGTGAGCGATTTCAATAATACTATTTCATGATCATGAAATACTTATATTCCGCCATCTTCATAGATATAGTATGCCGAAAGTAAAGGTTGCTATAATAGGTGTAGGCAATTGTGCTTCAGCCCTAGTTCAAGGAGTATATCATTATAGAGACGCAGATGAGGATGCCTTTGTACCAGGTCTAATGCATGTAAGATTAGGACCATATCATGTTGGAGATATAGAGTTTGTAGCTGCATTCGATATAGATAAGAATAAGGTTGGTAAAGATCTCTCTGAAGCGATCTTCTCTCCTCCAAACTGTACATTAAAGTTTGCGGAAGTTCCAAAGCTAGGTGTTGAAGTCTCTCGAGGAATGACTCATGATAGTATTGGTAAATATCTATCACAAGTTATAGAGAAACATCCTTCACCCACGGTGGATGTTGCAGATGTCTTAAAGAGTAGTGGAGCTGAAGTTGTCGTTAACTTCCTCCCAGTAGGAAGTGAGTCTGCGACTAAGTGGTATGTAGAGCAGGTGCTCGAGGCGAGAGCTTCTTTCGTCAACGGTATCCCCGTCTTCATAGCTAGAGAACCTAGGTGGCAAGAGATATTTACAAAGAGAGGTGTCCCCATTATTGGAGATGATGTTAAGAGTCAAGTTGGAGCAACAATACTCCATAGATACCTAGTGAAGCTATTCCTAGATAGAGGAGTTAAGATAGAGAGAACTTATCAATTGAACTTTGGGGGGAATACGGATTTCTTAAACATGCTTGAAAGAGAGAGGCTTACATCTAAGAAGATATCTAAAACAGATGCTGTTAGGAGCTTAATACCGTATGAGATATCTAGTGATAATATCCACATAGGGCCAAGCGATTATGTTCCATGGTTAACAGATAGGAAATGGGCTTACATTAGGATAGAAGGTTCTGCTTTTGGAGGAGCGCCATTAAGTATAGAAGCAAAGCTAGAGGTGTGGGATAGCCCTAACTCTGCTGGCGTGGTTATAGATGCGATCAGATGTGCTAAGATAGGATTAGATAGAGGTGTCTCTGGTCCATTGATAAGTCCTTCAGCATATTTTATGAAGTCTCCACCGATCCAGTACCCAGATGAAGTCGCTAGAGAGATGGTTGAAGAATTCATTCAAGGTAAGAGAGAAAGATAACAACTTCTAGAGTTTAAGAACATATCAAAACCTAACCATTCTATTATAACGTAGATTATCTCTTAAAAGAAAAATTCTAGATTTCTTAACTATTAGCTTCAAGCATAGAGAGTAGGTCATCCAATCTATTACAGCAGACTTTTTTCAAGAATGTCTCTAAAGACGATTCTTTCACAGCATCCATAACTTCGTATATACACTTATCATTAAGATTCTCCATAGACTTATAGGCTTCTTCAAAAGATACAGCTGGATCTTTAAAACTCGGATATACTCTGTAGAGCTCAATAGATGCAATTACTAGGAATCTTAAGGTTTGTAACCCGATCCCTCTCCATGCTAGTAATTCTTCAAAGTTTTTAGGTTGTACTTGTGAAAGAGACTGTATGATCGCCCACTTAATCCTAGGAACCTCTAGCTTAACTTCTCCTTCTACATCTTCTAAATTAGTTAAAGTTATCTGACCACCATTAGAATGAGCTTCATATGTCTTTCTCAATCTCTTAAAATCACATGTTACTAATTCTACACATACTTCTCGAGATTCCCTACTCTTTATACTCGTCATGTCTATTACGACCTTCTCTCTCTGAGTCGAGATTATCCCTGTATGAGGTTCCTCTACAAAACTTTTAACTTTAGTAGATGACCAGTGATATCTTCTTACAAGTCCTTCTAAGCTTCTTATACCCTGCTGGATCACTGTCCATTCTCCATCTTCTGATATTATCATCATGTGGAAGTATAGAGGGAAACCATCTTGTATAGCTACATTATCAACTTTAGCGACCATACGGCTTGCATATTTTAGATAATCTAAGATTTCTTGACTAAATGTGAAGACTTCTGCAATCTTATCTAGTTCAACAGGAACTCTGTATCCTTCAACACGTTTACCTCCAACGATGGCTAAGCCTATCTCAGGTTTCAAAGTATTCTTAAGTATAGTGGCCATAATTGTAGTAGCTCCTCCTTTTAGTTCATCTAAGAACGAGGTTACTGAAAGAGCATCGAAGAATACTGGTGAAGCTAAGTTCCTTAGAAATCTCTTAGCACCATATAAGTTGATGTATGATTCTACTACTGCGGTAAGGATCTTCTCAGCTCTCTTAAAATACCATTTAGGTCGAGGAGAGTAATGCAACTCAAGTTCTCTCAGACCACTCTTGTACATCCTCGATCTAATAGATAGAAGGTAGATTAATCTCTTCCTCTTTTAGAAAGTTCGAAAATATACGCAAGTACTACCATGCCACATCTAGATATTAACTTAAAGAAAAATAGAGAAAGATCGGTATTTTACTTTAAATTTTTTGAGTATTTCTTAGCGATGAGAAGGTATAGAATTATTCCTAGAGTTATGATAGATGGGAATTGGAAAGCAAAAAATAGGAAAGTTGGTTGGATTATCGGTGTCCCGTATACTTGATATATCGTTAAGAAGAGAGTTAAAGAAGAAAGTATTATGAAAGAAATAATCCATGATAGTAGTTGTTCATCCAAAGCTATTCAGCCTTCTGCTCAATTGGTTTAGGTTTAAGCAGTTCGTTAACAGGAATATCTACATATGTTCCATCAGGCTTCCTTCTACGTATGATTATTGGTAAGACTCCTGCTTCAAGTTCTCTCTTTGCAATGTCTATTGGAGTATCTCCTGGTTCAACCTTGACTAATGGAAAGGCGCCGAGAGATAATTGGAGCGCTCTTCCCCCTACGATCCTAGCGATCTCGTATTTAGTTAAAGGTCTCTTATAATATTCGTCTTCAATCTTCTCCAAACTCAGTTTCTTCCTTCTCTTTCTCTTTTCCTGGCTTCTTCTCCTCGAGCTTAGAAGCTGCTATTATATCATCTATCTTCAGTATCATCGAAGCTGCTTCTACCGCTGATTTAATTATCTGCTTCTTCACCAACACAGGCTCTAGAACATCTAGCTTCCACATATCTTCAATCTTTCCAGCGAAGACGTTGACTCCAGCCCATTTCTGTCCTTCTTTATGTCTTGCCCTCAGGTTCACTATTGTCTCGATAGAGTCGATACCTGAGCTCTCGGCAAGCTGGCTTGGAACTATCTCTATTGCTTCAGCGAACTTCTCTACAGCGAGCTGTTCCTTTCCTGCAAGTGTTTTAGCGTAGTCTCTTAAGCCTAATGCTATCTCGATCTCTGGAGCTCCTCCTCCTGCAACTACCTTTCCTTCTACAACTACGTCTTTGACAACATTTAATGCATCCTTGATGGAGCGTTCAGCTTCATCAACAATCCTCTTTGTTCCACCTCTTATCAAGATTGTGATAGATTTCGGGTTCTCGCATCCTTCGATAAATACCATCTTATCTTCTCCAACCCTCCTCTCTTCTACTATGTTTGCTTTACCGAGATCTTTCTCTGTTAATTCTTCAATCCTCGTTACAACTCTTCCGCCAGTGGCTTTGGCCAACTTATCCATATCGGATTTCTTTATTCTTCTAACAGCCATTATTCCTCTCCTAGCTAAGAAGTGTTGAGCTATATCATCTATGCCTTTCTGGCATAGCACTACGTTCGCTCCAGTAGCTGCAATCTTATCAACCATCTCCTTCAACATGTCTTCTTCTTGCTTCATGAAAGCCCTCATCTGTTCAGGGCTCTCTATGTTTAGCTTAGCATCGAACTCGGTCTTCTCGATCTCTAGAGAAGCGTCTAGTAAAACTATCTTAGCATTACGGACTATCTTAGGCATTCCAGGATGAACTACTTCTTTATCTAGTACTATTCCTTCAATAAGCGTTGTATCTCTTAGTGAACCTCCTTCTTTCTTCTCAATCTTTATATCATCTAAGTCTACTCTCCATTTGCCTTCTACATGTTCTGCAACTTTCAAGACTGCTCCTACAGCTATCTCAGCAAGGTAATCTGCTTCTTCACCTACAAGTTTACTGATCATCGCTGTCTTAGCAACCTTCTTTAATATCTCTCTATCTGTCGGAGATACTGGAACTGCTATATTATCGTAGAGCTCTAATGCTTTAACAGCAGCTTTCTTATAACCTTCTATTATTAAGCTTGGATGAACTTCCTTCTCAATAAGGTCTTCAGCTTTTGAGAGTAGTTCTCCAGCTAGTACGACGGAGGTCGTAGTGCCATCTCCCACTTCAGCATCTTGTGCTTTAGCTACTTCTACAAGCATCTTTGCTACAGGATGCTCTACATCCATCTCTTTCAATATAGTTGCACCATCATTTGTTATTACTACGTCTCCGAAGCTATCTACAAGCATCTTATCCATGCCTCTCGGTCCGAGAGAAGATCTCATAGTTTCTGCGATTACCTTCGCAACCATTATATTAGATAGTTGAGCATCTCTACCTCTTGATCGAGATGTTCCTTCTTTTAAGACTATTACAGGTACTCCTCCTGCAGATGGTGCTGCCATAAAATCACCCCTTTACCCAATACTCTGTAGAAAATACTTTTCGAGCCATGTTATAAGCCTTTGTTTATTAAACTTAAATAAACCAATCCATCTTCTCTATTACAAGGTTTAGAATGATCGAAGTATATTGTTGAGGGTAGCAGAGAAGCATTCTATCTTTATTGATGGTGAAAGTTTACAAATTCTTTTCTCCTACTTATCTAATCAATATTCATGCTCGTGTACTTAAGTAGGTGACCTCAATGTCTCTGACTACATGAAAAATTCTTAGCACTTAGCTTTGACGACTTCTCTTCTCCTCGGAGGATCATTCTCAACTACTTACTTCAAGATTATTTTAGTATTCTTAATTTTAAAAATAGGCCATGTTCTTTATTTCTTTATTCTCTCTAAGCTCAACTACTGTTCTGTAAATTTAGACTTTTAGAATAACCTCAAAAATTGAGGACCAGTATTTTGAATGTTCTTATTTTTACTCATTTTTTAATTCAGTATAACCCCTAGCACTAGGAAAGTTTTATGAGTAGGTAGAGGTAATACTGTTTAATTGGAGGGTATAGTTTATGAAGCTTATCTCTGTTAAGATGCCTGAAGCATTGATAGAAGGGATGGATGAGCTTGTAAACAGGGGGGTTTACCCGAGTAGAAGCTCTCTAATGCGAACAGCTGTAAGAGACTTACTTAAGAAAGAACTTTGGAAACAGTAGAGGCTTGACCAAAGTTACTTCTGACTACTCTCAATTAGCGGCATAGAGACTACTGTAACTATTTTACCATAGAAATACTTCATATCAGAGATGTACTGAGTATAAGATACTTCTTCAACGGAATTTGAAGAGAGGTATCGTATGAATGGGTATTTTGGAGATTCTTTACTCTCTATATAGAAGAAGACTGGTAAAGCATTTGCTTCATAATAATCGAAGAAGGGGACTATGATACCTAGAATATGCTTATTGTCTTTAACATAATGCCATAGAGGAGGTGAGACAGATGCATCACTTACCATTACAAGTACTCTCATTAGAGAATTGAGATCTTTCGCTTTGATCATTAATGGTTTCTCCATTAACTGTCTACGTCTCCTAATCGCTTTAGCTATTAGCTCAGGTTCTTCCTCAGTCTCTACTACTGGACCATAAAAATATCGTGTATCATCAGAGCTAGTAGTGAAAAATGCTTCTTCTTTACCTAAGCTAGTATATGCAACGTATCCTCTTGGTTCTTCATCTAGATATGTGTAGGCGAATATAGGTAGATTTCCACGCCAGTATGGTATTGATGAGAGGTGACCGATAATCTTCTTATCACGTATGGGGAAAGCCCAGAAGAGTGGTTGAACATCTGTTCTAGACATTCCAAGTCTAGCTAAATTTATCAAGTCTACTACTTGTATAGCTATAGGAGGCTTCCTGATATTCTTCATCCTCACTCCTAGATAAATTTATTTCATAACAATAATATTAATATTGATCACATTCCTACTTTAATGTTCAATCTATCTTAAAAATTCTCTCAGACATCTAAATGTTATATCTTTCTCACAGAGCTTTTCGCACCACATATCTCACATAGTATGAATCTGAATCTCTTCTCTGCAATTATCTTCGTATCCAACCCACCGCATACAGGGCATTTTACAAATTCTTTAACATATAGTTCTAGGAATCTCCTTAACTCTTCATTTGTAATTTTTCCTTGGATCAAGAGCCTCTCTCCTTCTAAGGTTCCAGCTTTCCCAGATTCTTTAAGGATGAATCTAGCGAGATGTGAAGGCTCTCTATTTAGTGTATCGGCAATATGAGTAAAGTTTGTTATGATAGTTCTCTTTGTCTCATGAACTATTATAGGATTGACAACTAATACTCGATCACCTATCTTTCCCAGTGTTTGTGGAAGATTGGCCATGACTTGATCTAATAACTTCCTATATCCTTCCTTCGTCTTTACTAGTTCTGTCCAAGCTTCTACCAATACTCAATCTACACCTAGACATTATATGATGAAGCTGAAATTAAACCTTAAGCTGGATATTGTTACCGTTTAACTTTGATGGATAATGTTAATGAGTAGCTGAAACCACAATATACTTAAGTGGGTATCTGTGGTGACAAAGTCTTATTGGATAAAAGATCTAAGTCTTAGCGGTCTAGGTAGGAAGAAGATCTACTGGGCTGAGCAGGAGATGCCTATTCTCACATCTATTAGAGAAAGGTTCTCAGTTGAAAAACCTTTGAAGAACTTAAAGATCGGTGCATGTCTCCATATTACTAAAGAGACTGCAGTGCTTGTAAGAACACTTCGTGAAGCTGGGGCAGAGGTCTACCTATGTGCATCTAATCCATTGAGTACTCAAGATGATGTTGCCGCAGCTCTCGTAGATGAGGGCTTCCATGTATTTGGGTGGAGAGGCATGAGCCAGAGAGAATACTATGAATGTATTGGTTATGTATTGAGTAGCCAGCCTAACATAACGATAGATGATGGTGCAGACCTGGTCTCATCTATACATAAGCTATACTACAATACGTTAGCAGATGAGATATCACTCATTAAGAATATTACTGGAGAATTATCTGGTAGAGAGATCTTAAAGAATATCATGGGTGGAAGTGAGGAGACTACTACTGGAGTATATCGTCTTAAGTCTCTTGCAAGAGAGGGTAAGCTACTCTACCCTATCATTGCGGTGAATGATGCTCTCTCAAAGAGCCTCTTCGATAATCCTATAGGTACTGGGCAGTCAGCTATAGATGGTGTAATTAGAGCAACCAATACACTGATAGCTGGGAAGGATGTTGTAGTAGTTGGTTTCGGAAGAGTAGGGTCTGGGATAGCTAGTAGATGTAGAGGGCTTGGAGCAAGAGTAACTATTGTTGAAGTAGATCCTATAAATGCTTTAAGAGCGGCCATGGATGGTTTTAGAGTAGAGTCTATGCTTACAGCTTCAAAACATGGAGAGATATTCATAACAGCTACTGGAAATATTAATGTAATCAGAAGAGAACACTTCCAAGTTATGAAAGATGGTGTAATCTTAGCTAATGCTGGACACTTCGATGTAGAGATATGTAAGAAAGACCTAGAAGAGTTAAGTAAGATGGTTGAGAAGACTAGTGACCATATAACGACTTATGTTATGGAGGATGGGAGGAGGCTCCACCTACTTGGAGATGGGAGGCTTGTAAACTTAGCCTGCGCTGAAGGACATCCGAGCTCGGTTATGGATATGTCTTTCAGCCTACAGGCACTTTCAGCTGAATATATCGTTAAAAACTTTAAGAACCTACCTAGAGAAGTAATACCTGTACCTAGAGAGATCGACCTCTTAGTAGCACGCTTAAAGCTGAAGTCTATGGGTTTAGAATTAGAAGAGATGACTGAAGAGCAGAAGAGATACTTAGAATCATGGTATCTTGGAACTTAGCCACGTATCCCTCTAGCTTCTTTCTCTCTAATCTGAGCAGAGAGAGCTCCAATTATACTCCTTAACTCATTTTCTCTTCTGAGAAATTGTTCAAGTCTCTGTTCATATGATTGGATTAACTGTATTATGTTTGCTTTTCTCTTCTCAATCATCTCTTTACCTTCTTGAATTGTCTTAGTCACTATAACACCAGCCCCTACGCTAACCTCTACTTTCTGACCATCTACGACTTCTGCATGTATATAATTTCCACCACCTATGGGCACGAGTATCTTCATAGTTGATGTATTCTTAGATAATTCTTCTAGAAAGCTTAAGGCTCCTTCATATTCAACAGCAAGTGCTTGTAGTGTAGACAGCCTAGTCCTCGTCTCATTTATCAACTGTTCTAGAAGTTGAAGTTCTGCGACAGCTCTATTAAGCTGCTCTTCTAAACTCGACAACTCTAACACCTTCTCTATATCTTTTACAAGTTCCTAAAAGCTTTTAACTTCTACAAAGCCAAGCTAAAATAATAAAGCTTGTTTTAATTTTATGTTCTTGGAGGGAAAAGTATATTGAAGATTAGAGATGCTCAAAGGATTGTATTAGATTTCGAACATTCGAGAAGATGGGATATTTTTAGAGAATCTCAGATCTTTACACATCTTATAGAGGAGATCTCAGAGATAGGGAGACACATACTTTCTAGAGAAGGATATAAGGTTGCAGGTCTTGGACATGAAGTTGCTGAAGGTGATGTTGGAAGAGAGTTCGCACAAGCTTTTACTCTCTTCCTACAGCTTGCTAATAGAATGAATGTAGACCTTGAAGAAGCATTTATAAATGAGATAAAGATCATGGAGGAGAGGTTTAACTCTGAGAAGTGGAGAAAGTATTTGGAAAGAGGCGATTTCAAGGTTTAAGCAATACTCTCCCAAAATGTTTTCTTTCTTTCACAATTCTATGACCTTCCTCAACATTATCTAGTGGAAGAACTGTTGCAATAGGTTTAACCACACCTTTCTCCAGTAATCTTAAAGCTTCAGCTAGTTCTTTTTTAGTACAAGATATTGAACCATATATGACTATCTCTTTTAAGATCAGCTGTCCAGTCATTAAAGGTATAGGCTCTGGTTTAATATTTCCAACTTGAATTATTCTACCTCCCCATTTAACAGATTTTAAGCTCTCTATGAGGGTTAACCCAACACAGTCTAAGACTAAATCTACTCCAACTTCTCTTGTATGCTTCTTTACCTCATTCGAGAACAATCCATCTCTCGAGATGATTATATAGTCTGCACCTAGACCATACAATCTATCTGTATATTCTTCTCTACCTGTAACTGCTATAACTTCTGCACCGTAAGCTTTCGCTAACTGAATAGCATGTACTCCTACCCCTCCACTAGCTCCCGTAATCAAGACCTTCTCTCCTTCCGTGAGCCCACCCCTAGCCTTCAATGCATGAATAAGCATTCCCACTACACATGCAGAGATAGCTACTGCTTCTGGTGAAATATCTTCTGAAGTTTTTACTAAGCTTCTGTAATTTGTTTTAAGATACTCAGCGTAAGACCCATCTATATCTTCACCAAACCACAGTCTCTTCCTACAGATGTTTTCATGACCTTGTGTGCACTCTCTACATGAACCGCATGGAATATAGGTCAAACCTGCAACTCTCTCACCTTTCTTAAATTCTTCTACACCTTCACCTACATCAACCACTCTACCACATATTTCATGCCCTATAATTATTGGGATTCTTGTCTTTGGAAAATATCCATCAACGGTTAAGATATCTCTATAGCATATCCCTGTCATCTCAATCTTTAAGATCACTTCATCTTTTCTAAGCTCCGTTATATCCTTCACTTCTTCAACTTTTAATGGTGAATGGAATTCTCTCAATACTACCGCTCTCATAAAAATACTACCTCATAGTAATGTTTGAGCAGCAGCTAGAGAACCGTGTCTCGCTTTATTTAAATCGCTTGCACCAACAATTATAATTACATCTCCTTCTTCAGGTTTGACTTTCTCGATAAGCTTCAAAGCGAACTCCGGTCTCTCATCTGATAGAACGCTTACACTAGGCATGTGTAACTTCCCATCAACATAAGTCATTATTATAGCTGCTTCTGCATCACCTTTAATCGCTGCATCTCTCTGCTCTAACCCTTTCTTAATAAGATGTGACCGCTTCTTCACTACTACAGTAAAATTGTATAAGCAATTCCAAGGTATCTCTATATCTAAAGGACCTACTTCTCTCACGATATCAGATATATACTTGTAAATCTTCATCCCCCTAGTTGTTAGAATACATCCTTTATCAGTTATCTTAACTATTCCAGCCTTTACAAATCTATTTAACATATTTCTAATTACGCCTTCACCTATCCCTAGGCTATGGCTTAGCTTCTTCCTCCCTATCGGAGCCTCCTTACCTAAGTAGAGAAGTAGGTCAAGCATTTGAGTAGATGTAAATGATGGTGAAGGGCCAGGAGGGCTTTTCACTAATTCATCTAAAAGTTTTCGGAGACTACTCAATTCAACTTCATCAAATATCTTTCTTAGAAGTTAATAATATTTTTCTACTTAATTCTATGCTCTCATAATCTCGAGAAGGTCTATCTATGAATTCACTTGAACTCTCTGATTACCTAATCAATCTCGCTATATCTAGAATTTATTGCTGGGTTAATAGTCGTTGGAAGTACTCTCTATTGAATGGAGCTATATCTTCAAGTCTCTGACCTATTCCAACGAATAGGAGAGGCTTACCTGTTGTATAGCTTATTGAGAGAGCTGCACCACCTCTAGCATCTGCATCGAGTTTAGCTAAGATAGCATAATCTATGCCTACGTACTCATTGAATCTCTTAGCCTGCTCTACTGCTACGTTACCCATAAGCGCATCTCCAACATATATCACTAGATCGGGCTTAACAACTCTCTTAATCTTCTTCATCTCTTCTAGAAGATTTACATCTACCTCTGTTCTTCCAGCAGTATCTATCAAGACGAGCGGTATCTTATCTGAGCGAGCGCTCATCACAGCATCTAGAGCGACTGCCGCTGGATCTGCTCCATACTTCTGACTAACAACTCTAATTTTAATCGATTCTGCTAGCTTTTTTAATTGTTCTATCGCTCCAGCTCTAAAGGTATCAGATGCAGCTATAATCGAGCTATACCCTCTATCTTTAAAAAATTTAGCAACTTTAACTACTGTAGTAGTTTTTCCTCCACCATTTGGTCCAACAAAAAGGATTACAAAAGGTTCTCCACCTCTCTTCTTCTCTTCTATCATCTCTAGAATCTTCTCAACCCATCCTTCAAGAGGTAATACTTCTCCAATAATCTTAAACATAATCTCTTTAACTTGACTAGATGGATCCGTAAATCTCTTAAACTTTAATTTAGATAATTCTTCACTTAATCTCTCACATAGTTTATCTACTACTTCTACTGCTACATCGCTAGAGATAAGCTGTAACTTAAATTCTTCAATAAATCTTTCTATCTCCTTCTCTGATAGCTCAGCCATCTTTATTTTTTCTATTACTCCTGAGAAAGCCTTCTTAAGAGTCTCAAGCATTCTAAATATCTAGTTAGGAGGTCTAAATTTAAGATTTAAAAATATTCTACATGCGGTTAAGGTCGTTTGAGAATAGAAGGTGATGGATGTTAGCGTTAAGATCTGGAGGTTATTTTAAAACAATTTCATGGTTAAAGTATATATCTTGATGTGATTAGAACATCTACAAAAAATACTTAATATCTTATTAATAATTAGGAGTTATTTTGCTAATGTAATATACTCCTTTACTATCTATATAGTATAATCATTAGGTGGAGATAATGAAGAAATTAATTCTAATAATGATGATAGTATCGATCTTAATTTCACCAGCATTATCGATAAGCCTAGTATCCGCTGAAGAACCTCTCTACATTAATTTAATACCCTTATCTGATGAATATAGAAGGCTACCTGTAAAAATTTACTGGATGGATTCTACAGAATGTTCAAAAGATTTCAATATTTTAATAAGACAAACGGTAGATACTGTTATACTCCTATTGAGGAAAAGCATATACAGATTCATGGAGGAGAATGATGGTCTATTTGATGAGCTCGTAAAGCTAAGAATAGAACATGCTGACGATCTTAATGAAGCTCAGGTAGTAATTACTGGTAAACAACTTGAAGAAGGAATTTTAGGTGAGACTTGGATGTATTTATCTGATGAAAAAACGATCTTAAGATCAAGAGTATACTATGATTGTGATGTTGTTCTAGACCCTTTTATCTCAGCTTTTAACGTAGTTTTGCATGAGCTTCTACACTCCCTAGGTTTAGGTCATACGAATTTTGATAAAGTAAATGATACAGAGGAAGTCATGTATCATATTATACCTAGCAAGCGCTCATCCATATATGTATCAACACTCGATTTATATTTACTTTACATGCTCTGGTTTAAAAATTATAAGTCAAACATCTTCTATCTAAGTGATCTACCATTACAGTTTAAGGAGGTCAGACCGTACGTAGTCGAGTTCGAAGATTTAAAGAAAGCTTACACAGAACTTCATGAAAAATATGGAGTCCTAGAGATCAGTATTGATAGATTGAGTGAAGATCTATATAAGTTCAAAACCGATAGTGATATTAAATTTAAAGTGATCATGGAGGATGTGAAAAATGTTGAGAATGCTATTGAGGATTTGAGCTTAAACATTTCAAGAGTAAAGCAGGATATTTCAGATCTTAGTGTCAAAGTATCTGTTCTAGAAAATATGGAAAATAATTTAAGGGAAAACATCAAGAGAATTGAAGAGAATTTTATTCTGCTCGAAGAAAAGGTTCTCGAGATAGATAAGAAGATTGTGGACAATTATATGCAGCTGCATGATGAAATTGGGTACCTGGATAATCAGTTGAAGATGTTGCAGATAATTTCGCTGATCATTGTAATCGTTTTCTCAATGATTTTTATAGTTATTTTACTGCTTGCTAGAAGATGGAGTTATATTAGAGGCTAGGCAAGATATAAACCATTGACTTAAAATCTTAAGAATCCATGAATAGGTATCGTTGCATTTGATGTCTGCCGGTTAGATAGTTGATAGAATAAGAAGATAGTTCATCATAAAATATGAGGAGAGGGTTATGATATATCATATCTTATAATTTCTTGGATTCTGCCTCTAATGCATCAACTAATAGTTTAGCCGCTAGTAAGAGATCTCTAGCATTTAGATAATATCTTACAGAGTAGTTGAAAGATACGTTCGCAGCTGGATGTGAGTAATCTTCTTTACCTGCTTTCCATAATTGTGTTAGCAGCTGAACTTTCGGTAGAAGATAGAATGAGTAACTTATCCCTCCAAGCTTCTCTCTTCTCCCACCAATCCTTTTACAGGCTAACTCGTACTTCTCAGGACTACTACCGAAAGTTCTTAAGATAGGTCTCACAACTACTTTTCTAAACATTTCTAAATATTTTCTAGAATCTGGAAGTTTTTCAAATGGAACCCAACTTTCAGAAGTTCTACCAGGTGTTGAGTAGGCAAGATATCTTAGAATTACTAGTACTAATTCTTTTGAAGGAGGTTTCCCAGAGATCAAATCTACGACTTCTCTATTATCTACTTCAACAGAATAAGTCTTATTTAGGAAATTTACAATAAATCTCCTATATCCTTTCTTTGCACCACCTTTTAAATAAACTACATTACATTTCTTACCTATCTCCTCTCCTTCACATTTAGCTAAATTATTAAAAGCTGTTAAGATCTCTTCATCAAGTGATGGAGAGTAAATGTTCTTAATGCTCAAGATTGATTACCTCCTCTTCTATTTGATCTTGATAGTTAAGTAGTATCTAGAATTTTTAACTCTTTCGTGTATGCTCCTAAAATGTGTGAAAAAGATTTTAGGATTTTTTACTAGGTTCGCTATTATTTTATTGAGATATATGTGGAGTAGGTTTAGCGATCTTAAACAGACATTGTTTGAGTTGATCACAGTAGGTTATGAGATACTGGATGGAAGAATTCTTAATACGAATTCAAAATGGTTAGCTGAGAAGATAACGAGTATGGGTGGAAGAGTTACTAGAATGGTTACAGTAGGAGACTCTATCTCAGATATAAGCTCTTCTATTAAAGATGCTCTTAAAAGAGGTGTAGATTGGATTATAACCTCTGGAGGGCTTGGGCCTACATACGATGACATGACCCTTCAGGGAGTTGCAAAAGCAGTAAATAGAAGATTGGTTTTAAATCGAAAAGCGTACGAGATGGTTCGAGAGAGATATAGAAAGCTTGCAGAAGAAGGTGTAGTTAAATCTCCTGAATTGACTCCATCTAGACTGAAGATGGCGATGCTTCCAAGAGGTTCTAAACCTCTACACAATAAAGTTGGCTCAGCTCCAGGCGTCTTACTTAAACATGGAAGAACCTACATAGCTTGCTTACCAGGAGTTCCAGCAGAACTCTACAGTATATTTGAAGAAGAATTAGAGCCTATCATAATTAAAACTATCAAGAAGGTGTATAGGGTTGATAGAGTACTCAATATAAAGGGGATTGTAGAATCTAGTCTAGCTCCTAAGATTGAAGAAATAATAAAGAAGTATCTAGGAATTTATGTTAAATCGCATCCGAAATCAGTAGAAGCTGGAGTATCTAGAATAGAGCTCCAGATCTCTGCTATAGCTAATAAGGAAGAACGAGCTTTAAAGAAAGTAGAAGAGATTGAGAAGCTAATTAGAGAGGTCGTAGTAGAGATGGGTGGAGAGGTAGAACTCTAAACTAAATGATGACTTATCATCTACAACCAAATCTCTTCAAACATATCAGATTTGAAAACATATTTTTATCTCAATTTATCTTACTATGATCTAAGTGAAGACCATGGATGTTTATGAGGTTGGCTCGAAGGGTTTTAAGCAGACGATAGTTGTTAGAGATGACTTAAAGATGAGTGTAGGAAAGATTGCAGTCCAAGTAGCACATGCATCTTTATCTGCTGCTGAAGAATGTAAAAGGACTTATCCTGAGTGGTATGATAGATGGATTAGAGAAGGTCAGAAGAAGGTAGTTCTAAAAGTTCTAAATGTTCAAGAACTCTATAGGCTTTTTGAGAAAGCACGAGCTTTAGGTCTACCTACCGCGATAGTAAAAGATGCAGGATTAACTGAGTTAGAGCCTGGTACGACGACTGCTCTAGGAATAGGTCCAGCTCCTGCTGATAAGATAGATAAGGTTACTGGAAGTCTTCCACTACTCTAGATACATTATACTTCTATCATACTTATATCTACGATTACTTAACTAGATTTGCTAGATGGATGCCTACAAGCCTATACTTCAATCTCTTAAATCTACAGATATTGAAGAATTCATCGGGATATCTAGATATATCTCTTCTACTAGAGGTATTGGAGGCATTATAAAATCTAAACCTGAAGACTTCATGATCTGGGAAGTTCTATCAACTGGAGAAGATTCTAGGATGGTCTTTGAATCAGATCTATTTAGTAAAAGTGGTTATGGAGAAGAGCTTCTATGTGTAATGAAGAAGGTGAAGCTAGATTCTATCCGAGCTGTGAGCATACTAGCTAGAACATTAAAAATAAAGAGTGAGGAGATAGGATTATGTGGTATTAAGGATAAGATGAGTATTAGTTGGCAGTATGTTACCATACCTGCAAATGCATTAAATCATCTACGAGTTTTAAGGATAAATGAGCTTATCGAGGTTAAACCATTCAGATTCTCTCCCCACAAGTTATCATCACGATCTTTGTGGAAGAATGTTTTCCAGATAACTATAAGAAATCCTTCCAATAATAGTATCCAGCTTATTGATGAGACCTTAAGAGAGCTAAGAGCTCGTGGAGTCCCAAATTATTATGGTCATCAACGATTCGGGATTACAAGACCTATCAATCCCATAGTCGGAAAGCTTATTATGGAGGGTAGATTAGAAGAAGCTGTATCGGCATTCCTCTCAGATTACTCTAATCTAGAGAATAAAGATAATAGAGAAGTAAGAAGAATGTTGAAGGAGACTTGGGATTTAAGATGGGCTTTAGACTCCATGCCTAGAAGTCTTGTATATGAGTTGAAGATGATAGAATCGCTACTAAGAGAGCCTAGAGATTACGTAAAGTGTTTAAGAACTCTACCTTTAAGGTTGAGGAGGTTAATAATCGAGTCTGTAGCTTCCAAGATCTTCAATAAAGCTCTCTCTAAGATAATAGATGAAGGAAGATTCGATGAGCTAGAGGTTGGAGATATTGTTTTACCAATAGACGCGAACGGTAGGTTTAGACGTAGGAGACCAATAATCGTTACTAATAGGAATATTAAACAAGTCGAGAGGATGGTTAAGGATAAGAAGATGGTTATAGCCTTACCAGTACCTGGATATCTCTCTCCGATACCTAAAAGCTCTAAGGGTGAAAAACTTCTAGAAGCGATGAAGGAGGAAGATGTAGATTTTGAAGATTTCAAGGTTAAGCATCTTCCTGAAGTTTCTTCTAAAGGATCTCTAAGACCTATCTCTATCCCTTTCTGGAGCTTCTCCATAAAATCGGTTGATGAGCAATCTATAACAATTGAATTATCTCTTCCACCTAGCTCATATGCAACGATCTTCTTAAGAGAGATAATGAAGCCTGAGAATCCATTAACATATATTGGGAGATTGTCAGCTGATTGAATCTGAGAAAACTTGCTTTTAGGAAAATTTCTATTATGAGAAATCACGTATATTGAAGTATATTTGAGATTTACTCTACAAACGATTTATATGTACGTCCTTTATAGTACTTTAAGGATTGAGAGAGATTGTACGTAGAGAGAAGTAGGAATGCTTATCTCACCTGGTCTATAATATCTATTAATATCGTATTTTTTCTAATAGTTAATCTAAGTCCAGGTTTAATTCTTTATCTTGGAGCGGTCCCTATTTACACTATATTCTTTAAGGAGCCTCATAGGTTATTGACATCGATGTTCGTTCATTATGACCCGATCCACCTATTCTTTAATATGTTTGCACTCTTCATATTCGGTCCAGAGATAGAGAGAGTTATAGGTAAATCGAGATACTTAATTTTATACTTTCTTAGTGGGTTAACAGCTTCCATCTTTCACGCATACTACATATACCTCTTCTTTCCTATAAGAACTCTATTAACTACTCCAGCTATAGGTGCTTCAGGTGCAATTTATGGAGTCATGGCCGCATATGGAGTACTATTTCCTTTCAGAAGATTAGTAGCATTTGTATTTTTCCCGATTATGGCTCCAGCACTAGTTGTAATAATCATCTTAGCACTAATCCAGACATTATACGCATTTATCGCACCTTTCTCTCAAGTTGCTTATGCAGCTCATGTAGGAGGCTTCATAACTGGCTTAGTCATAACATTAATCTATAGAAAGGGATTGAGGAGGATGCCTATATATTCATATTTTTAACTTTGTGTTTATGCTCAGATATGACTAAATTAAAGTAGTATGAAGATATCTGTAAGTTTGGTAGAGGTCGGATTATGGCACTTGACCAATTTAGCTTCTTGAAGAGATTACCTAAAAAGACAGGGGTATTCGGTTACGTATTAGCAGACTCAGAGAACATAATAAGGACTGTAGTTGAAGAAGTAGTTCCAGAAGAAGAGAGAGAAGAAGCAATTAGAGAATACGGTATCGGTAAACCATTAAAGATTGTGAGAAATGGGGAGACCCACTATATTCTTCAAGTAGTTAAGAATAATTTTCTAGTACGTTACTTGGTTGAATGGGGTAGGATGGCTTCACTATGGCCTACCCATCTAACAACTGCTTGCTGTAGTGTAGAGTTTGGAGCTGTATCTAGTTCAAGATATGATCCTGAACGTTTCGGCTGGATACCTGCAACGGGTACTCTTAGACAGTCAGATGTACTATTGATAGAAGGTACCGTATGTTCTAAGATGGCTCAGAGGGTTCGGATGATCTACGACCAGATGCCTAGCCCAAAGTGGGTTATAGCTATGGGGGCATGCGCTATCTCTGGAGGACTCTACGCAAAAGACTCTTACAATGTTCTTCAAGGGATAAGCGATATAATCCCTGTTGATGTCTACGTACCTGGATGTCCTCCTAGACCTGAAACATTATTTCAAGGATTACTACTCTTGAGAGATAAGATTCTAAAATCGAGGTTAGAGTAAGATGACTTGGGAGAAGCTTAAACAAGTTATAGATGATTTAAAAGAGAAGTTTAAGGATAGTATTGAAGGAGAAGTATATGTTGAGAGAAAGATAGGGAAAGTAATTTTAAGACGTGATTCTCTAATAGAGGTTGCTAGATATCTTCGAGATGTACATGGGTTCGACCAGGTTAAAGGTGTTACAGGTGTAGACCTTGTGAAATTGAAGGAAGGTGGAGGACCATTCATAGAGGTAATCTATCATCTTGGATCTCTAGATTCACCTGAACTCATCGATACGATACTGAACATCTCGGTGAGGTTGGATAGAGAAAACCCTAGGATCAGCTCTCTATATACGGTTTGGCCTAGCGTAGAGTATCATGAGAGAGAAGTATACGAGATGTTTGGCGTGATCTTTGAAGGTCATCCAAATCTCAAGAGACTATTACTTCCAGAGTACTGGATGGATATACCTCCTCTTAGAAAAGATTACAAGATCCCAGGACGTGATTAGCCATGGTGTTAGAAGAGAAGAAGATTGTTGAAGTATTTGATACAGGTGGTCCGAGGCTTACGTTTAGTTATGGTCCTCAACATCCTGGAACAGGTCATTTTAGAATGATCGTAACTGTTAGTGGTGATACTGTTGTAGACCTTGAGCCTGACCCAGGTTTCGTTCATAGAGGTGAGGAGAAGATGGCTGAGTACAAGACTTGGATAACGAACATACCTCATCTCGAGAGACCATCGATACTTGATGCAGTACACATGGTTCTCCCATACTGTATAGCAGTGGAGAAGTTGATGGAGGTTGATCCTCCTGAGAGAGCTAAATATCTTAGAACTATTGTAGCTGAATTAGATCGTATTGCAAGCCATCTCTACTGGTTCTCACTTTACGGTGTCTTCCTAGGTCATACAACCATGTTTCTATGGTGTGTGAGTGATAGAGAGTATATACTGGATATTGCTCAATTGATAACTGGGCAGAGGTTTACCCATGCATACCCTGTCCCTGGAGGTGTGAGGAATGATGCTCCGAAACAAGTTCCAAGAGAACTTGTTAAAGAGTTTAAGCTATATTATTCTAGAGTTCTTGGGAGAGAGCCTAAGCCAGATGAAGTGAGTGAAGATTTTAAGAAGTATGTTTACGCTGTAACAGAGTTGATGGATCTAAGACTTAACCACTATTACCAGATGTTCTTTGATAGTGAGATATTTCTAGAGAGGACGAGAGGTATCG
>JANXDW010000035.1 GCA_025058515.1 Aigarchaeota archaeon
ATTCATATCTCAAGATGGAGTAAAGAGAGAGCTTCTCAGATAGATGCACTTTCAATTCTCTCTATGAGATTCGGTCGTTGTTCGGGATTGATACTAGTAACTGTATACTTGTCTTTCAATTCTCTCTATGAGATTCACGATCCATTTTCTCCCATCAATTTTAAACCTTGTCAAACTCTTTCAATTCTCTCTATGAGATTCCGTATTGTTTTTTGTCTTTTCAAGCCTTTATTCAGGCATTCTGGATCTTAATTCTTTTAAGGTCCCTTATCTGGGAATTCATTTATTAACTGATCATGCTAATTAATAAATATTGTGTAATACTATTACTAAAGATAATACTCTCTTAAAATGTAAATGTTTTTAAAGGTTATAGCCCGGGCCGGATTCGAACCGGCGTCCTCGGGGTTCTCCTCACCTTGATCCAGAGCCCGAGATCCTTAGTCCACCTCTTCTAACCAGCATGTTTGACCGCTAGACGACCGGGCTTCACAATCTATACTACTCACTCTTCTATAAAACCATAACAATCAATAAACCATCTATCTATCAAAAAATATTATTTCTTATTTAATCTTTCAGCAATCTCTCTCGCTCTCTTTGTAGCAGCCTCAACCGCTTTCATAACAGCCGTCCTTATCCCACCTTCCTCAAGATAGAATATACCTTCAACTGTAACACCTGCAGGTGTCAAGACCATCTCTTTTATTATCGATGGATGGAGCCTCGTCTCTAGATAGAGTTTAGCTGAACCATAAACAGTATAAGCTGCAGAATAGTATGCAAGCTCTCTAGGTAAGCCTACCTTCAACCCTGCATAAGCCATGGCCTCTATCAAAGTCGAGACATAAGCTGGACCACTACCACTCAAAGCTGTAATAGCATCCATAAGCTCTTCATCCACCTCTATACATTCACCCATCAACTTAAACAACTCCTCAACCTTCCTAACATCCTCCTCACCTAAACCTGGACCTATAGAATAAGCTGTAAAACTACCTTTCACCAAGATAGCGATATTCGGCATCGCTCTAACTATCTTAGCTCTAGGAGCAGCCTCCACCAGACTCCTAATCGGTATAGCTGCCGCCACCGAGATAACGATCTTCCCATCTAAATACTCAGAGACCTCTCTCAAAACATCTACAACCTTATGCGGTTTAACAGATACAATAACTATATCAGACCTAGATGCTAACTCCTTATTATCTTGAGTAAGCTCAACCCCTAACGCTTCAAGATCTCTAATCTTTAAAATATTCCTCCTCGAAGCAACTACACGATATCTACCCGATTCTGAAACGATCTTAGCAATAGCAGAACCTATCTGCCCAGCTCCCAAAACACCTACCGTCAACATCTTCTCCCAGTAAGAGAAGACAATAATATAAAAATTAAAAACATCAACAAAAGATGATCTCTCAGTATAAATAAAATACAAATTTAGAACATTAATAGATAACTCTTAGAGTTCTCCTATGAGCTTTATCTTCTACTTCGATAACATCGATCTACGCAACCCCCTTCTCAATCTCAACACAGCTATTCTCAAGACATCCGTAACATTAAAGATAAAATAAAAAAGAGGAAAAAGAGAGTAAGATAGATAATTTCATCATATCTTTTACCTTACGTAACAATATATCTAACTTAAAAATTATAAAAAAAGAAAAATATTGAGAAGATATTGAGCTTATCTCTTCTCTATTGGAATATATTCTTTATCTATCTCACCATCATAGTATAGTCTAGGTCTTATTATCCTATTATCTGCAATATACTCAAGTATATGGGCAGACCAGCCTATCGTTCTAGATGCTACGAACAATGTACAATATAGGTCTATAGGTATATTCATCGCATAGTATACGATCCCACTCCAGAAATCGCAGTTGGTACATATATTTCTAGCTTCACATAATTCCCTCATCACAAAATCCTCAAGCTTACTAGCAATCTCATAGAAATCTTTAACCTTTCCACCTACTTTATCCGCAAACTGCCGAGCATAATCTCTAAATATCTTCGCTCTAGGATCATACGTCTTGTAAACTCTATGACCTGCACCCATAACCCTCTTCTTACCAGTTAAGATATTCTCCTTATACCATTTCTCAACATTATCTGGGCTACCTATCTCTTCAAACTGTCTCATAGCAGCTACATTAGCATAACCATGTAGTGGACCTCTAAGAGCACCTATTGCTCCAACAATTGCACTGTAATAATCGCTCAATGTAGATGCTATAACCACTGCGGTAAATGCTGAAGCATTCATCTCATGTTCAGCTAATAATATGAATGAGACATCCATCGCTTTCGCAGACAATTGATCAGGCTTCTCACAGTGCATCATATACAAGAAGTTCTCTGCATGAGCTAATCTAGGATCTGGATCTACAACAGGTTGATTATTCCTTATCCTATGCCAGTGAGCAATTATAGTTGGAATCTTAGCTACTAATCTTATAGTCTTTCTAAACATTCCATCTCTACTCGTATCATGTCTTCCAGGATCGAGGTTTCCAAGATACGAGGTTGCTGTCCTAAGTACCTCCATCGGCTCAACATCTCTAGGCATTCTACACAATAGCTCATCTATCTCTCTCGGAATATCTCTCTCTTCACTCATCCACCCACTAAAATCTGTCAACTCTCTCTTATTGGGAAGTTTATCGTAGAGAAGTAGATATACTACTTCTTCATACGTACTCTTTTGAGCAAGTTCCTCAATACTATACCCTCTATAATATAGCTTACTATGGAATCCATCTATATAGCAGATTGTACTCTTATCAATACATACGTTCTCTACACCCTTGTTTATCACAAGTTTACCAGTTGCTTTATCAATACACCAAGGTTGATCTTCCAATGATAACTTTTTACCCAACTGCAACACCCCAGATAAGTACGTATTATAAATATTGAAAAGTTACTAAAAAATCTTAATCTATACTATCTATACTCTAATATACTCTAAATAATACTAAACTTTAAATTGTATAACTCGACAAAGTTCACGTAATCTGTGGATTTCTGAAATGAGACTACATATTATAGATTCAGATACTATCTTTTCTAGACTCTCCGAATACTCAACATTAGAAAGGCTTAACTAGGAGTATTACAGTGATCTAATGAGACGGATATAAGTGAGGAGAAGATCCTATAAATATGCCCGTACCACTATACCTCTAGTAATTTTTATCTACCTCATTACCATCTTTAGTTTCAATCTAACATCTACTCCACCAGTTTTTTCTCAAGAATTTGGAGAGAGACTGCATACTGATTGGACGATAGTAGATCACAAGATCACGCCATCAGTTTTACATGTAGGTGAGAGAACAAAACTTCAAGTTTCAGTTGGTATAGCTACTATAATAGAACCTCTACCTCAAACAGTTGAAGTAGTCTTAAAGATAGATGGAATTCAAAGAGAGATATTCTCTTTAACTTTTGAAAGTGACCCAGCACAAGTGTTAACCATTCAAGTATATTGGACGGCAACAGTTGGGAAACACCATTTTGAATGGATAATAGATCCATTCTCAAAATATGATGACCCTGATCTGGAGAACAACTATATAGCGTTCGACTTAGAGATAACACCAACTATCGAAACAGTTACAATAGCAACTACAATAGTTAAAACAACTACGGTAACTCAAGTAGAGTTATCTACCGCTCACACCACACGTATAGAGACCATAACTGAGACAAAAATTATAACTGAAGAAGAAACGATAACAAAAGCTACAGAAGTATTAAGTGTGGAAACTGAGACAGTTACCGAGACGATCACATTACATAAGCCTTTAACAATAACAGAGAAGACTACAGAAGTATCTACCAGCCTTATCGAGGAGATAACAAAACCTGTAGATTATATGACACTCAGCCTCCTAGGAGTACTTACATTAATCGCAGGTATTCTAGGATTAATACTTGGTAGAAAGACTTCTCAAAAACCAGAACTCTTTAATTTTGGAAAGATAGATAATCTACCGGAAGAAGCTATCTTTTCAAATACTATCTATCGTCTTGCAAGACGGCTAAATGAAGATGAGTGGGAAGCTAAGCCTGGAGAATATGTTGAAGATGCTAAAGGCATAGTAACAGTAGATAAAGAAGGAAATGTAACAATAGTTTCCGATCATCAATGCTTGTATAGTTCTAAGATAGAAGGAAGACCGTTATCTAGAAGTGACTTGGAACAGATGGATAGAAGGATACTTGAAGGTCTCTTAGGTCAATTGAAGAGCACTAGGGAGACAGCAGTAGCGATGGAGCTTGAATTAAATGATATGCAGAGGCAAGCTATAGAAGGAGTTATACAGAAGATAGAAGAAGAATTAATGAGAAGAAAATTAATTCAGTAATCTCTCAAGATCAATAGCGGTGCCGTGTCTATGCTTCTGCATATCTGTAGAAAAGCTACTCGTAGCTAGGTAGACAACGCTGTACCCCCACGATCTTGAACTCTGTGACAAGCATGCCAACATTTAAAATATGTAGTCTTGCATAATATGTTCCAGTTGAAACTTGTCCTCCCATATTATCTCTTTGATCCCAAACCCACGTGATCAACTCGCCAGGTCTCACTTCTTTAATAACTTGTATTACTATTGGAGAGTAGATGATTTCACCATCAACGTTTGTTATTAGCCATGGAGCAGGATTAGGTAATACTAAAGTATAGTCACAATTATTCTCAAAAACTAAGACAACTTCTTCAGATATCATATATGCATCTTTACTAGATTTAAAGCTAATGCAAGATGTATCAGGGCTTTTAGTCTTATTGATTTTCTCAGTAATGGTTACAGTTACTATGCTTGTCACTATCTTCTCTTCTGTAGAAATTATTGTTATCGTATTTGAAATGGTAGCAGTAGTAGTGTAGACGTTGATAATTGCTCCAGAGACAAGACCTGAGATCAACCCAATAATGAAAAAGATAATAATAGCTATCGATGGAGACTTCACGAACCCCAACTTTTAAAACTAGAATATAAATTTTTCATACTTTAACAGAACTAAACACTGAATGAATCTTTATCATATTATTCAATTTAAGGAAGGCATAGTTTGGACTCACTTAAGTATCTTTTACTAAAGTTATAGTAGCAAAAATAATATTTGTGAATCTGGCCGCGGCTGGGATTCGAACCCAGGCATCCGGCTCTCTACTCCAGCATTATCTAATGTTGGTCCACAGGCCGGAAGGCTAACCGCTACCTCACCGCGGCCATATTCTTCTCTTCAATTATGTTTAGTTTGTCAGCATTATTTTAGGGTTAACTATTCTTATATATCAATATCTCATCAATATCTAGTTTTTTGATATATCTAATTCTAAAAGTATTGTATGATTCTTGGTATAAAGGTAAGGTTAATTTATCTCTTTTATAGGTGTTGATACAGATCTTAGTGGACTTATTAAGTCTCTTCCTCATGGTCGTATTGGTCTCGTCTTCAGGCGCCCTCTCCCCTGGTCCTCTTACAGTTGCAACTGTAAGATACTCACTTTCATATGGTAAGAAAACTGGCTTGTTAGTATCTCTAGGACATACCTTTTTTGAGCTTCCACTTGTACTAGCAATCTCAATAGGCATCGCATCCTTTATCGATAATGTGGTTGTAAAGTTCTCTATAGGTTTAGCTGGATCGATAGCTCTGATATTCTTCGGTTTAATCGAAGTATACTCTATTCTAAGGCTTCGAGGCTCTTCTAAAAATCCTATAGAAGTACAAGAGAGTAATCTTGAGGGAGGTATTTACTCTTTCTTAAAGAGAGGAGGAGTGGTTCAAGTGATCTTTATCGGCTTCATCTTTACTAGTCTAAACCCATATTTCATTATATGGTGGATGAGCATCGGTCTTACATTAATCATAAAGTTCTTGGCTTACGCATCTCTTATAGGCGTCTTGCTAATGTACATATTCCACGTCTGGTTAGATTATGCATGGCTTGGATTCATCTCATACATAACTCATACAAGTAAAAAATTCTTAAAAAACAGACACATAGAGTTACTCTCATTAATGCTCTCAATCGTAATAATAGTTCTCGGATTCTATCTAATGGTATCGACCTTCATGGAGTTCAGGATATTCTAAATCCCCGATAACCTAATACATGGAGACTTCTTCTTATATTTTTTACTAAGATAGATCAAGAGATGCGTTAAGTTCTCAACAATCCTAGAATTCTCTATCGGTCCACCATCAAGTGCTCTCACACCAGATATCTTCTCAGCTAACTCTATACATATCTTCTTTGCCTTCTCATCACCACATACGATAACATCACATTCTACATCTGCATCTAAGTCTAGTAGAGCTTTATACCCAATATTCTGGAAAGCTGAAGCAACCTGAGTTGATTTAGGTGTAAGCTCTTTAACAATCTCTCCAGCAGATTTAGTAGAATCTATTGGTGCGACTATAGTTGAGATAACTATCTTGTTATCGAGGTTAGGGTATATGTTTCCGAGAATTTGACGTAATCCTTCAAAAGGTATTGTTAAGACTATTATTTCTCCTATCTTAGAAGCTTCTTCATTTGTTAATCCTATGATAGATCTACCTACTATCTCTGTTAATTGGCTTGCTACCATCTCAGCTTTCTCTCTATAACGTGAACCGATCACTATTTCTAGAGATGATCTCGCCCATCTTAAGGCAAGCCCTTTACCGAGATTCCCAGTCCCACCAATCAATGCAATAGTCTTATAATCCATAACTTCACCTCATACATAGATTTAAGTCTAGTAGAATGTTGTTTAAGTATTTTATCTAAAACTTGTATTCAGCTATATCGGTAAGAGTTTGGTCAACTACTTCATCTAGATTAAGCTTATCCCATAGCTCTTTCAGATCTTCAGCTCTCGCTCGAGTTTCAGGATGTCTAGCAATAATTGAACAACAATCTCTATAATCCTCAATGCTTAGATCGTATGTTCCAATCTTCTTAGCTAAATCTATTATCTCTTGTTTATCCATACCTATCAACGGTCTGTATACTGGAGTCTGGGAAAAATTATCTACAGCATAGAGATTTTCAAGAGTTTGAGAAGCTGCTTGCCCTAGATTATCTCCTGTAACTATCCCTAGATATCCTTTTTTCTTGGCCAGTTTATCAGCGATTTTGAGGATGTATGCTCTGAATGTTACTAAGATCATTTTAGATGGTATCTCGAAAGATCTTAAGAAGAATGGTCTAAAAGATGCTAAGTAAAGTGTTAATCCTAGGCTGTAGCTTGATAAGAGTCTAGCTATCTTCTCTATCTTCGTCTCCAGTACTTCTTCATGTCTTAAGAATGGGTGGATATGTAGTAAGTCTACACTACATCCACGTTTCATCATCATCCACGTAGCTACAGGTGAATCTATCCCTCCAGAGAATAGAGATAATACTTTTCCCGATGACCCAACAGGTAATCCTCCAAATCCTCTAATCTTGTTGAAGAGTATGTAGAAACTATTTTCAGTAACTTCTACATAAACTATCTTTTCAGGATTTTTCAAATCGACTTTAACGTTAAGCTTGCTTGATACTTCTCTACCGATCTCTTCAGCTATCTCGATAGATGTTAAGGGATAGGTCTTATCACTTCTCTTAACGATTACCTTAAAGCTTTTAACATCTTCTTCTCTTAACGCTTCTACTATCTTTTCTTCTACTATTTTCAGATCTTTCTTTACATGAATCGCCGGAGAGTACCAAACTACTCCAAATGTTTTACCTATCTTGTTACAAAGTTCTCTATATTCACCGTTCTTTAAGTTTAGAATCAATCTCCCCCTCAATCTCCTCAACTTTCTTCCTAATGCTTTCTCAAGATTTTTCTTCAACATCTTTTCATAGATTGGTCTCTTACCACGTTTGAGAGTAATCTCTCCATAATGAATAACAATAGAATTATACTCTACCATCTCCACCCTCTTTATCTATAATTCTCTCTAATCTTCCAATTAGGCAGTAAGGTCTAGCATCTACGATTTCTACTTCCACCCACCTTCCAAGGAGTAGTCGCCCACATTCTTCTCTCAATACAATCGGTTTATACAATATGTTCCTAGCAATAGGTTCTCCATCTTCTCCTATTTCATCAACTAGTGCAACACCTCTCCAACCAACCCACTCAACATTCTTTTTATATGCAATATTCCTAACTAGTTCTGTAATTACTCTACTCCTATCCTCGATGATCTTCCTATCTAGCTGATCAAGCTTCTCCGCAGGTGTATTAGGTCTTGGGTAAAATTTAGAGATGTTAACAGAGTCAGGTTTCACTTCCTCTAACATCTTTAGAGTTTTTTGAAAGTCTTCTTCATCTTCTCCTGGGTATCCTACTATTATGTCGGTAGAGAGATTGAGTTTCCCTATCTTGCTTCTCATATAGTTTAATATCTCTATGAATGTCGAGATAGTGTAACCTCTATTCATTAGTTTAAGAATCTTATCTGATCCTGATTGGACTGGAAGGTGTAGAAACTTGTAGACTTTGGAGTTGAGGTATACTTCACTCAACTCTTTGAGTATCGGTCTTAAGTATAGTGGGTTCATCATCCCAATTCTTATCCAGAAATCTCCATCGATCATAGCTATCCTTCTCACTAAATCAGGTAGAAGATTTCTTCCATGATCTATTCCATAGCTTCCCATATCTTGACTTGTCAACCAGATCTCTTTAACGCCTTTAGAGATCAGTCTTGATGCTTCTTCAACTATTTTATCTATCGGATAACTTACGAATCTACCTCTAGTGAAAGGGACTATGCAGAATCCACATCTACTCCACCTACATCCTTCTGAGACTGGGACTATTCCAACAACTCTATTCTTCAGTACTCTAGGCTGACCAAGCTTATCTCTACCATCTTCCTCCATTAAGTCTACTTCATTCTCAGCAGCTTCTACTACTCTTACTATAGATCTAGGATGAACTAGTATAGACCGAGGTTCTAAACGTTTTACTTTCTCTCCTTCTCCAGAGGCCATGCATCCAGCTACTATCAGCTTCTTCCCATAAGATTTCAACTTCTTGATCCTGTAAAGCATTCTATCACTAGTAGGCTTCTTAACTGTGCATGTTACGAGTAAGATTAGATCTGCTTCATCCGGTCTCTCTACTATCTCGTATCCTGCTTCTTTGAATAAGCCTAGAGCTATCTCTCCATCTGCTACGTTGGCCGTGCACCCATACACTTCTGCATAAACTCTAAAGCCTTCACTAGCCATCTTCAAATTCTACCTTAAAATCTAGTCTCTCAATAAATAAACATTCTCGAGATTCCTAAGATTAGCTCTCATAGATCTTCCATATCTACATTTAAGTTTTAATAATCTTCAGTTTAATCAGCTTATAATATAAAGAGAGTGTTTAGTGGTTTTCTTAATGGTGTACATCAAGGAGTAGAGAGTTTACTATAAGAGGTTGCACCTAAGAGTATCTCTCTCACCTTATTTCTATCTTTATCCACTAGCTCGGCTAGTTCTGTTATTGCTTTTTCTTCTCCAAATGTTTTAATAAATCTCGGTGCTAGAAGTTTTATCATCTCATACTTTTCCCATGGATAGATTATCCATGCATCTACGACCTCAACGTAGTAGTCAGGCTTAAATGTGCTCCAAGGTTTTATATGAAGAGTTGCAGTTCTGTATTCTTCAGGATTCTTTGGAACTATTACTTCTTCTATAACGTTCTTTAATGTTCCACCACTATCCGCTACATCATCCACGATCAGTACTCTCCTATTATTTAGAGTGTTGATGATGAGAGGATGATACATTCTTAGATGTGAACGTTTGTATATATCGACATAGCTAGTACATCCTATAGGGTAGATCTCATCGATCCCCATAATGTCTGAGAGTAAGTGTGCCACAACTACGCCTCCTCTAAGTATTCCTATAAGTATATCAAATTCATAGTCTTTAGAGATCTTTTTTGAGAGCTCTTCCACAAGCTCTTCTACACGATTCCATGAGACCTTTAGGTACTTCAAGTCTCCAACTCTATAAGTATCCATACAGATTATCTCTCAAGCTATAATAAATCTTTTAACTTTATGAGACGCTGAGAGTAATCTCTTAAACCATTGATATGTATTAATAGAGGAAGTAATGTATAATAACTAAAGATAGTTCTTTAGAGTCCTCAAAAGATCTCGAGAAGACATTTCAGATTAGATCAATATCTTTTTAAAAAATTCAGCTTAGAATATTCTCCTTTTAATTCATCAATATATCTCTTAAGTTCCTCGTAATCTCTTCTACGAATTACCTCATACAGCTGGTAGAGACTCTCCAATATTCTTTGAGATATTTTTTCTGTATCTTCATTATAGTAGAGTATTGATGTAAGTGTCTCTCTACTTTCTCTGAGAACGAGATCGACCATTTTACACATATGTTTAAAACTTGTCCCAGCCAGCTCTCCCATATCTTCTCTCTCTACATCTTTGAGCAATCCTACTATCGAAAGAGATAGAAGATGAGTTGTTGACAATATGTAGGCCATAGCTTTATCATGTTCATCTACAGATACTTTTACAAACTCTGCTCCAGGCATAAGCTTTTCAGAGATCTCCAATTCCTTCAAATAATTTCTAATAGGTATGATGGCTACTCTTTTATCTTTAAACCCTGAAGTATTAGGACCGAATAATGGATGGATGCAGACAGGGTTTAATCTTTCTGGAAGACTTCTTAATGTATTGTAGACCGGTTTCTTGAGAGATGATACATCTACTACTGCTCCTCTCTCCATATATCTTGATACCTCAATTATTACTTGAGCCGCATTACTTATCGGTACCGATACGATCACTACTTCTACATCATGAACTGTCTCTCTCAACTCTCTACATCCGACTACTCTATTAGATTCTAGTCTCTTAATCTTCTCTAAATCTATATCGTAGACTTTAATTTTCAAACCTAGATTAACATACTGGTCAACAAGCCATGAACCGAAAGCTCCTAAACCTATTATCGCAAGATCCATATCTAATACGGTATCTTACTTAGAGATAAGAATTCGAAACAACATCAATTTAATCATAATCGACACGATAAATACTTCTAACCCCTCTTGAGGTTCATTAATCTAATTTTATAACATCTCCTTTCTAATTTTGTTTTTGATCTTAAAATGTTTGGAGAATCTGAATTCTGAAGATTGTAGAACCACTATTATGAAGGTCGATTCTAAGAAGGACATGTTAAGATACCAGTAAAATGTTATCTTGTATGTATAAATAAAGTTACAGAGAATTAGAGTTAATTCTCTCATCTAATGGGAGAATGAGACAATATAAGGTGAAGATGTATAGCCCGGGCCGGATTCGAACCGGCGTCCCCGGGTATCTCCTCTATGCGGCCGATGATCCAAAGCCCGGGATCCCTAACCCTACTTCTGACCAGCTAGTTTGGCCGCTAGACGACCGGGCTTCACCCACTAATATTCTCAAGGTAGCTTCTGTATTTATGCTATTCTTTACTAAGCTTAGGTAGAACATGTTCTCTAAGGAAAATTATGCTAAGTTTAAATCTTAGATAACTTCAATAATATTCTCCGCTTTCAATTGAATATGATCTTCAAGGATTTAAATACATGGAGAGAGGTTCATTAATATAGAATGAGTGGTGAAGTATTCTCTTCAACGATCTCTATGCTAGAAGCTTTTGAGAAGAAGATTGATGAGATAATCTCTGAAAGTGGAGAGTTTAGAGAGAAGATACTGGAGTTAGCGGTAGAAGAATCTATGAAGATTAAAGAGAAGATAATAGCTGAGCTTAGAGCTGAGCTCGAGAAAGAGTTGGAGAAGGTTGAAGAAAAGTTTCAGAGAGAGGCTGATGAACTTCTCAAGAAGGCAGATGAAGAAGCTGTAAAGATAAAAAAGAAGCTTGATGAGAATCTTGAAGTAGCAGTCAACCAAGTTTTAAAGATAGTTTTTGGAGAAGATTAGTTATGTCGAGCATAAAGCTCGGAGCATTATACTCGATAGCCCGTTCATACGCATTAAGAGGGATGCTCCTAGAATTCTCTCAATATGAAGATCTTGCTCGATCAAAAAACTTAGAAGAAATCATTGATAGGTTGAGACCTACGGTTTACGGAGAAACCTTAACAGAGATACCCAAACCTTTAAACTCAGAAAATCTAGAAAAACTTTTTGAGAGAAACTTAATAGATATAGAGTACTCACTAATAAGATATATTCCTAAAGCTAGGTTTCTAGAAACATACTTTCTACGCCACGTATACAAGAATCTGAAGATAGTTCTCAAATCAAAGACTCAGACAACCGTCTCAGAAGAATTATATTCAAAGATGAATCTTAGAGCTGAAGAACATTTAAAGATTAGAGATCTCGTAGTTAAAGTACTTGCAGAGAAAGATCTTGAGAGCTCGATCAAGGCTCTGGAAGGCACACCGATGTACAAAGATTTAGTCTTCGCTTTAGAACTCTATAATAAAGAGAAAGACCCTCTAATATTTGATACATCTCTAGATCGATCATTCTATGAACAGATACTTCAAGCTCTGAGAAAGATGAAGAAAGATGAAAGACCCCCTCTTCAACGATTGATAGCCTACGAGATAGATAGTTATATAATTACTACAGCTTTGAGGTCAAGGTTCTGGAATCTTACCCCTGCTGAGACGAGGAGATTCATGATATCAAGCGGTATAAAGCTGAATAGTAGTAAGGTAGAGAACTTAGTGAAAGCAACGAAAGTCGATGAAGTATTAAGAGAATTAGAAGACACAGATTATCAGAGAATTGTAAAGATGTTAGATCCTTCACAAATATTAAAGACGATAATCGATGTAGAAAATTGGTTTAAAGAAGAATTGATAAAAGAGGTGGGGAGAACTTTCTTAAAGAATATCTTTAAACAAGCAGTTGTCTACTCATTCATCAAGCTTAAAGAATTAGAGGTAAGAAATCTCTCAGCAATATCTTTTGGTGTAGAATATGGTCTATCATCTTCTGAAATACTGGAAAATGTGAGGAAAGTAGTTTAAGAATATGAGCGTACGTCTTAGGTATGGAGAAACACGTCTACAAGATAGTTGTCTGTAATAATTGTGGACACCTTCAGATAACATCTGCCAAGGCAACTTATAGATGTTTTAGATGTGGTCGAATTGTTAAGATCGACCAAGATAGAATATTATTCAAACATAAAGATCCATCTAAAGCTAGGGAAAAACTGATATCTCTTAAATCCGCTAAAGAACGTGATAAGATAATGTAAACTCTCTGAATAATAGATTATGCTGAAAATAGCTATATTCTTTTTAACTACCTCTTACGCAGAGTTTATAGAGTGGAGAGTAAGATGAGGATAGATTGGTCTAAACTTATCCCGAAGCCAAGGTCAGCCTTCCTACTAGTCCAATGTAATGAATGTGGACATAAGCAGGTAGTCTTTGATAATGCAAAGATCGAAGTATCATGCCAAATATGTGGAGCAACTCTAGCTAAACCTAGGAGTGGGAAAGCAGAGATCCTTGGAAAAGTGGTAGATAGATATGGCTGAGCTAGTAACCCGTGAAGAACCATCTGTAGGTGAAGTAGTTATAGGAGTAGTGAAGACAGTTGAGAAATATGGAGCATACATCAACCTACTAGACTATCCTGGATGGGAAGGGTTTACCCACGTCTCAGAGATCTCTCTTAAATGGATAAGGAATATTAGAGATTACTTAAGAGAAGGTCAGAAAGAAGTATTCAAGATACTTAGAGTAAACCCGCATCTCCATCAAGTAGACCTTTCATTGAGGAGAGTTGAGAAGAAAGAAAGAGAACAGAAGCTCTTAGATTGGAAGAGGAGGGAGAAGGTATTGCGAGTGATAAATCTCTTAGCAGAGAAAACAGGGATTAAAATAGATGAGTTGAAGAAGATGATTGTTGAACCTGTCTCTCAGAGAGGTCTAAGACTTTATGATGTTTTCCTTGATCTCATGGAGTCTGAAACAATACCTGAATGGCTTAAACTCGATGAGAATATCGTTGGTAAACTAATAGAGATAATTAAGCAAGAGATTAAAATGAAGAAAGTTGTTCTAAGAGGAGAGCTCATACTATCATGTAAGAGAGGAGATGGTGTTGAACATATTAGGAAAGCTATTGAAGAAGGGTTAAAGCTAGCTGGGAGAGGCGAGATAGTAAGTATAACAACTAAAGGGTCTCCAAGATATCTGATAAGGGTTGAAGCAGATGTAGAGGAGAGAGCAAGAGAGTTACTAGAAGAGGTTGCAAATAGGTGTATATCTGTTATAAGGGAGAGCGGTGGTAAGGGAGAGTTAATAAGGGAGTAAAGTTGAGGTCACTGATTAATAAGTGCTCGAGATGTGGAAAATATACGATGAGAGATGATAAATGTCCTTACTGTAATGGAGAAGTTAAGTCAGCCCATCCTCCTAACATATCCTTAGACCATAGATATCTCAAATTGATAATCAAAACTCGTAAAACCTCTCTCAACCTATCAAAACACTATAAGAACGAGAAGAATATATTAGATGATTTAAAAGTAGATCAATCATAATTATAAAGGTTGTGGAGAAGGGTTACTAGCAGTTTTACAATATATAATTACTTCTGAAAGAATGTGGGAGTTTTATAGTCGATGAAACAAGTTAATAACTTGGGAATATTGCTTAATAGTGAGAATAAATGGTTAAGGAGAGGTGGAGATTTACACAGATCGAAGACTCTAAGATTATCTTAACTAAAGAAGGTGAAGAAGCAGACCTTAGAAATTCTTACTTAATTGAATCTTCTCCAAGTCCTGGAGCAGCTGGATTCATAGCTTTAACATACTTTATAGATCTTCTTAAGCCTGTAAAAATAGGTGAAGTAAGGTCTCCACATTTCCCTCAGGTTAGTATCGTTGATGAAAATGGGATAGCCAGTATGCCTAAAATCGAGCTCTACTTCTATAATAGAGAAGTCAAGCTTATACTAATGGTGAGGAACTTTCCAATAGAGAGTAGTGAAGGAGGCTATATAATTGCAAGGAGACTTTATGAATTATTTAAATCAAGAGGGGTTAAAGCATACTATGCATTGGCAAGTTCAAGAGTTTTAGGAGAGCAGTCAGTATACGTTGCCTCGACTAGCATAACACACTCTAAAAACCTACTCGATGCTGGTGCAAAACTTTCTCCAAATCTAGATACACTTCCTATAGATAGGTTTACATCTTATATGCTTTCATTCTTTGCTAGAAATGATAGTCAAGCATTCCTCTTGATCTCGGAAGTCTACTCATATCTTCCAGACCCTGCTGCTGCGAAAAGATTACTTGAGATACTGTCTAAAGCATTAAAGTTTAATGTAGATATGGAGAAGCTAGATAGAGAGATAGAGAAGCAGAGAAGGATGATCGAAGAGTTTCAGAGAGGTTTCGGTCGTATAATCCCTGAGAAAGAAGAAGAGCCTAGTAGAGAACCATTCTACATAGGTTAGAGTTTCTCTTAATCTACTATCTCATAGATATAGATGTACGCATAACTACTGTAGGGTTCACTGGATTCGTAGATCAACTTAAAATGTTTAAGATTTGGAGATTGATAAACGTGTCCTGTAACACCTGTGTAGATTTGTTGAGGCTTGTAAGGTATAAGCTGACCTAGAAGTGTATCAGTCCAGAATTTGTTCGTTGGGCTTCCACGCTCATCTAAGTAGTCTGATTCAGTAAAATTGTAGCCGACTTGCTTAGCTATCCTCAACATCCAGACCCATTTGGCCTCATCACCATATCCAAGTAGATTTGGAATAGTTCCAGTAGCTCCTTGATATCCTCCATGAGTTATAAAGATTAAGACATGCGTAGCTCCAAGTCTTCTGAATACCCGGTATGCGGTCTCTTCACTAGACATAAAAGCATAGGCTACTTCTCCAATGTGGGTAGTGTTTAGAGTTGCATTATCAACCAAGCTTGTATGATTTCCTAAGATCGTTATCCAGTAACCGTAATCCCACCATGAAGCTACCACAGCATCAGGTGGGAGATTATCTCTCATCCAGCTTAATGTTTTAAGCCAATCTGCAACACTCGATTTAATTGGTAGACTTGAAGAAACTACTGTAGGAGGTGAGTATCCAACATCTATTGGAGAGATAGAGTATCTGAAACCATAGACAGCTGGGATGAAGTTTACTACTAGAAGAGCTGTGATAAGTATAGGGGTCAATATATAATATTCTATCCCTATAGTTCTCATCCTCTCTTTCTTTGAGTATAATACACTTAGATTGTGTGCAAGTCCTCTAAATATCTCAGCTAAACCATATCCAGCAACTAAAGATACGACTGGAGCTGCGAGAATCGTTAACCTAACCATTGTAGAAGCAAAGTATATGACAAATATGGTTAATAATATCATGAAGATATCTATATCTTCTCTTCTCTTCAATAAGTAATATAATCCAATAGGTAGTAAGAATAACTTAAATCCAGAATCAGAGAATATTGTAGCCCAAGTAGATATCTGGTTTTCTGCAACGGAGATGACGATTGGAAGAGTAGATCTTAAAGTTGGGATAACTGTACTGAGAAACTTAAGTCCTGGGAGTCCTAGACTACCTATAGAGAGTAGAGATATGAGACCTATTAGACTCCCTATTAATACGTAATTTGGAAGGTTTCCAAGAGTCTTAGGCTTGAATGAAGCGATCTCGAATGATATCAAGTATATGAAGACAGCTATAGAGGTGATGATTGTTGCTTCTTTGAGGAAGCCCAGCCCAAGCTTAGGCACCATTATAGCTATAAAGCCGTACAGAAAAGCTGTAATAGAATAAGCGATTAAGAGCTTCCTTCTATATCTTCCAATTAAAGCAATTAGACCAGTGAATAGAGGTATGAACATAACGGGAAATCTAGATGCACCCCAGCTAGCTGTAACATAACCTAGAGAACATCCTGCGATTATCGAGTATATTATGAGCTTCTTCCAGCTAGTATCTTTCTTAATAGCTGAGATATATGCTAAGAAACCGAGCATCATGAATGGGATGCTTACACTTTCATCATCAAACCATCCGAGATGGGTCCTCCCAATACTAGCACTACTTAGAGCTATGAAGAAAGCTGCTAAAAATCCTGTAGGCTTACCTCCAACTTCTTTACCTAGTAGAAAGGCTAAAAGAGTCGTCAAGATACCCATAATAGTAGGTAGGAAAGCAGCGAGCTCTAGAGGGTTTACGTAGAATCCAACTCCATTAAGTATATGGTATATGAATGCTGCAAGGAATGGTAATCCTGGGAAAGCAGTTCTACCTACATCTCTACCGTATGGATACCATGATTCATAATCATGCCATGTAAAGAACTCTATAAAGCCACTCCAACCTTTCTCTACTACATACATCATCTCTTTATACTGCATCCATGGGTCAAACTCACTCAAGTATAGACCCCATCTAAGAGGAAGAATTCTCACGAAGAAAGATATACTCAAGATTAGAAATAAGATAGTAACTTCAAAGAATACTATTCTTCCTCTAAAGACCTTCTTAGAGATGTTGAAAAGCCAGTTCTCTCTTATCCTCTTCATTACTAATCACTCATATCAACACGTATTTAACATTTGTTTTACTCTATAGTAAAAACTTATTTTCACATTAGTAGACCTACTACAATAAGCAGCTGGTTCTACTGGATATGTTCATCAAAATAAAGGAGATGGATTATTAATGGTCTACTTTAAAGTAAGTATGTTTTTATCGTAGATTATCTTCATCTACTGATGTCGTAGTCTACTCTGAAGATATAGTGCAAGGAGTGCTAAAGCGAGAAGTGTAACTGCTAATAAACTAGTCATATCCATAAATTATCTCCTCCTTGGGTCTCGACTTACCAATCCTCACTAAGATCAATATCAATACTAGTAAAGTTAATAGCATTATTACTAGTATAGAAGAATAGACTTCTATTGGTAGGTAAGTGTACACGGTCATGGTTATTACTTCTGTAGAGATAACTGTAGTCGTCTTGAATAATGTGATGCCCTCCGTCTTGAATAATGTTGAAAACTCTGTAACGGTCTCTAAAAATGTAACATACTCCTTAACGATCTTTGTGGATGTTAAAGTAATTGGGACGCCAGTGTAAGTGTAGACCGTTTCTGTTATTGTTTCTCTTACATCTTGAAATATCCTCTTATCTACTCCAGAAGATGTTGAGATTACTCCTAGAAACATTATCAACAACATTAAAATTATTGTAAACAATCTACTCTTCATAAACTTCACCTCTTTCTTCTATTAGTTTAACTCTAGACTTCCATATATGATGAAGCTTCCAAATGATAATTGAGGTTATGATTATCGATGTTAACTGGAGGAATATTATTATTGGAGGGTCTATAGATGGTGTTAGAGCCCAGACAACCTTGATTACTTTATCTTCGTAGACTACTTCAAGACCACTTTGATTTAATGCTCTCCACTTAAAACCCAACAACCCCATTAAACCATCTGCAGGATACTCTTGTGGCTCAACCCTCCAGAACACATGTGACCCCTCAGGATACCTTCCTCCACCTATGAACAATCCTCGATCAGTCTTCCCCTCTACTTTATAGTATCTAAGAAGTTTGTAATCCATAGATATCTCTAATGGTCTCTCAACGTAAACTGCAATCTGACCTGGGGTAGTAATTTCTAAATTACCAATAGAACCTTTTATGAATTGTATCAACCCTATATTGTTCTCAATTCTCTCAGGAAAATAGCATGTCAAAAGTGTCTTTTCATAAACCCAAGCCTCGAGTACTCCATCTAAATCAACCCATTCAATTACTCTTGGAGGACCACTACAGATAGGATAAATAGTATCTACTCCTTTTACAGTATGTACTCTAACTAGAAAATACCTCTCGATATCCAACTGTACAAAACCAGGAGAATCCACTCTTAAAACCAACTCTCTACCATCATCAAGATAATCATATCTAAAGCTAGACTTCAAATTCTTTAATTCTATTCTTTCACCTATAGATTCTGGATTCAGAAATTTATCTAATAATATTCTATATTCTCCTCCGATCGGTATCCAATCTTCTCTAGTAACTTCTCTATCAAGGTATCTTAATATTATCTTTATTTTTGCCTCGATGTTGTAGTAGAGCTTTACTGTATCTGGTTTGTCGACGACTAAGTAGATCATATCTCCATCTAATCTTCCCATGATGAGATTGGACTCAATATTTAATGGCTTAAAACGAAGGTCTCCAATTGTAAAACCTCTAAAAGAAATCTGGAGTTTTTCTCCTTCTTTCATCCAGTAATCTCCAAGATACTCAGCGATCTGACTAGGTAGGACCTTTAAGATATCTTCTCTCTTGATCACTGTTGAAGAAGTAACAGGCTCAAATATTACGCTAACTTTATAGTATCTCTCATATCTATAACGGATATTGTGAGGTTTACTTATTTTTACTACTTCATCGAATCCATACTCAACTCCATCTACTTCTATTCTAGAAAGAATATACATAATAGAATTTGTCTGGAGGATTTTCGGAGGAGAGAGATCTACAATATCTCCTTCTTTGACCCACTCCCTCACTTCAAGTATTCTAAGAACTTCTTCACTAGGTTCAACCTCTCTCGTTAATAGATACCAAGGAGTATAAGAGAATTGTAGAGTAATTCTCCAGCCTGGCTCAATATATAATTCTCTTATATAATTCTCCGCTACATACTTTATATTACTTGATGCCTGTACTTCTTCTTGAACTATTACTAATAGAGTTGAAGATTGAGAGATAGATACATCTATACTGTACTCTCTACCTCCTTGGATCGTTCTCTCTATCAAAACACCTTTTGGAAGAATCAATATCTGCACTTGAGTTTTAAGGTTTAACGGTAAACCATTAACTCTGAGTTTAACAATAGTTGGTATCGGCTGAACACTTATCTTACAGATTCTTTGATCTGTTATCGTCCAGCTTTTATTTTCTGGATGAAGATACTCTAGCATAGATGTAACTACTATCTCTTTAGGTTCAGATGGAGCAAGTATCTGTCTATACGAAGGGATTGTACCATTCCCTACTAAATCAAGCTCTATCATCGTCTCAAGCTCTCCATCTATAAATATTCTCACTCTACTCTTCACTTTTTCAAGAGTACTGTACGAGAATGATAGATTTAGAGAGAACTTATCATCAACTAGAACGCTTACAGGACAGCTAAAATTAATAAAATTGAGTATAGGTTGTGTAAACATGGGCTTGATTATTATTCTTAGATCTTCTTCATCAAGGAGTGTGTTTCCTCTCCAGAGCTGTATCTTGAGAGAGTGATTCCCAAGTATTGCATCTTGTGATATCTTGATTCCTAATATTGAGGTAAAAGGCGTAACTCCCTCTACTCTAGAGAGAGTATAATTTAGCCATCTGGGCTTCTCAGGTATAACGATTCTAACCCTCCAATCTTTAACCTCTCCACCAATGATTAGATTGATAGAGGCTGTCTCTCCAGGATGTAGTTCAATTGAAGTTGGGTTTAAGGTAATCCAGTTTATGGAGTAGGCTGATTGAAGAGAGAACAATAATATTACTCCGACTAGAAAAACGAGTTTTCCAGTATATTGTTTAATCATCTCTTATAATTATATTCTTGATTTTTCTATTAATAAGAATTCCTTAAAGTATATTGAAAGACTTCTACCATATTTTTAACGATGATTTTCTTAACAGCATCCATGTCGACTTTAGATCTTAGTATCTTCTCCATGGATGTCATAACGTCTGGATCTAGACCGCATGGATTGATAAGCTTGAAGTAGTTTAAGTCTGTATTAACATTCAAAGCAAATCCATGAAATGTTATCCACCATTTTAAGGCTAAACCTATTGAAGCAATCTTCTTACCTCCCACCCATACACCTGGATATCCATCAACTCTATTTGCATAGATATTAAATTCTTTCAAAGTCTTTATCAATACTTCTTCAATATTCCAGACGAGTTCTTTTACTGACATATTGGAAGAATTCAGGTTTATGATTAAATATCCAACTAATTGACCTGGACCATGATAAGTTGCTTCACCACCTCTCTCAACTCTATAAACTGGGATGCCTTCTATCTTTAGATCAGCATCTTTCATCTTTCTCCCAAGAGTTATTACGTGAGGATGCTCAAGGAGTAAAAGAGTATCAGAAATCTTCTCTTCTATTCTCTCTTCTACTAATCTAAGCTGTAGATTGTGAGATTGTTCATAATCCATTAATCCTAGATCTATTACCTGGAGTATTCTCAATATTATTTCACCAGCATGTGGATAGGTTTGAAGATCGATGCTTCTGCAACTTCTGAGTATATCTCACTAAAGGTTGGATGAGGATGTATCGTCTCTGATAATTGTTCTACTGTTAACTTATTCTTTACCGCTAGAGATGCTTCTCCGATAAGTTCAGTAGCTCTACTTCCAACTATTTGTACTCCGAGGATCGTACCTTTCTCTTGATCTGAGATAATTCTAATAAAGCCTTCTGTCTCTTCTTCAGCGATAGCTCTGCCAAGTGAAGAATAGCTAAATCTACTAATCTTAACCTTATAGTTTTTCTTCTCAGCTTCTTCTCTACTCAACCCCACTAAAGCTATTTCTGGATCTGTGAATATTGCTAAAGGTATAGTAGATGGGTCGAACTCCTTCTTTCTACCAGCTATGTTCTCTGCTGCAACTATACCTTGTCTAGAAGCTTTGTGAGCTAGAAATGGTGGTCCAGTTACATCTCCAACAGCATAGATATTCTCTATACTCGTCTTACAGTATTTATCTACTTTAATGAACCCCTTCTCATCTAAAACTATTTTAAGGTCTTCTAAACCGATATCTCTAGTTAAAGGTTTCTTACCGACGGCTAAGAGAACATACTCTGAGTTTTCTTCTATCATTTCATTAGGCGTCTCGATAATAGTCTTAACTCTATCTTCAAGTATCTGTGAAGATGCTACTTTAGATGATAGGTGTATCTTAACTCCAATCTCTTTAAGCTTCCTCTCAATAATCTTCGCGATATCTCTATCAACCCCCGGTAGGAGCTGGTCCATTATCTCTACTATCGTTACATCGGTTCCTAGTTTAGCGTACATCGTTCCAAGCTCTAATCCGATCGCACCTCCTCCAATTACCAAGAGTCTTTCTGGGACCTTACCCAACTCTAATGCTTCCTTTGACATAATTACTCTCTTACCATCATAGGGAATAGACTGTAAAGATGCTTGAGATGCTCCAGTAGATAGTACAATATTCTCTCCTACAATCTCTCTTACACTCCCATCTCTTTCTTCCAATCTTATCTTAGAATCAGACTTGATTACTGCTTTTCCAAGATAGAGCTTTACATTATATCCTTTTAACAAGAATTCTACCCCCTCCCTAATCTTTTTAACTAGTTTCCTCTTTTTTTCTTGAAGATAGCTCCAGTCGATCTCTCCCCTTTTTAAGAAGCCTAATCGTGAGAGCCTGTAATATTGGTTAACATTCTCAATGAGGATCTTTGAAGGTATGCATCCATAGTTTAAACATTCTCCACCTATGAACTCTTTCTCAATTATAGCTGTCTTTAAACCTAGCTGAGCTAGTCTTATAGCTGCGACATATCCTCCCGGTCCACCACCTATTACTACTGCTCCATATCTATCCATATCTCTCATCACTTTCCGTACATCTCATGCTCTATTTATTATTGTTCTTAAGTAGAATTCTGAAGCGAGATAAGAACTTCTAACAAGAGGGCCTGAAGCAACATATAAGAAGCCTAGTTCTTCTCCTATCTTTCTATATTTCTCAAATTTTTCTGGATGAATATATTCTCTTACAGGTAGATGTTTCTTAGTAGGTCTTAGATATTGTCCAAGTGTGAGGAAGTCTACTCCAACACTTCTTAAATCGGACATGCTCTCGATCACTTCTTCTTCACTTTCTCCTAAACCGAGCATTAGAGAAGACTTCGTATATCTTGTTGGATCCATGTCTTTAATGAGCTTCAAGGTCTTAAGAGATTTTTCATATCCTGCTCTAGGGTCTCTTACTATAGATGTTAATCTTCTAACTGTCTCAAGATTATGGCCTATGACATCTGGCCTGCTTTCAACAACTCTTCTTATTGAGTTTAGGTCGTTATTGAAGTCTGGGATGAGAGCTTCAACTATTGTATCGCTACCCTCTTTTATCTTTTTTATTGTTTCTGCATAAATTGATGCACCACCATCTGGGAGGTCATCTCTAGTTACAGAAGTTATAACGACATATCTCAACCCTAGCTCTCTTACAGCTTCTCCAACTCTTCTCGGCTCATCTAGATCAACCAAACCTCTCGGATTACCAGTTTTAACAGCACAGAATCTACAAGCTCTCGTACAAGTATCTCCAAGAATTATTATCGTGGCCGTACCATGACTCCAGCATTCAGAGATATTTGGACATAAAGCTTCTTCACATACCGTATTAAGATGGAACTTCTTTATAATGGAGTTAACTTTAATGTATTCTTGGCTTGAAGGTAGTCTTACCTTTATCCAGCTAGGCTTACCCGTTAATCCCGTCTGCATCATCTGAATATGTAGAAGTAGGAATAGTAAAAATCTTTCCACGCCGCTTATAAAAGCATAGATATCGATAGTAGTCGATCTAACCGGTAATCATTCAATAAACAATGGTTAAGAATAGATATGTTAACTTATTGAATGAGGATCAAATGATTGAGATTAGATGGCATGGGAGAGGAGGTCAAGGGGTTGTAACTGTAAGCGATATAATGGCTAGGTCAATAATTATGGGGGGAAAGTATGCACAGCATTTTCCTGAGTTTGGACCTGAGAGGTCTGGAGCTCCTGTTAAAGCATTTACAAGAATATCAGATGAACCTATAGAGATTCATTCTGGAGTTTACAATCCAGACATCGTTGTAATTATAGATGAAGGTATGTCAAAGAACTTCAACCTATATATTCAAGGATTAAAAGAGAATGGATTACTATTCCTTAATCTAGGAGATATGAGAGACCAGATTAAGCAGAATCTACCAAAGAATGTTCGAGTATATGTAGTTAATGCGAAAAAGATATCTTATGAGGAAGCAGGTAAACCAATATTCAACATACCAATGTTGGGTGGTTTAGTTAAAGTATTAAGGATGCCAGACCTTAATACTATTGAAGAAGTTTTGAGTAGAAGGTTTCCAAGTGAATTGTTTGAAGTAAATATTAGGATATTGAGGAGAGCTTATGAAGAGGTGGAGTCAATTGGCTGAAGTAGATGTTAAGAAGATCGCTAGAGGTGATTTCACTTGGAGGTCTCTACCTCTAGCCGCTATGATTAAGGTTCCAACTTCACTAGAGTATAAGACTTCTGATTGGAGAATTGAGAAGCCTGAGATAGATCAATCTAAGTGTATAAAATGCTTACTCTGTTGGATCTATTGTCCAGATATGTCTATAAAGAGATTAGATGAAGGAAGAGTAGAAGTTGATTACGATTTCTGTAAAGGATGTGGAATCTGTGCTGAGGTCTGTCCAACAAAGGCCATTAAGATGGTCGAGGAATGAGCTATGAGCAAGCTTGAATATGTTAGGAAGATGGCTTTGATGGGAGATGAAGCAGTTGCATACGCAGTTAAACAAGCAGATGTAGATGTTATAGCCGCCTACCCGATAACTCCTCAGACGATAATAGTTGAGAGGCTTAGCAAATATGTTGCAGACGGTGAACTCAACGCATCATTCATTCAAGCTGAGAGTGAGCACTCAGCATTATCGATATGTATAGGGTCTGCTCTAGCAGGTGCTAGAACATTTACATCAACAGCTAGTCAAGGACTCGCATTAATGCACGAGGTACTCTATATAGCATCCTCAATGAGAGCTCCTATAGTTATGGCCATAGCTAACCGTGCTCTCAACTCTCCTCTAAATATCCACTGCGACCACTCAGATATCATGGGTGCAAGAGATACTGGATGGATACATCTATTCGCAAACAATGTTCAACAAGCATACGACCTCACTTTAATGGCTTTCAAGATAAGTGAAGACCCAGATTTATTAATACCTGTCTCTGTAAATTTAGATGGATTTATATTAACACATAGTATTGAACCTCTTGAAGTCTTATTAGATGAAGAAGTACATCAGTTTATACCTCATGAACCCTATCCCCATGAGATAGATTTCGGAAATCCCTTAGCATATGGAGTAATGGCTCTCCCAGATACATACATGGAGTTCAAGAGACAGTTTCAAGAAGCTATGCTAAAAGTTCCAGAAGTATTCCATAAAACTACAAGAGAATTCTATACAATATCTGGAAGAACATATAAGTCACTAACTTCATACTTTACTGAAGATGCTGAAGCAGTAGTAATAGCTCTAGGATCAACTGTTGAGACCCTAAAATATGTAGCAAGAAAGTTTAGAGAGAAGAATATTAAAGTCGGCGTTTTGGGGTTAACGATGTATAGACCTTTCCCTGAGAAAGAGATTGTAAAAGTCTTAGAGAATGTAAGATGTATAGCAGTACTGGATAGAGCATATTCTTACGGAGGAGTTGGTGGACCATTATACACAGATATCCTAGCCTCTCTCTATAAAAATGGTATGAAACCAATTGTTGCAGACTTTGTCTATGGGCTTGGTGGAAGAGATTTCAAGTTAACTGACTCAGAAGAAATCTTCAGAAAGATGATGAAGGCAATAGAATGTAATGGTTTTGAGAGAGATATATATTGGTGGGGGGTAAAAGAGTAGATGACCACTGTAGAGAAGTATTTTAAAACAATAAGTGATGTACCTGTAGAAGACTACTTTGCTCCTGGTCATAGATTATGTGCAGGATGTGGTGCCTCTATAGCTATTAAGCTTGCGATGAAGGCTATCAAGTCGCCCACCATCGTAGTAAATGCTACAGGATGTATAGAGGTTGCGACATCAATGTTCCCATATGTTAGCTGGAGGGTTCCATGGGTTCATGTAGCGTTCGAGAATACTGCAGCAGTTGCGAGCGGAATCTCAGAAGGGTTAAAGATTCTAAATAAGAAGAGGGGAAAGATAATGTATGATGTTATTGCGATAGGTGGAGATGGTGGAACATTCGATATAGGTTTACAAGCTTTATCTGGAGCTCTTGAAAGAGGTCACAAGATGCTATACATATGTTATGACAATGAAGCATACATGAATACTGGTGTACAGAGATCTGGAGCAACCCCTATAGGTGCAGTTACAACAACTAGCCCTGCTGGAGAGATTATACCTGGAAAACGAGAGAGAAAGAAAGACTTGATAGGGATAGTTGCAGCCCATAGAATACCTTATGCAGCTACAGCCTCTATCTCTCATCCTCTAGACTTCATCAACAAAGTTAGGAAAGCTCTAGAGATAAATGGTCCAACCTTTATTCACGTTATAACTCCATGCACCTTAGGATGGAGATATCCACCTTCCCTAACGGTAAAGATTGCAAGATTAGCTGTTGAGACTAGATATTTTCCAGTATTCGAAGTTGAAGATGGGAGAGTCAAGATAAATATTAGAGTCTCTAGACCTAAACCTCTTGAAGAGTTCCTTCAAGTACAAGGTAGATTCAGACATCTTCTCGATGATCGGAATAGAGATGTTCTAGAAGCTCTTAAGAAACAAGTTGAAGAGAATTGGAATAAACTTGTAAAACTTGAAGAATTAGGAGTCTATATCTAATTTTTATCTACTTCTTCTCTTATCTTACTTTTCTTAACTGATGAGATTTATCCCCGTAATATTTTGAATCTTGGAGAGAATTGAGTTAGTCAATCTATCCTCTAATTTAGTCTTGATACTATGGAGAGATAATAGTATCTCGTTTATTCTTCTTACTACACGCTGAGGGTAGGGTATAGACCTAAACTCGATATAAAGCTTCTCTAGATCTTTAGGAGAGATAGTTTTACCGTAGAAGGCTTTGAAGATAGCGGATAACTGGTTTAAATTATATTTATAGCAGTTAATAAATGATGAATGATTGTATAGACAATTACTACAGTTAGATGTAAGTAGTTCTCTCATAGGACCCTTGCTACTTATTCTTACATGTTTTACAACTTTAACATAGTTCTCCTTCTTTAATCTCGATAAAGCTTTATAAAGTGTACTGACGCTTACACCTCCTCTAAGAACTCTTCTAAATAATTCATCTACCGTGGACTCTCCATAACTACATAAATAGTCGATGACCTTCTGGTGTATGGCTGGTGGAATTCTAGATATGTATTCACTTAATCTAGTTTGTAGAAGGTTTAACATCATGCTATAGTCTTGGGGTAGGGTCATCCCAAGTTTTCTTAAGCATACCTCAAGCTGGGTATTAAAATCTTCAACTATTATAGATGATAGAGAATCATACTCGTCTGCTCTAATACATGAGTTTAAGAGACACCATAAATAATGTACACGTTCATCTCTCCAACCCATCCTAACAAACCATGAAAACTTATTTAATGCATCTACTATTGGAAATCTATCTATGAGATAGACTTCCTTATCTATCTTCTTTAAATAGTTGTTCAACGATAACTTATCTAGAATTTCTACACCTTTATTGTTCATGGCCACTACTACAAGATCTTGATTATTGAATCTCTCAATTGGAACTATAGGAGGAGAATTTACATAATTTTCTTCATCAAACTCATATGGCTTAAATTCTTTTAAAAGTGTTAGTAGCTCAGCCTCTTTCATCCAAGTAAATATTGGAAATATGCGAATATTAGCTTTTCCTTAAATAAAGCCCAATCAAAATAAATACTGTAAATTGTCTGGTGGGTTCTTAATGACTTTAAAAATAGTTAGAGAGCCCATAAACAAACATATACAGAAGATTCCGTTAGGATGGATTCATATAATACCTGAAAGATGTAAGGAATGCGGCTTCTGTATTGAATTATGTCCTAAAGATGTATTGATAGTAGGGAATGAGAGGAATATAAAAGGATATAGGTGGCCAAAGATAGCTGATGGAAAAGCATACGATTGTATAGCTTGCAAGATGTGTGAATGGATCTGTCCTGAATTTGCAATATTTGTTAAAGAAGTCGAGAGAGGTGAAGTAGTTTAATGTCAGGTGAACTTAAGCTTTTAAAACCTGGAACCCACTTTTTAATGGGAAACATCGCTTGTGCAGAAGCAGCTTTAATAGCTGGATGTGAATTCTATGCAGGATATCCTATAACTCCATCTAATGAGATAGCTGAACACATGAGTAGGAGGATGCCTGAATTAGGAAGACATTTTATACAGATGGAAGATGAGATCGCTAGTGCAGTAGCCATACTGGGAGCTTCTGCTGCAGGTGTAAAGAGTATGACCGCAACATCTGGACCAGGCTTCTCATTAATGATGGAGTCTATAGGTTTATCAGCAATGCTAGAGCTTCCATGTGTTATAGTAGATGTTCAGAGAGCTGGACCTAGCACAGGTATTCCTACATTCGTAGGTCAAGGAGATGTTATGCAATCTCGGTGGGGATCACATGGAGATTACGAGCTTGTAGTTTACGCTCCATCTTCTGTTCAAGAATTCTTCGATCTAACTATCGAGGCTTTCAATACATCAGAATGGTTACGGATTCCTACGATCGTTTTATCAGATGAGGTTGTAGGACATATGTATGGAAGGCTCGAAGTACCACCATATGATAAGATAACTATAATCAATAGGAAGAAGTATGAAGGTAGGAAAGAAGATTATCTACCTTATAATTACGAGACGTTGATCCCACCATTCGTCGCAGCAGGTGAAGGATATAGAATACATATGACGGGCTTAACACATGATGAAAGAGGCTATCCATCATTGGAGATTGAGGATTCTCATAAACTCCTTGAAAGACTTGTAATGAAAGTGAGGAAAAATGCTAAGAACCTTTGGAAGTATGAGAGCTACTTCATAGATGATGCAGATATCGTTGTCATAACATTCGGAATAACCGCTAGAGCATCGATTGAAGCAGTGAAAAGAGCTAGGAAGGAAGGATTGAAAATCGGCTTACTCAAACTATTAACCCTATGGCCTTTCCCAGAAGATCCTGTAAAGATTGCAAGTCAATATGCTAGAAGAATACTCGTAGCTGAGATCAATATGGGTCAGTTAATCCATCCTGTTAGAGAAGTTGCAGAATGCCCTGTAGCAAGTATAAACTATCCAGTTGGCTATGTCCCACCACCAGAGTATATTCTAGATGGTATTAGAGCGGCGGTGTAGGAATATGAGTCGGAGCCAGATCTTAAGAGAAAATATAGTGAAAGAATCTCCAAGAGATGATCTAATTAGAAAAGATAGGTTTCCACATATATGGTGTCCAGGATGTAGTCTTGGAACGGTCTTGAAATGTTATGTTGAAGCAATAGCTTCATCTAATATACCGATAGATAAGCACGTAGTTGTATCTGGGATAGGGTGTACTGGTAGGATTGCTGGATACATAAAACTCGATTCATATCATGTAACTCATGGGAGACCAATAGCCTTTGCAGAAGGTATGAGGATCGTTAGACCAGATCTAGAAGTAACTGTCATTAGCGGAGATGGAGACTTAGTAACTATAGGGGGAAACCACTTTATACACGCTATTAGAAGAAATGTCGATATAAACGTCTTCCTCGTAAATAACTTCATCTACGGTATGACTGGAAACCAGATGGGATCTACAACCCCGATAGGAGCGAGAAGCTCTACAAGCCCTTACGGCTGCCCCGAGTATCCATTCAACTTACCCCTCCTAGTAGCATCTCTAGGAGCACCTTTTGTTGCAAGATGGACTACACTCCACGTTAGACAATTAGCAGATGCTATGAAGAGAGCTCTCCAAGTAAAAGGTTTCGCATTTATAGAGATAATAACCTCATGCCCAGTAGGATTTGGATCATACAATGAGTTAAGAGAAGGATTAGACTTTATAAAGTTATTCAGAGATAGCTGTGTAGTAGACCATAACGCAGACCTCACTAAAGTAGGTATAACTCTTAGACCTGGTGAACCTATAGTACTTGGAAACTTTGTTGATAGAGAAGTCCCCACATATCATGACCTTGAAAAAGAGGTCTTCAAGAAAGCGGGGTGGTTGAAGTGAGATGGGATATTAGGTGGGCGGGGTTCGGAGGTCAAGGAGTGATTAGAGCGGGAGAGATCCTTGGGAGAGCTGCTGTAAAACAAGGATTGGATTCTGCGATGAGACCTATGTATGGACCTGAGAAGACAGGTGGATGGTCTAGAGCTGATGTAGTAATCTCAGATGAACCGATAATCTTCCCACTCATAGTTAAACCAGACATACTGATAGCTATGTCTCAAGATGGTATGAATAGAGATGGCGCATCTCTTAGGAAAGGTGGATTCCTACTAATCGATGGAGAACTAGTTAAAGAGATAAAGAGTTCTCCAAGTAAGATCTACTCTGTTGAGGCGACTAGTATAGCGGATAGCTTAGGGAGAAGAATAGTAGCGAATATAGTTATGCTCGGAGCCTTCGCTAAAGCATTTAACATCGTAGATCCAGAGATTCTTCTACAAACTATTGTTGAATCTTTTCCGAGAGCTGTAGAACTCAACAAGACTGCTTTTAGATTAGGGATGGAGAAGGTTGAGGAGGTGTAGCCAAGTTGCCTGATGAGGTACTGGTTATAGGTGGAGGAATAGCTGGAATACAGTGTTCTTTAGACTTGGCAAATGCAGGTGTAAAAGTAGTCTTGGTTGAGAAGACTCCAACGATCGGTGGAAAGATGGCTATACTAGATAAGAACTTCCCAACATTAGACTGCTCTATCTGTATTGAAGCACCTAAGATGAGTGAAGTGGGAAAACATCCTAACATAGAGTTATTGACTTTAGCTGAAGTAGTAAATGTTGAGAAAGATGGTGGAGACTATGTTGTTGAAATATACCAGAAGCCTAGATATGTAACAAGCGAGTGTAGTAGATGTGGTCTCTGCGTAGATGTATGTCCCGTACTATTGAAGAATGAATTTGATTATGGGATGGCTGCTAGAAAAGCTATATACACTCCGATACCTCAATCAGAGCCTGGAGCCTATGTTATCGATATCGATAACTGCTTGAACAAGCCTCCTAACTATCTCCCATGTGATAGATGTATCCAAGTCTGTGGTCCGAAATGCATAGACTTCTTCATGAAGCCGAAGCTGATAAAGAAGAAAGTTAAAGCAATAATCGTCGCAACTGGTTTCGAGGTATTCGATGCGACGAGGATCCCCGACTACTCTTATGGAGTACACCCAGATGTCTTAACCTCGATAGAGTATGAGAGACTTCTACAATCAACCGGTCCAAGTGGTGGAGAGATAGTTAAACCAAGTAATGGTAAACATCCTGAAAGTATCCTCTTTATCTTATGCGTTGGTTCAAGAGATCCAAGATACAACAGATATTGTTCAAGGTTCTGCTGTATGTATACTATAAAGCAAGCTGTCCAAACTAAAGAGCATGGTATTAAGAATGTTGATATACTCTATATGGATATAAGAGCTTACGGTAAAGGGTTCGATGGATTCTACAAGAGAGCTAGAGATGAAGGCATAGTATTCATAAAGGGGAGAGCTGGAAGAGTAATCCCAAATGGAGATAAGTTGAAGGTACGTTATGAGAACATCCTTGAAGGAAGAATGGAAGAGAAAGAGTATGATATGGTCGTTCTCGCAGTAGCTTCAGAACCTCCACCAGATTTAGCAAAGCTTGCAAAGATCTTAGGAGTAGAGTTGGATGAAGACGGCTTCATAAAGACGATTCCAGTAAGGGGGAAGATGGTGGCCACAACCCGTGAAGGAATCTTCGCATGCGGTGGAGCATCAGGTCCAAAAGATATAGCAGATAGTGTAACAGAAGGAGGTGCAGCTGCTTCTGCAGCACTCGAATATGTAAAAGAGAAAAGTTGGCCTCAGGAAGAATATAAGGAAACCATACCTACTGAAGGAGAAGTCAGGGTAGGAGTATTCGTCTGCCACTGTGGATCGAATATTGCAGGTGTAGCAGATGTTAAGCGGCTTGCTGAAGAAGCTGCAAAGATACCAGGGGTAGTCCACTCTGAAGATCTAAGATTTGCATGTGCAGGAGTATATACAAAGTATATTGAGCAAGTGATTAGAGAGAAGAATATAAATAGACTCGTAGTTGCAGCATGCTCACCGAAGACACATACAACCGTATTTACTGGAGCAGCGATGAGAGCTGGTCTAAATCCATATCTATTCGAGATGGCGAATATACGTAACTTAGATACTTGGGTTCACGCAGCTTACCCGAAAGAAGCTACAGAGAAAGCCCTCGATATGATCAAGATGGCTGTAGCCAAGGCGAAGTTGATGAAGCCACTATACGTTGTCAAGCTCCCAGTAACTAGGAGAGCTTTAGTAGTTGGAGGAGGTGTCGCAGGGATGGCTGCGGCCACAAGTTTAGCCCGTCAAGGTTTTGAGACATATCTCGTAGAGAAAGAGAGCCAGTTAGGGGGACTTGTGAGATACCTAGATACAATAGCACCGGAAGAGATTAGAGCAAGCGATCTACTCGAAGAGATGGAAAGAGAATTATACAATTCAGGTGTAAAGGTTATTCTAGGAGCGAAGATAGAATCGGTCAGTGGATATATTGGAAACTTCATGGTAAATCTATCAAATGGTATGAAGCTGGATGTTGGAGCAATCATAATGGCTACGGGTGCGAAGGTCTATCAACCGCACGGTGAACTTCAACCAAATGGGGGACAAGTCATTACTTCACTCGACCTTGAAGAGATCTTTAAGAATGGAGGAAACCCTGATGCTAAAAAGGTTGTCTTCATAGGATGCGTTGGGTCTAGATACGATTCAAAGGGGTGCTCGAGATTCTGCTGTCAAGTAATGATTAAGCAAGCGATCAAACTAAGAGAGATGGGAAAGAATGTATTCGTACTCTACAAAGATATTAGAACATATAGTAGGAAGGCTGAAGAACTATACGAGAAGGCTAGAGCTCTAGGAGTCAGGTTCATAAAATACGATCCTGAGAAGAAGCCTGAAGAAGTAATAAAGATAGAGGATAATATAGTGCATGTAAGAGATGAGCTCCTAGGGGAAGAGATTAGTATACCCGCCGACTTGGTAGTCCTCAATGTAGGGTTGGTTCCAAACGATGAGATAAACTCGATAGCTGAGCAATTGAAGATAGCTAGAGATGAAGCAGGATTCCTATTAGAACTACATCCAAAACTAGGACCTGTAGAATCTATGGTTGGAGGAGTATTCTTAGCGGGTGCAGCTCAGAATCCGAAAGATGTGAGAGAGGCGATTACACAAGGTCTCGCTGCAGCAGCAAAAGCATCCGCCCTCCTTGCAAAAGATACTATAGATAAAGAACCGCTGATGCCTCGTATTAACTACGATAAATGTACATACTGTCAGAGATGCGTTCAAGTATGTACCTTCTCAGCTTTAAGAGGAGAGTTGAGAAAGAGCCTTGAACTTATTAGTGCTCTATGTCAAGGATGTGGAAATTGCTCTGCTGAGTGCATGGTTGGCGCTATGGAAGCTCCAGGATTCACAGATGAGCAGATTATTGCTCAGATAGATGCAGCTCTTGAAGAAAGACCTCATGAGAAGGCTATAGTTTTTGCATGCAATTGGTGCTCCTACGCTGGAGCAGACCAAGCAGGTATAGAGAAGCTACAGTATCCTCCGAGTTCAAGAGTGATTAGAACCATGTGCTCTGCAAGAGTATCGCAGAAGTTTATCATGCGAGCATTCGAGAAAGGTGCAGCAGTAGTTATGGTTACAGGATGCTGGCCACAGGACTGCCACTATAACTACGCTAACCTCAATACAGAGAAGAGATTTAAGCAGTGGAGAAAGCTGCTTGAAGCTAGAGGAATAAACCCTGAGAGATTAATACTTCACTGGAATAGTGCAGCGGAGAGTAAGAGGTGGGCGGCGAAGATGAAAGAAGTAGATGAGTTGATTAAGAAAATACCTAGAGAAGAGATTATTGAGACTGTACAGAAGATAGGAGGTGGAAAGAAGTGAGTAAAGCTCTTCTAGTAAACATTGAGCTAATGGAGAAGATGGCACAATTAACATCTAATGTTGCAGACTACTGCTACCAATGTGGAACCTGCACAGCATCATGTCCATTCAACATCTTAAAACCCGATACATTAAACCCTAGGAAGATTGTCAGGAGAGCTCTACTTGGATTACCCTACGATGATGGAAGCTTATGGCTATGTTCTACATGCGGTTTATGTGAAGTAAAGTGTCCATGGAGTATAAGAATTCCCGAAGTAGTAAGAGGTTATAGACAATTAGCATCAGAGAGTAGAAAGATCCCTCAAAAACTTGAAGAGATTCTATGGATGATCTATGAAGATGGAACAGCTTTCCCTGGATCTAGTATTGAGAGAACTGTATGGACAGAAGGTTTAAAGATTAAAGATGCCTCTAGAGAGAAGGTAAAAGTCCTCTTATACATTGGATGCGCAGTATCATTTGATAAGAGGTTGCAGAAGATTGCTAAATCTTTAGTAAATATACTCTCTAAAGTAGGAGTAGATTTCGGGATACTTGGAAGAGAAGAGAAGTGTTGTGGAGACGTAGTATACAATATTGGGGAAGATGCTTTTCTAGAAGAACTAGCTACACAGAATATAGAGAGATTTAACAAGACAGGTGCAGAAGTCATCATCGCAATCTCCCCTCACTCTGCACATATGTTCAAGCGAATATATCCAAAATATGGATTAAAGATACCTTCACAACATTATATTGAGTTTATAGCAGACCTAATTGAGAAAGATAAGATTAGGTTAGAGAAGCCTGTAGATGGCTTAGTCACAATCCACGACCCCTGCTATCTTGGAAGATACTTGAAGATCTACGATGAGCCTAGAAAAATACTATCAAGTATACCTGGTTTAGAGATAATCGAGATGAAGGATAATAAAGAGAATGCAGTTTGTTGTGGAAGTGGGGGAGGTAGGCACTTCTTAGAAGTACATGGGGAAAGACTTAGCCACTACAGAGTAATGGAGGCAGCTGAGACAGGCGCTAAGATCATGGTAGCTCCATGTCCATTCTGTATACAAAATTTCGAGGATAGCGTGAAAGTAAAGAGACTAGATATAAATGTAAAGGATATAATCGAGTTGGTCAACTTATCTGTAAGCTGAGGTATCGATATGAGTGGAGAGTTTAAAGGTATATGGGTATACTTAGAGAGACGTGGAGACCAGATTATCGATCCATCTATTGAAGTCTTGGGGAAAGCACGTGAACTAGCTGAGAAAAGTAGAGATGAGATAGTAGGCATAATTCTAGGATATAGAGGTTTAGATAAATTAGGAGAAGTAGCGATACAATATGGTTCAGATAAGGTTTACATAATTGAAGACCCCGTTCTTGAAGAATATTCAACCATACCATATGCAGAAGCTATCTCAAGAGCTCTAACAAAATATAAACCAAATATAATACTCTATCCAGCTACTAGAAATGGTAGAGATCTAGCTGGAAGAATCTCTGCAAAGCTTAACTTAGGATTGTCGGCAAATACAGTTTGGCTAGATATCTCTAGTGATGGAGTCCTTCTAGCAGGAGTTCCTGGATTCGGAGGAGCAATTATGGCTGTTACTAAATGCTTAACTAGACCACAGATGGCAACTGTTAGACCAGGAGTATTCCCTAAACCTCAACTAGACCCTTCTAGAAGAGGTTCTGTGGAGAGAATAGATGTAGGAAAGATCCCTGAACCTAAAATTAGAGTAGTTGAAAGAACATTCTATGAAGTTGAAGATATAAGTAAGGCAGAGGCAATAGTGGTTGCGGGAGTAGGATTAAGAGATAATGTAGAGATTGTGAAAAAGTTAGCAGAAGAATTGGGATGGAAGTTTGGAGCAACGAGACCTCTCTCAGATGAAGGTCTCGTTCCTAGAGATATCTTTATCGGAGCAACTGGAAAAGTCGTCAAACCTAAGATAGCTTTAATCATAGGGGTAAGCGGGGCCGCACACTTCATATCAGGTATAACTGGTGCAGAGAAGATAATCTCAATAAATATCGATCCAGAAGCACCCATTCACAGTTACTCAGATTACTCTGTAACTGGAGATGGATACAAGATAGTTCCAAAATTATTAGAGAAGATAAGGGGTGAGTAAATTGATGCATATAATAGTTTGTATGAAAGTTACTCCAAAGCCTGAGCAGGTTAAGCTTGACCCTGTAACAAAAACCATTATTAGAGAAGGTGTAGAGAACGAGATAAATCCTGCAGATAAGAATGCTCTAGAAGCTGCATTACAATTAAAGGAGAAACATAATTGTAAAGTTACTGTTATTGGGATGGGGCCACCTATATGGGAGTCTTTTATGAAGCTTGCTGTAGCTATGGGTGCAGATGATGCAGTCCTAATATCTGATAAAGCATTCGCAGGAGCGGATACACTTGCAACTAGTAGAACTCTTGCAGAAGCTATTAAAAAAATAGGAGAATACCACATTATACTATGTGGAGAAGAATCGAGCGATGCTGGAACAGGTCATGTTCCTCCAAGTATTGCAGAATTCTTGAATATTCCTCAGATAACATTTGTAAGCAACGTCGAGATCGTGGACGGTAAGATAAGAGCTAAGAGAGTACTTGAAGGAGCTTATGAAATAATTGAATGTGAACCCCCAGTACTCTTATCTATTGAGTATGGCTCGAATACTCCAAGATTCCCAGACTTTAGGAGGAAGAGATGGGTAGATAAAGAGTTTAAACTCAAAATCTTAAACATAAAAGATTTAGAGTTGAGAGAAGAAGAAGTAGGGTTGAAGGGTAGTAGAAGTATCGTAGAAGAATTAAGAGAGATGAGTTTAAAAGAGAGGGCTAGGCAGAAGATATCAGGTACAGAAGAAGAGATTGCATCTCAGATACTAGAGATCATTAGACCGTATATCAAGAAGTAAGGTAATACATAATAGTCTCAACTCACTTACTTTTATTTGAGTAGGATGCATAATAATACTATAATAGCTGTTTGGGAAGGAGTTGATGGAGCTGGGAAGACAACCTTATTGAAGAAGACTATAGAGATACTTAAATCGATGAACTTTAAGACTCTCTCATACAAGACTCCAAGTGATACGCCTACTGGAGTATTTGCAAAGAAGTATGGGAATAGACTTGACATAGACCACCTAACCCGTATGCTCCTCTTCTTATCCAACACCTCAGACGACTCATCCAAGATGAAGAGAGAGATCCAATTAAACAACCCAGACTACTATTTTATCGATAGATACTATCTCTGCTCTATAGTATATGGGCTAGCACTATCGAAACTCAGAGGAGAAGATATCGATAATAGAGAACTTATACAGTTTATCGAGTATATTGAGAAAGTCGGGTCAAAAGTCTTTCTGAAACCAGATATCTATATAATAGTCGATGTAAGTGAAGAAGTTAGGAGAAGTAGGTTAAGAGAAAAAGAGAGTCAGGGAGGTATTGAAGAAGAGATAGAGAGAGATGTAAGATTGCAAGAGATGGTGAGACAGTTCTATAAAGCTTTCCACGATCTTAGAAGATTAGAGACTTTATGGATAGAGAATGTTGAAGGAAAGCTGGAAGAGAATGCTCAGAAGGTAGTAAGCAAGCTTTTAGAATTAAAGAAGACTTACAGAATACCTTTAAGTTAGCTAAGATAATATGGAGAGCGATGGCTCAGTTAACTCGTACATTTATTGCAGTAGATTTCGATAACCCGCTAATAGTTAGTAGAGTACAAGACATACAGAAGGAGTTAAGAGAATCAGGAATTATAGCTAAAGATGTTGAGCCAGAGAACCTCCATTTAACAATATGGTTCTTAGGAGAGCTTACAGAAGACAAGCTCAAAATATTACTTGAAGAAGTGAATAAGATCTATTTTAAAGAATTTGAATTAAGAATTAGAGGATTAGGATATTTTCCAGGAGGGAATAGGATAAACGTCATCTGGCTAGGGGTTGAAGATCCAGAGAATATGTTGAAGAATATTCTTGAACAATTATTGAATTATCTTGGAAAGAAAGGGTTTAAGTATGATGAGAGAGGTTTCACTCCTCACCTAACAATAGCTAGAGTAAAGTATATTCAAGATAAGCAGAGAGCTCTAAAGATAATACAGAGTTTAAAGTATGTGGAGGTCGGGACCCAGCTCATATCATCTGTAAAAGTTAAGAAGAGTATTCTCACTAGTAAAGGACCAATCTATAGCGACCTAGTCGTTGTAGAAGCGGGGAAGAAGTCTTGACAATAGATGATGTGATCCAAGAAGCACTCAAAATTTATAAGCCTACTTTAAGAGAAGAAGAAGCTCTCCTAGAAATAGCAGATAAGATAATAAGTGAAGTTGGAAGAGAATCTTCAGGATATTCAGGAATTCTTAAAACTTCTCTAGAAGGATCTCTAGCTAAGAGAACTTGGGTTAGAGGACGAGAAGAAGTAGATGTATTCGTACACTTCTATCCAACTATTCCACACGATGAGATGGAGAGTAAGATAATAGATCTCGGGTTCAAGGTCTTAGAGAAGTTGGGTGGAAAACCGAGGCTCATGTATGCAGACCACCCCTACGTTGAGAGCAGGCTAGAGAATGTTGTAGTGAATATTGTTGCATGTTATAGTGTTGAGCCACCTAACTGGATTAGCGCAACAGATAGAACCCCCTACCATACAAGATACATTCTCGAGAAGATGGATCAATCTTTAAGAGATGATGCTAGGTTGATGAAGGCTTTCATGATCGGGTGTAATGTGTATGGAGCGGAGATAAAGATTAGAGGATTTAGTGGATATCTCGCAGAGCTCCTCATCTTAAACTATAATGGTTTCAAGAATGCTTTAGAAGCGATCTCTAATTGGAGACCGCCGATAATAATTGACATCGAAGGTTACTATAACTCATATAGTGAAGTATTGAGTTTATTCCCGAAACAAAGCTTAATCGTTATAGATCCAGTAGATAAGTTTAGAAATGTAGCTTCAGCTGTATCAGAAGAAAGACTGTACGAACTCATCCTAGCTTCAAAACTCTTCTTGAGATCTCCAAGTTTAAAATTCTTCAAAGTAGGGAGACATCTTCCTAAACGCTCTAATCTAGAAAAGAAGACTAGAAATAGAAACTTCATCGCGGTATTCTTTAGGTTATCAAAGTCGAAGCCTCCTGACATACTGTGGGGAGAGATCAAGAAGAGTGAGCAGGGTATTAAGAGATCGCTTGAGAAGAATGGTTTTAGAATATATAGAACAGCGTCTTGGACAGATGAAGAGAAGAATTGCCTAATAATACTTGAATTAGAATATAGTATGCTCCCCCGTATAATTATTCATGAAGGTCCACCAGTAACCCATCCAAATGTGTTAGAATTTATAGATGAGTGGAGTAGGAGGGAAGAGAAGGTCGCAGGTCCATGGATCTCTGGATCTAGATTATATGTTCTCAAGAAGAAGCAGCTAATCGATGTCAAGAAGATATTGAAGAGAGATATAGAGGAGGGGAGAGTAGCATTAGCTAAAGGATTGGCTGAAGATATTAAGAATGGTAGAATATTTACATCGATTGAAAGATTGATGAAGTATAAACAGCTCTCAGTCTTTCTTGGAGAATTTCTAGATGGTAAGCCTCCATATCTGTGATTAGGTCTCTTAATCTATATAATAGTTTAAAAAGATTCTCTATAGATAAGTGGAAATGAGTAATGAGGACGTTGAGTCAACAATAAGTCTTAGAGATCTACACGATAGTAAAGAGCTCATAGCTCAACTAGCCTATCCTTCTCATGAAGTTGAGTATGGATTAATGATACTCCGAGAATTAGAGCATATCCAAGTTGAATCAATATATATTGTAAGAGAGCCTAAGATATCTTTAAGATTTCTCGGGAAAGGTTACAGAGGAGTAATACTGAAAGTCTCTTATAGAGGTATCCCTTCTATCGTCAAGATTCTTAGAACAGATTCAACTATAAGTTCGCTTAGAAGAGAAGCAGAGATGATAAAGTTTGCCAACTCTATATTTATCGGACCAAGACTCTATGATTACTCAGAACACACAATACTGATGGAATACATCGATGGAGTAAACATGGAGCAGTGGTTAGATGCTCTCAACGAAGATGATAAACATTCTCTCGTAAAGATTTTAAGAGAGGTCTTTGAACAAGCTAGGAAAATGGATGAGATCAATCTAGACCATGGAGAGCTGAGCAACCCTAGAAAACATGTGCTTATTAAAAGAGATCTATCTTTAAAAATTATAGACTTCGGTAAAGCTAGCGTAAGTCATAAACCTAAGAACGTTACATCAATATTCAGCTACATTATATATGGGCAGCATAGTGGAAAGCTCTTACGGATGCTACAGGTAGAAGAACCACCGATAGATGTTATCAAGATGTATAAAGAGAAGCGTGATAAAGAATGCTTTGAGAAGATTATTGAGAGATTGAACTTAAAAGATGTGTAAAGTATCTTTGAGATTGTTTAGAATAGGTATGTTTTTATACCTCGCCTCTAGAATCGTTCTAGAAGATAGTTAAACGTGTTCGAGATGAGTAAGGAAGAGATTAGAGAGAAGGTTTGGAAGATCTTAGAAGAAAAGGGTGTTGCAAGATTTCCTAAACCAGTATGGGGTAGGATTCCAAACTTTGAAGGAGCTGAGATAGCTGGAAATAGAATTACAAAACTCGATGAATTTAAGATGGCCGCAGTTGTTAAAGTAAGCCCCGACTCTCCTCAATACATTATTCGCTTAACATGTTTAAAGAATGGCAAAATACTATTGATGCCTACACCGAGATTGAGAGAAGGATTCCTACTACTAAACCCATCGAAGATATCGAGAAAGTATTATGAGAAAGCTGCAACCATTAGAGGAGCATTTATGTTTGGAGAGAAGATATCTCTTGAAAATATTCCGAAAGTAGATCTTATCGTAGTAGGTTCTGTTGCAGTAGGTAGAGATGGTTCAAGGATTGGGAAAGGAG
>JANXDW010000031.1 GCA_025058515.1 Aigarchaeota archaeon
AAATCTAGATAGCATCCCTGAACTCAGATCTCATCTAAGAGTAACAATATCACTTCCAGAACATAACAATAAATTCTTAAAATTAATAGAGAAGTTACTTGAAGAAGTATAAAGGATCTTTGAAGAGGTATTGAAGATAAGCGAGTCCCGTATAGATTAGACTAGACCTCACTCTTCAATTTTAAAATTAACCTCTAAATACGAGGAAGACAATCCTCAAAACGTGAGAGAACGATAGATGAATACTGTTTCAATACAATCCCTAGATAGTAATTTAGATAACCTATACAAGTCTTCTTTAATGAGTATGGGCCTGTAGCTCAGCATGGATAGAGCGCCGGATAAGCTTTAATGCTTAGGCGAACCTGCGGAGCCGTCAAGCGTTTTTGCATCGAGGCCCAAACGTCTGAGAAGTTCACGGTAGTTTTCATAGAATCTATTCTTCGGTATTCTTTTCTCTGGATTGTTTTTCGAGCAGAAGATGTATCCTCTCTGATGTGGATAGTTCTCGAGATATCTTTTCAACTCATTCAATCGATAAAAAACAATCCAGAGAATCCTATCGATACGTATCTTTCCAGCTTTCCTAGGGATCCTGATCTTTTTCGGATTTATCTCGATCTCGTAGAATGAGAAGAAGCTTCTAGCTAGATACATCTCAAACCTAATGGTCTTGACAGCCTTTCCCTCACTTACTCGAGCGTTGACATAAGCCTGTAAACCTTGAACAATCTCTTTAACATCCATCCTAAGCAAATCTCCAACCGAGCCCACCTTAAGAAAGGACTTCAAGAAATCGAGAACCTTCAACAACAAATAATGATTCCTCGAATCAACCAGACTCAGATTAAACTCTAAATACCGCTCAACACATTCCTCAAGACGTGAGAGATCCAACCCCACCCTCGAGAAAATCATATAATATATCAAAAGAGAAATATTTAAATATAGTGTATTGCATCGGAAAAGGGCCCGTGGCCTAGCATGGACATGGCGCTGGCCTGCGGATAGAATGAAATCTTGGAGATAGCCAGAGGTCGGGGGTTCAAGTCCCCCCGGGCCCACATTTAATCATTTTTAGGGTTGGGGTGGTTTTCGGATTGGCCGGCTGGGAGCTGAACCTCGCATGTAAGACTTTTCTCCGCCGCGTATTTTTCGGGGGAATGTTTGGAATAGTAATTTTCAAATAAAAATGGTGGAGGGGTTGAGGGGGAGTGATGTGTGGTGTTGGTTTATTTGAGGAGTTCGAGTACCTGTCTCTTTCTGGTTATGGCGAAGTTGATGAGTTCCCTGAATCTTATTATGTCGCTCTTCCTCTGGATATTTAACCTGTAGACTTTTTTCCTACGTCTACGTCTTTCACCGTCTATTACGAAATATTCTTTCATTCTTTGAGGGTATATCTTTGAATGTATACCCAGTTTTTCTAAGGATCTTTGAACATATAATAGGAGCTCGAGGTTTGTGTTTGCTATCTCTATGCGGCCGAGGTTGTGTTCATACTTGTCGGCGCTTCCCTCTGCGTCGGCAAATCCGCGTATGAAGGCTGCCATACAGTAGGTCCTCATGAAGTCATCATGGAGAAGGATTCTATTTTGAGAGGTTGGACAGAGAAAGTGTTAAGAGTATCGAGTATCTTGAGATCCTTAGATTGAGTAGGGTAAAGATACTTAGAGAGCATGGACTAGCTTTAGATGTAGGCGGTGTTAAGTTCGTCTTTGATAGTAAACCTATTGATAACAGTATTCAGCTTATCTCACACGCACATCTAGACCACGTAGATACCCTATCTCAAATGAATGTTATAATGACCAATGAGACATCTTCAATATTAAAATCTATTGGTAGAAGAGGAAATTGGACAACAATAGATTATGGAATAGGATTGATAATATTAGATGATCTTAAGATTTTTGCAGAATCTTCTGGACATGTTCTAGGGTCAGCTCAATTCATAATAGATACAGATGGGTTAAGGTTGGTATACACAGGCGACTTGAATATATATGATAGCTTAGTCCACGAGGGCGCAAAACCAGTAGATTCAGATATACTCATAATTGAGTCTACATATGGTGAACCATCATATAGATTTCCTAGTAGAGAGAAGATATATGCAAACATAGTTAAATGGATATTGAAGACTGTGAACTCTGGTCAGATACCTGCATTCAAAGTATACTCACTAGGCAAGAGTCAAGAAATTATACAATTAATCAATGCTTATCTAGATATTCCTGTAGTTGTAAGCCAGTCGGTTGCGAGAATATCTGAGAAATACAGAGAGTATGGTAAACCTTTAGAGTATCTTTCTATAAATTCTATCGAGGGTTTAGAAGTATTGAGGCATGGGGAGTGCGTGTATGTTTCTAGTTTTAGAGATGAGCTTCCATCTAGAAAGAAGACGCGGTGGGCTGTTGCAACTGGATGGGCCATAAGATATAGGTATAGTAGTTATGATATGGCTTTTCCTCTTAGTGGTCACTCAGATTATGATGGGCTTATTAAGTATGTTGAAGAGAGTAGTCCAAAACAAGTCTACACAATACATGGTTTCGCTAAAGAGTTCTCACGACATCTTGTACGTAGAGGTATAAGAGCCAGCCCTCTTTAAATAGAAAAGAATAAAATATTTAATGTATAGTTAGGTTAGCAGTTTATAGAATGTTAAGATGGGGGGACACCTTTATTAGTGACTACTAAGATGATCGTTATGGTGTAGAGTGTGAGCACTAGAAGAAGACGGAGAGAAGCTCCGATGCCTCAGTCTGCTGCAGGTCTCTTAAGATTCTTTGAAGAAGAGATAAAGGGTATTAAGATTAGAGCTGAGCTCATCCTCATACTTGCAGCGATAATGATCGCCACTGTCATCATCGCAAATCTATTCTTCTAAATGTTTCTCTTGTAAATCTCTGGAATGAGCTAAGATAACTATTCACAATCCAATTCCTCCTACAGATACCCATATTTGTAGACAGAACCATCAAGAAGGCCTCCTCATTCTAATAACATATCGCATAGTCTTCAATAGTTTCATACTCTTTCTCTAAGTAAAAATAGATTTTAATAATGAATAGGCAAATTATGTTAAGGGTGAACAGTTGACTTTATCTAACCAGTTAAAAGAAGCCAAGTTTATCTGTCTTGAGACATATAAGAGGAGTGGCGAACCTGTTAGGACTCCTGTTTGGTTTACAGTAGAAAATGGTTTAATATATTTTCATACATCGTCTAAGTCTGGAAAAGTTAAGAGACTTCGGAGGAATCCTTCTGTTCGTGTAGCTCCTTGCTCGAGGTTCGGTAGAATAACTGGAGACTGGTTTAAGGGAGAAGCACTTATGGTTGAGGGAGAAGAGAGCAAGAGATTAGTTGAATTGATAAACTCTAGACTTGGTTTGATAGATAAGATTATCAGTTTATTCCATAGAAAAAATAGGATTGTATTTAGAATCAGGTTAGAGGATTGTTGATAAGTTGAGATAGCTTAAAGATGTTAGCGGTATATGTTTCATGCGATGTCCTCATCAAGGTGGATAAAGCGTGTGATATGAAGAAGAATGTTGAGATAGATCTATTGAGGATTAATAGTTAGAGAGTAGTCTGATAAATTCTCATCTATTTCACATAATTTACAAATTCTACGACTTTATTAAAATAGGTCTAGTTCTGTCTGACCCATCCCAGTCTGCATCCAGATTACTCTCCGTTTATACTTATAGGACTTAACTATCCCTTCTGCCTCCATATTCTTTAGATGTCTCCTAACTGAAGAATTACTTCTCTTAACTTCTTCCGCTATATTCTTTAGCGTTGAAGGTTTAGAAGATATAATCTCAAGAATCCTAGACCTCGTATCAATACCTCTCTTAACATTCTTAATATTCGATAAGTATGCTCTAGGATTTACCTTAGACATCTATAATATAATCTGTATATCTTCTAAATATCTCTTTACCGGTGATGTTCTTTAGTTGGAGAAGCTTTCTAATGAGACTTGCCGACTAGGCTTCTCCTTCAATGATTCTCCTCCAGCTAGCATCTTCTTAATATTCTCTAGAGAGAGTGAACAATACTCTTTAAGGTAAGGAGTCTTCACATACTTCATTAGAAGGTTTTGAGCAAGTTCAACATATTTCTCTATAGCTCCTCTGAAGACCGTCTGCATTAATTCTCCACCACATTTAAAACATCTATTGGTTATCGGTAACCTCCTATATTTTAATCCACATCTCTTACATCTAAAATTTTGTGTGAAGAATGCTCTAGCATTCCCAATTATATCTGGAAGTATGTGTGTCTGCATAATCTTCTCAACTACTAAGGTAACATCTATTCCTACTAATTTCTCAGCTATACTCAGCTGACCAACTATCTTGTCAAGCATAGAAGAATGCTTCTTATACGTTGATTCTTTAACGGATGTTACTAAAGATGTCTGAGGATGTGTAAACTTAGTGGCCATATATGATCCAGCTTCTCCGAGGCGGTTCTTTATTGTTAGAATAATATCTGATACGTTGGATATATGTTCTCTTCTCTTTGCTTTTCTATAAAATTCTAGAGGGTATCGATCTACTATGTCTAGGTTATGTGCTTGCTCATCTACTTCTTCTGGATAGACTATTGAGGTTATCAGTAGAGGAGTATCCATCTTCCCACCGATTCTATCTGGAATGTAAAGTTTAGAAAAATTGATCAACGGATCTAAGAAGAGCATTATGCTATCTTCATCTCCATCGCAATCTCTCCTCTTTGCAGCGTGAAGTATTGGATGTGCAAAACATACTAGAGCATCTACTATCCCTACTACTCTAGCTACAGATGCAGCATAAGTGTGAGGTGACAAGACTACGACGAGTTCTCCTATAACATCTTCAGGTTTCTCAAAATTATAGTATGGGTCTAATCCCGCTAACTTCTTTAATTCGAGATCTATTACTTTCGAGACCTTTAGAAGATGTTCTGCCGCTTTCTTAGGAATAACTATATCTTGAATTCTTAGTTCGAGGAGTTGGTCTGGAGAGGTTAATGGTTCTCCATAGATATCATGAGTATATCCAAGTTCTCTAAGTTTTTTTACAGATACCCCTATCTGTCTTGGAGTGAAGTGAGTGAGCGGAGCATTTGTTACATCAAATCTCATGGTCCCATCTTTATATATGTATAAACCATATCTAGCTCTCAAGATACCTTTCGAGAGTTCTTCAGGCGTTCTTGTTAAACTACTCAATCCTTTAACACCTTTTATCTTAGCTGGTAGCGGTTCATCTATCTCTCTAGAGGCTTGATATATTTCTTCCGCAATGTTTACTACGAACTTCTCGTAGTAGCGTACTTTACCTCCACATCTCTCGCAGACATCTACTTCATCATAATTCTTTTCTTGACCACATGATTCACAGATACCTACAATATCTGTTACTACTCTACATTCTGGACATCTATGCTTCCAAGTCTTCATCCCACAGCTTCTACAGATTCTTCTAACCAGCTCAACCGCTACCTTCTCATTATTATTAGATGCTGATACTAGATCTCTTGAGGCTCCGCCACTTAACCCTATTGGGAAGAGGACGTTTACTGGAGGAGTCATCTCTCTTTGAGCAGCCTTCTCCGGTCTTCCCATTCTAACGCTTAGAAATGTTCCTGCTTTATCTTCAATTTTGAAACCTGAGTATTTAGATAACTGTTCTAGGATAGTTTTTTCAGTTACTCGATCTTCTTTGAAAGGTTGGAGTGTAGCTAATAATGCTTTAAACCATGGCTTTGGTAGGACTATTCTATCTGATTCAACTCTATGCTCGACGAGTACCTTGATTAATAATTCTCTAATATTATCAGATTTAGGTAAATATATCTCTCCATCTTTATGTATGAGAGGTCTTATCCCATTCTTCATCCATCTTCTAATACTCTCTACTTCTTCTACTGTGATATTTGTCCAGAATGCTGTATATCTAGGATGGAGAGGTACACCTGTCTTCACACTTATTAGGATAGCCTCCTCAACTGAAGGTATATTGTTGAATGGGTCTACGATTAGAGAACTGATCTTATCTAGGAGTTCTCTATCAAGTCTATCAGAAGAATTTACCAACTTCATCCTTAATTCTTCAACCCACCATTCTTCACAAAAACCTGGAGGATATAGTGAAACATTATTCTCTATTAAGTCTCCTACCGATATCAGTATATCTCCTAAGAAGATTACTTTAGATATCTTCTCTTTTACCCTTTCATATTTTTTGCGATCATCTAGTCTTACTAACTCATTATCTTCTGTTAATACGTATGGAGGTTCAATAGTATCTACGGTCGCTACTACTCCTCCTTTCCCTGGATAATCTAGTTTTAACTGGGTTCCAGGTACTATGTACCAGTTTAATACTTCTAAAGTCATTGGGTGTAAACCTACGGATGCTAAGCCTGTCGATGGTGCTCTACCATACCTAATCCTTAATCCTCCGAATCTATCTGGTAGAGAGAGTATAGGTCTTCCTCCAACGACTTCATCAAAATATTTTTCATCTTCACTCTTAACTTCCTCCATCATCTTGATTACTTCACTTATCCAGCTCCATCCATCTAGCCCAATCTTTTCCACTAATTTTTGAACCTTCTTAGCTTTACCTGCTATACCATCGTTTACAACTCTGAGAGCTCCACCTCTAAGATAGTTTGTCTCAACTCTCGGTAAATTTCGGAATGAAGATACTAGTATTCTATCTGTAGGAATACCGGTTACCTCTATAGGGAGATTCTTTAAAATATATTCGATTACATTATCTGGAACATTATATTGAAATCTTGAAACTCTTTTCTTGTAGAGTCTTAATTCTTCTATAAACCTAACTATCTCTTCATATGCAGGTTTATACCTATCTAATCCTACTAGCCTCCTGATGTAATCTGATAAAACTACTACTGCAGCGAGCTCAGTTCCACCTGCAGATCTAATAGGTCCAGCAAAGTATACTGCAAGGTATTTTGTACCATCTGGATTCTTCTTTATCTTAACGTTGACTATTCCTTCTGTGGGTGCAGCAGTTATACAAGGTGGAGTTAATACAGCTAATGAGGTTCTAATAGCTTGAAGTATTATTTTTTCATCAGCTCTTCCTCCACCATCCTCTAAGATAATATGTTCAGCTAATTTTAACGCTAGCTTCTCTATAGGAATCTTACTAAACATTTCTCTAATCTTATCCGCTATACCTTTCGGTCCAACTAAGAGTTCAACTCTTTCAGCAAGATCTCTCGCAAAGAGTACTTCTATATATGGTGTGGGAGAAGCTATTCTCTTCCGTGCTTCGATAGCTATCTTCTTCAAATGGTTTATCTTCTCCAATATAGAATTATAGTATTCATGTAGTTCTCTTGGGATCTTCTCCATCATCCAGCTGACTTATTACTTCTCGGTGTTATTATGTATAATGGTCGCTTAATAAGATTCTTCTTACAATCTCGTATAATGAGGTTGGAGGTTAGAATTGTATTGGCCATGAATTTTATATGAGAATATTACAAAGATTTTGAATATTAAGTTATAAGAATCTCCGACTAGATTTAATTTAGAATGAATCTAGATACTTGTTGAGAAAGTTTAGGTTTCTAGATTTATCTAGGATGCGTGTAAGGGTGGAAGGTGGATTCTTTTAAAGTCGAGAGATTCTTTAGAAGAAGATTTATTCTATGACCTATGCTTAGTCCATTCTTCTACTAGATCGTATCCGAGCAGCTTCTTTAAAGCTTCACGTCCTTGTGGAGTTATTCTTAGAGGAGTCCATGGAGGATCCCAGACAAGGTTTATCTTAACATCTGATACCTCAGGTATGCTTTCTCTTATAGATGATTCAACTGATGATAGTATCATTGTAGCTATTGGGCATCCGGGAGCGGTTAAAGTCATATCTATTTTTACTCTACCTTCATCATCTACTTCTACCATATAGACTAAGCCTAGGTCGTAGATGTTTATCGGGATCTCTGGGTCGTAAACATTTTTCAAGGCTTCTATTACCTTTGAGTTTATTATCTCCTTCTCGAGGCTTGAAAGCTTCCTACTCATTTCAACCACATTCTATCAAGGTAGGATTTATCTATATTCTATCTACAGTTCTTCAAGAGAGAGCTTATCCAACCTCTCTGATAAGGGTTCTTTAATAACGATCCCTTCTCCAGGCTCGATCTCGAAGATGTATACTGATGAATCGGTCATAGACCAACGCATCTTCCTAACGTAGATAGTCTTTAAAAGTTTTCCTTTAAAACGTACTACTCCTAGAACGATCACTCCAGAGGAGAGGAATTCTTCAAAACCGAATCTACTCAATTTCTTCGAGGCTGATGGTATATCACATGTTAGGAGAGTCGTAGCCTTCATCCTCTCTTCAAGCATATTTATAATCTCTCTAAGATATTCTCTTACGATGAATTCTTCTCCAGCACCTAAAGCTAGTGCAGAGATAGGATCTAAGACTATTCTACTTACAGGTTGACCTCTTGCAACCTTCTCTATAGCTTCAACGAATGCTCTACTCTCTTTTCCAAATCTCTTTAGATCAGAAGTGAATAGTCTGAACTCGAATGGATGGAATGTTCCTGAACGAATGTATTCCCAGAAATCCCATCCAAGTGATAGAGCTCCATTTAGAACACCGTCTATCCTCTCATCTAACGATACATATATTGCGTTCTCATTCTGTCTTAAACCATCTAGTAGGAATTGTAGACTTAAGATAGTTTTACCTACTCCTGTCTCACCTGTTACGAGGTAGGTTCTACCTTTAATGAATCCACCGCCAAGCATCTGGTCAAGTTTAGGGATACCGGTCGACACCCTCTCGTATACTTCTGTCAACTTTAACCAGTATCAATTATCAATTTCTTTAATATAATGATTGCTTGCTCGAATAATTTAGAGATATCTAAATCTTTAGCTACGCAGTTCTTGTTATTGATCAGTCCTATAGCTTTTAACAATGTTTATGAGTCTCTTCAATTGATTTAAGTCTTCTTCTGCAAGAGTCCCGGTAACAATTATATCAGCACCTGCTTTGATCACTTCATTTATCTGCTCTACACTTCTTATTCCTCCCCCAACGACTAACGGTATTTCTATTGAAGATCTAATAGTCTTGATGACTTTAGATGGTATAGGTTGAGGTGCGCCAGAGCCAGCTTCTAGATATACAAATCTAAAACCGAGATACTGTGCAGCGAGAGCGTATGCTGCTACTACTTCTGGATGATTCTCCGGTATAGGCAATACTCTTCCAATAGCTGATACAGCTGTATCTGCTCTAAAGACTATGTAAGCCATTGGTATGGTCTCTATATTGTGCTTCTTAATAAATGGTGCAGCTTGCATCTGTGCTCCAATTATATAGTACCATTCTAAAGAATTTAGTAGAGACATGTACCAGACTGCATCAGCATGTTTTGTTAATGCTTGAACATTATTTGGGAATATTATTATAGGTATCTTAACGTTCTTCTTTAATGAGATTACGAACTCATCCATCTCATTCTGTGAAGCAACTGTTGAGCCTCCAACCATTATCGCTGAACTTCCTTCAGCTTCAACAATCTTAGCTATCTGTGTTGCACGCTCTATAGATATATTCTCAGGGTCTAGTAAAGTCATGTGTATAGGACCATTCTCAAGCTTTCTTAGAATATAGCTTTCAGTAGCCCCGATCTTCACAGTTCTTGGTCTAGAAGATGAGTACACTTTCCATCTCCTCTCTAATACTCTCCTAATCTATTATTCTTCTTACTACTTATATCTACTCTACCTCTCTAGCTTCTTCACTAGACGTCTCTTCTACTACTTTTTCTTCTCCTTTTTCTACATTCAGAAGATCATGTTCATAGACCTCGGTTGCTTTTTCCTGTTCTCCACTCTCTACAACCGCTTCAACCTTCTTAGCACCTGTAACAATATCGTAAAACTCTGTGTAGGCATCTACATCTGAGAAAGCTTGATGCCATCTAACCTTTACTCTAGCTTTACAGCTAGTGCAGATTACTTCAGCATACTCTTCATCTTTCAGACGATGTACGGTTACAGCTTCTACGTTACATAGTGGGCATGTGAATATTTTTGGAGGCGGCTTCACTATCTTCTTCTTAATAATCCTCCTTCGCCTACGTCCCATCTCCACCACTAGTAGTGATAAGAAGATACTATAAGATAAAGTTTCCAGACATTGGAAACAGTAAGAATAGTTTTATCGATTCTCAACATCTTTATCAAGTAGTAGGTGTTATAGAGGTTTACGAGATTCTATGAAGGAAATGAAGATTAATAGAGAGTTTTCATTAGATATGATTAGAATATGCGGGGGAGTGTAGGATTAGTTACGCTAGATATGAAGTTTGCTAGCATGTTTAAGGAAGCTTCATCTAAAGTTGGGTTTAAAGTTATACATGTTCTAAGTCTAGATGAGCTCCCACTCTCAGTAAAAGTTGTAGTTACAACAGAGAAAGAGATTTCTAAGTTTGCGGGTAACCGAACTATAGTATATGCTGAGAATTATGGAAGCATGGAGGAGATCTTGGAGAAGGTGATGGAGATAATGCTTGGTATAGATATTTACAAAAGTGTTCTAATAGCTATCGATCCTGGGAAGACCGTAGGGGTTGCGTACTTGGTAAATGATAAGATTATAAAAACTTCAAGATACGTTTATGAGGAGAAGATGATAGATGATTTGAAGAGCTTTCTAGAGAGGCATAGAGATGCAGGGGAAAAGATAATAATTATTGGTTCTACTACTACTATAGAAGAATCATCAAGGCTCTTGGAGACTTTGAGTAAGAGCCTTTCTAAGTTCGAGGGGTTGAGGATGGAGATTATAGATGAGTCGAGAACGGCGAAGGGGTTAATCCCTAAGGAGAAAGGTGTAAGTAGAGATGAGTACTCTGCTATATTGTTATCTCTTAGAAATAAGTTAAAACTAAGGAGAGTGGAGTCTAATGCCGATACATACTCTTAAAGCTGGGAGGACACTGATAGTTAATGGTCCTGCATCTATTAGGCTCTTAGAAGGTAGAGCATCTATCTTAGCCTGTCCTCTCACTTTGAAGAAGCAGATCGTAGTTAAAAGCTGGAGATCTAGACCTGTATACGCTCATGAAGACTCTGATATAGAGTATGCATTTGGAGAAGGAGGTTCGATAGAAGAGGTTGAGGGAAATACTATCCCACTTGAATGGATTAAGACAGTTGAAGATCTCTCTAATGAAGAAAAGCTGACTTTGATGGTATTGGGGTCTTCTGATTCAGGTAAAACTTCTCTTGCCACTTTGGCTATCAACACTATCCTCGTTAAGAGGAGGGGGTGCGTCTTCCTAGATCTAGATGTAGGTCAGTCAAGCATCTGTCCACCTACTACCATCGGGTATGTTTACATGAAGAACCCTATCCCAGACATATCGTATATGAGAGCTGAGAGTACAGAAGTAGTAGGCTATACTTCCCCATCGCCAATACTTAGTAAACATATTACATCTATAGAGAAGCTGTACAATGCATTAAAAAGTAAATATCCTGATCAACATATAGTGGTGGATGTTGATGGGTGGGTAAGTGGTGAGGGGGCGGCTCAGCATAAGAAAGAATTGGTAAAGATGCTTAACATTACCCATCTACTCATCTTAGGTGAGGTACCTCGAGAGTTGGAAGAACCATTCAGTGAAGGGTCTGTAGAAATTAAGAAACTTCCTCCTCCTATTATGGTTAGGAAGAGAAGTCTTGATGCACGGAAGAGGTTGAGAGAGATGATGTATGAAAAGTTCTTGAGAAAGTCGATGCTTAAGACTATCCCGATCTCGTGGGTAGAGGTTAAATACGTGACAGGGGAGGGTAGAGTTCAGAAGATATCTTCAATAATAAATAAGCTGATTAGATTATTCTCTGAAGATAAGAATATAGTAGTAGAGAATGGATTAGAAGAAGTATCTAGAATGTTTAAAGCTGGAATACTCTCATATATCTACGATGTAAATTACAGATATTCTGGAATAGGGTTGATGACGTTGTTCGACCTTAAAAAGAATTTATTGAAAATCTATACGCCTTTCCGTTCACAAGTTAAGCAGATAGTTTTAAGTAGCATCCTGGTCTCTATCGATGGCTCTGAGCTTTACTCTATCCGCCCCCAGGCTCTGGAGCCATGATAGTCAATCTATAAACTACACCTTTTACAATTAGAGTCTGAGCATTAGCTCTAGGTAAGACAGCTATATCACCTTTCTTAAAAGGTCCATAAGTCTTTAGATCTTCTCCAACAATCTGGGGGAAGTCTTGCTGAAAACATACGATATCGTAATTTGACCCAATAGTCTTCCATCCAGTATACGCAGCGGTCATCATAATAGATTCAACATACTTTTTATGATCACTTAGAATTCTATGTAGAGACATGTAGGTGTTCTTCTCAAAACTACACATTGTTTCAGGATAGATCCCGGATTGAACAGCTCTAAGGATCTTCCTCAATCTAACCTCGAATAGTGATTCAACTAGCTTAGCAGTAGAGTCTAATTCTGCTTCTTTCAAGCTTGTAGAGAGCATCTTCTTATCGGATACCTTTAGGTAGCTCTTGATTTTTGAGAAGTACTCTCTAAGCTTTTCTTCAAATCCTTCTGGAAGTTTAGCTAACACATCTGTAGAATTCTCTATCTTCCAGAGCTCATATACTAGCTCGTATACAGATACTTCCCCCGACATCTCCATCAAAATATATCGTATCTAGACTATAAAATCATTGTAGAAGTATTTGTGAAGAATGTGTAGATTATCTTGAGATCGTTGCAGCATTTTTTGCTATTAGTAAGATTGCTGCAGCGAGAGGCATATTGACCTTCAAGTTCTCGTACGGTCCGAACTCTCTACCTCCTAAATTAAACTTGGGAGATCTTAAGACATATACTTCAACTTCTTCATCTATTGGTAAAGCTACTGCTTGAGCGAATGGGTTAAACTCATCTAGTTCATCTAGATTAATAGTCTTTGCTAGTAGACCTGATTTACCATTAAGAGTATTTCCAAGCCTGATTAATCTATGGATATCTGATGTGACTACTACATCTATCTTTGCTGAAGCGTGTGCGGTAGCAGCTTTCCCCAGTAGTTTAATCAAACCTCTAGGTAAGGTATCCCAAGCAGGTCTCTCACTCCATTCTTCAGAGTACTGCTTTATCAAGTTAATGTACTTCTTAGTTAACTGAGGGTCTCCAGAAAGTTCAGTTAATTCTTTCTCATCAGCTTTTAATACTAAGTAGATGATAGATCTAGCTATCCTCTTCCTCCAACCTAGGTCTGTGATATCTGGTCCACCACCTTTAGCTATCTTATCTCTCTTAGGATCTTCGATGAGCCCCATCGATCTCAAAGATAATCCCATGCCGGTTACATAGTCTACGATCTCTTTCCTCTCCTGCTGACCTAAACCGATAACGTGTTCATCCACTACTGCTAAATGATATCCTCTATTCCCTGAGAAAGCTATCCTAATCTTTCTAAAGCCCAGGTCTCCTTCTAAGAAGTCTAAGAGCTTCTCTACTTCTTCTCTTGCAGCTTCTAAGCAGAGGTTACAAACCCACTCTACATCTATTAACGTATTTCCACATTTATCGCATCTACTCAATTGTTTAGGATATGGTGTGAAGCATCTTGAACATACTTTGAAGTCATGCTCTCTTTTACAGAGAGTATTGAGATGGTCTGCATCTATATCGAATACTAGTTCTGCTCCCAACCATCCTTTCTCTTCCATCGGTGCACTTGGATATGTGTAGAAGGCTGCTGAATGATATACGTGGAGAGGAGTATTCTTCTTCAAGAATTCTATAAGCTTCTCTTTAGATTCTATGTAAAGATGTCTAATCATTGTTTCTCCTTCAAAAGTAAAGTAGCCGAACTCTCTCTCAGCTATTCTCTCAGGAATGAGTACGGTTTCAGCATTATTTCTATAGTATCTTCTAAATACTGATTCAACAAACTTTGAGTCAGCTGGTGTTAAGAATACCATCTCTATAATCAAGTAGTATGATTATTGTTTAAATCTTATTCTTTGGTAATCTCTTTGTATACTATATATCCTATTATCAAGAGTAGAGTAATTAGAGACAACCAGAACAAAGACCCATACAGTGTGTCTATGAACCCCTCAACGCTCATATACTCTTCAAGCCCTAACACTTTGAACATAAAGCCCTATTTTTAAGTTTACTCTAAGTCTTCGCTCTTGAAAAGATTTGGCCAATCTTATAAATCTACTAAAGTTTAAACAGTGTGGTAGAAAAATGTAATAGAACTAGGTAAGTATGAATGTTGGTGTTTCCACATGTTGTAGGTCTTGGAAGCTTTTATGTAAATCTGTAAGAGATGCTGAGATCAGTATGTTTGAAGATTTGTCTAATGAGTAGACATCAATCTCTGAGAATATTTAAAGTGTTTTCCAGTATACATTCGCATCCAGCTGAGAGACTTAGATTTCTAGTAATCTATAACGTAAGATGTCTCCTTAACGATCCATAGTGAAAAATACCATTAACATCTATACTGATAAATCGTATAATTTTTAGGTTACATTTATCTCGGAGTCATATTCTATGACTAGTAGAATATGATTACTCCTATAAGAATACTTGAAGAGTTGAAGCTGAGTAGATTTCATTATATCTTGCTAACGATAACGTCTCTTGTTTATGCTCTAGCAGCGATGAACGTTATGTTGATAGGTGCGTTGCTTCCAGCTATCCAGAGAGAATGGAGGTTAGCAAGTTCAGAAGCAGGGTTAATGTTGAGCTTCGGCTACCTTGGAATGTTCTTTGGAGCTATACTTAGCGGTAGACTTTCAGATAAGATCGGTAGAAAATATACAATGATCATAATGCTCTCTATAGCATCTATTTTTACCGGTCTCTGTAGTATTGCATGGGATTTCTGGAGTATGTCTTTGATGAGGGTGGTCGCAGGCGTAGGGTTAGGTGGTACTCTACCACTTCCAGGAGTTTATATCTCTGAGTATCCTCCAGCAAAGTATAGAGGAAGATTTGTAGGGCTTGTCGAGACAGCTTGGGTTTATGGAGTAATATTATCGATAATATTTGCGAGAATAATAATGCCTTCAGTAGGTTGGAGAGCTGTCTTCACAATTTCCTTCACCCCACTAGTTCTTGTACCATTCATAATCTTCTACATACCAGAATCTATAAGATTCCTCGAGAAGAAGAATAAGATAAATGACATTAAACAGATATTTAAGAAATTCAATCTAATCGAGAACGTAGATAGACTTGAATTAACTTTAGAGAAGTATGAGAAGACACGTACAGTAGAGTTGTTCACGAGGGACTACGTCAAGAGAACGATCCTACTATGGATACTGTGGGCTGTGCTAGTGTATACATATCATGGAATATTCATCTGGCTTCCATCAATCTACGCTAGCCTCTTCCATTACGAAGTTGTAAAAACCTTAGAATGGGTTCTAATAGTAACTCTAGCACAAGTTCCAGGATATTATAGTGCTACTTTTCTACTTGATAAGATTGGGAGGAAACTCGTTCTAGGATTATATCTAATGATTGCAGGGGTAGCATGTATACTTCTCGCAACGACACTAGACATAACGATGATACTTATTTACAGTATCGTTATCTCATTCTTTAATCTAGGTGCTTGGGCTGGTCTATACACTTATACTCCTGAGCTTTACCCGACTAGGATGAGGGGGACGGGGACGGGGGTCGCAGCAGCAGTAGGTAGACTTGCAGGAATACTTGCACCATATATTACAGGCTACCTATTCGAGGTTAGTGGTGGACTACTACAAGCATTTACAGTATTTGCCTTGGCACACGTATTTGCTGCATTATCTACATTGATAATTGGAGAAGAAACTAGAGGAAAGGTATTAGAAGAGATTTCAAGGTAGCCATCTAAACGTTATTCATTCTTAACTTTAGAGATGCCATTCTATCTTCTTAGATTTTTATGATATTATTTACAAAGGATGATGTGTCTTCTACTATCCGATAGGTTTACGAGCATTATTCATCATCTCAAGAAAACTTTCACTACTTTTAAAAGCTCTTTTCTTTATCGACGGCTATCTTCGATAGACTTTCTCTTCACGAGTTCTCTTACAAAAGAGTAGTATATAGGTGAGGGTTTATGAGGTCTACTCTTAAACTCTGGGTGAAACTGAACTCCGATGATCCAAGTCTTGTCTACGACCTCGATAGCGTTAACGACCTCGCCGCCTAGGTCTGTTGCTGAAGCTTTAAGTCCATTTTGCTCTGCAAGCTTAACATACTTTGGATTTATATGGTATCTATGTCTGAATCTCTCATGGATGATCTCTGAACCATAGATATTATAGAGGATAGTATCCTTCAAAACTCTTACAGGATGTGAGCCGATTCTCATGGTTCCTCCTAAAAACTTTTCAACTCTCTGTTCAGGGAGCAGGTCGACTACTGGATGCTGGGTCTCGGGATCTATTTCAGTCGAGCTCGCTTCTTTCAATCTCAAAACTTCTCTCGCAAAAGCTATGAAGAGGAGTTGGCATCCAAAACATATCCCGAGGAAGGGCTTATCATTTTTGAGAGCATAACGAGCGGTCTCGACCATCCCTTCAACCCCTCTTGACCCAAATCCAGGTGTTAGGAGTATGCCGTCAGCGGATTCTAATAACTCATAAAATTTCTTTGAGTCTTTATCATAGAGTTCGGTGTCGAGGTAGATCCTTCTCACCTTGACCCTATTGAAGGCTCCAGCATGATCAAGCGCCATGTTTATGCTAATGTAGCTATCGTGAATGAGTGTGTACTTTCCAGGCATGAGAACCGTTACTTCACCTCTTATTGATGTGTATAGGTTAACGATCTCCTGCCATTCTATTAAGGCATTCTCATTACATCTAACATCTAGTTGAAGGATTCTGCATAGATGGTCGCCGAGTCCTTGAGATTCAAAGTGAAGTGGTAGTTTGTAAATGACGTCTAAGTCTGGGTCTGAGATTACAGCCTCCACTGGGACGTTGCAGAATAGCCCTATCTTCTCCCGTACATCTTGTGTGAGCTCGCTTTTCGTCCTACCGATGATTATATCTGGTTGGAGACCGGAGCTTTGGAGTACTTTGACGCTATGCTGAGTTGGCTTAGTCTTAAACTGTCCAATAGTCTCTAGGAATGGGATTAAAGTAACGTGGACTAAGGCTGTGTTCCCGATTCCCTCCTCAAGCCTAAGTTGTCTTATCGCCTCGAGGAATGGCATGGCCTCTATATCTCCAACTGTTCCACCGACCTCGATCAATAAGACGTCAGGCTTACTCCGTTGAGCGACAGCCCTTATCCTCTTCTTTATCTCGCTAGTTATATGTGGGATGACTTGAATAGTCTTTCCAAGATATTCTCCAATCCTCTCCTTGAGAATAACGCTTAAGTAGACTTGCCCAGATGTAATGTTGTTCGATGGGTGCATATTCTTATCTAGGAACCTCTCATAGGTCCCGAAGTCTTGATCTACTTCTGCTATTCTAAATCTATAGCCTAGAGCTGGCTCAAATTCCCATACATCTTCACATACATAGACTTCTCCATGCTCTATCGGGTTCAAGGTTCCAGGATCAACGTTAAGGTAAGGATCCATTTTAATGACGTCAACGTTCAGCTTCCTAAACTGGAAGAGTTTTGCAATAGATGCTGTAACCACACCTTTACCGAGACCGCTTACTACTCCACCGGTTACGAAGACGTATTTCAATAGGGATTAGACACCTCCTCATGAGCAAGACCTACAAGCTCTACTATACTTCTAAATCCTTCAGTCTCTAAGTATCTCCTTAATCCTTCAATAATTTCTCTAAAGACTTCCAAGTCCTTCGTAGCTATGGCAGAGCCTATTCCAACGGCCGAGGCTCCAGCAAGTATCATCTCTAGAGCGGAGACCCATGAATCAACTCCACCAACCCCAATTATTGGCACATTCCTAAATCTCTCATAGAGATCGTAGACGACTTTGAGTGCTATGGGTTTGATGCCTGGACCTGAATAACCTCCATAGATGTTGGAGAGTATAGGGGTTCTAGCGTATATATCGATTGCGAGCCCTCGAAGCGTGTTTATTGCTGTGAAACCTGAAATGCCAGCTCTAACCGCTTCTTCAGCTAACTTGAGATAGTTATAATGTGCAGAGAGTTTTAAGAAGATTGGTCTACCATGTGCGACAGCTTTAACTCTACGAATGATGTTGATAGCGGCTTCCAAGTCTTCTCCTAATTCAGCCCCCATCTTCTCTACATGTGGACATGAAAGGTTCAACTCAAAGGCGTCGACGCCATGCTCTACGCCAACCTTGACAACATACTCGTATTCTTCTAGATCTTTCCCGCCAACGCTAAGTATGACTGGAATTTTAAGAAGCTTCTTCATCAAGTCTAGTTCTTCTGAAAAGTAGTCTATCCCTGGATTAGCTAGACCCACAGCATTAAGATATCCTGTCTCAAGCTTAACGAAGCTCGGGTTCCTATATCCAGGCCTAGCATCCTTGGTTATAGTCTTCGTTGTATAAGCACCAGCCCCCGCTTCTTCTATTCTTAATGCTAGACTTGCTGAGTTTCCTAATATGCCTGAAGCTAAGATTAAGGGGTTTCGAAGTTTAAGACCTGCTAACTCGATTTGTAGCAAATCAGCTCTCCTCCAATCTTGACCAAGTTTTCTCCATCTTCAAACATCTTTCTTCAAGCATTACCTTATGGTCTGAGCTAGGCGTGTAGACATAGCTCGTTATTGCTACAATCTCATCGATGGTCACACATACTTCTTCAAAGAAAACTCTTAGAAAGATCTTGTCCTCTATAATTAGATCGTCTTTAGATAGGGATCTTCCGTGAGTCAAAGCTTCTCCACCACCTCCCAAGCCCTTCTATCTTAAGGAGTACTTCAAGAGGGAATACGGGACCATCTCTGCAGACCCTCAGCCCCAGTGGGTCTAGAATGCATGTTCCGCAGACCCCCACCCCACATCGCATATACCTCTCAAGTGAGGCTTCCAGCCTTAACCCAATCCTCTGAACTGAATTGATTATTCTTGCCATCATAGGTTCTGGACCACAGAGGTAGATTACATCATAGTTCTGTTCTTGAAGGATCTGTTTTAATGCGTCAGGGATTATGCCTTTAAACCCGATGCTTCCATCCTCTGTAGTGATAAAAAGCTTATCGCATAATGCTTCAAATTCCTCTAAGAAGAATGCTTTACCTTTAGATTCAAAGCCTAATAGAGCATCACAGCGTCCTCCTCGATCTCTGATCTTCTCGGTTAAGAATAGTAGGGGCGCCAGCCCTGAGCCTCCGCCAACTAAAAGCGATCTCTCATTCTCACATGGGGGGTTGAATCCTCTTCCATATGGTCCTCTAAGATAAACCCTATCTCCAGCCTGTACTCTATCATAGATATAGCTAGTTATCTTACCTCTCTTAGTAATCGCTAGTACGAGTTCTCCATCTCTATAGTTAGCGGCACTTAATGGTATCTCTCCAGCTCTAGGGATCCAGACCATGAAGAATTGACCGGGACTCGGTGGTAGACCACGATAACTTAGTCGATAAACCTTTGTTGTTGAGGCTACTTTAATGACGGACTTAACTTCAGAGGCTAGGTACATTTCTCCTCCCAGAATATTCTCCAATAGCAAGCTCATCACCCTCTTCTTCTAGGGAAACCCTCATGGTAAGCTCAAAGAAGACTGTGTATACTACGTAGCCTCTTAAGGTAGTAGAGTATGCAGAAGAGTTTTCTCGTATCTTGTCAATAATGTTGGAAGGTTCCTCGATTTCTTTTTGCTTAAATTCTAGAATTGAGGTCTTATCCCAGTTTGGGAACTTCATGACTCCACTCCTCCGTAGAAAGGAGATCTTTAAGAGTGATCAGACTTTGAAGCTTAACCCCTATCGAGGCCAGTGCCTCTCTAGCACCTTCAAGCCTATCGACAACGACCCATGCTTTCTCAACTCTCAGCCCATGCTCTCTCAATACTTCAGTAGCCATCATCAAGCTACTCCCAGTAGTAGAAACATCATCGATTAGTAGAACTCTAGAATCTTCCTCCCAATCTCCCTCGATCAATCTCTCAGCTCCATGTTCTTTCTTCTCCTTCCTAACGTAGATCATGGGTCTTCTCATCTCGTAGGCGACTGCAACCGCTATCGGAAGCCCGCCAGTAGCTATCCCGCAAATTATGTCGAAGGCTTCTCCACTAATCTTCTTGACCAGCTCGGTCACTACGTATTTGAAGACATTAGGGTGAGATGGAAGCTTCCTGAGATCGATGTATATGTTGCTGGTCTTGCCTGAGCTAAGCTTGAATTCACCGAATTTTACTACCTCGATCTTCCAGAGAACCCTACTTATCATAGAGCCACCTCCTCTGCTCAGCGACAATCTCCTCTGCCAACTTTCTAGGATTATTGCTTAAGATTATCGCCCTCCCAACGATTTCGAAGTCTGCGCCACACTTGAGTGCACTCCCCGCAGCCGCTCCTTGAACACCTATTCCCGGAGAAATTATTAGGTGACCTGATCCCAGCTTTGCTCTAGCTTCTCTTATCTTATCGCTCTTCGTCGCGCCGATAACTACACCCTTGAGCTTTAGTTTTTTCGAGTAATTCAAGAATTCATTGAAATCTCTATCGAAAAGTATGCTATCAGGGTGGCTCATCATAGCGACTCCGAAGAGGTCATGTCTTCTCTCTATTGCCCAACTTGCCACCTCTTCATACCCCATTGGGAAAAGGTGGATTATTGAGCCATCGAAGCCTATTTCCGAGATTATCTCTAAGTTCCTTATCATGATCTCCGGTATATCTGCGAGCTTGAAATCTGAGATGAAGTACATGTTTTCCTTAAATTTCTCGATGAGTTTGGCCAGTCCATCACATCCAACTAAGAGGCTGGTGGCTATTCCAAGCTTAGTAGCGACTACAAGATCTTCTAACTCCTCCAACAGCTGGGAGATTCTCTCGATCTCGTTTAGATAATCAACAGCAAGTATAAGTTTAGAGTTCTTCTGTTGGGAAAGTCTCAAGAGCTTATCTCTCAGAGTGCCCTATCCATTTTTAGTAATGGCTAGATTTAATCATTTCGGCATGTTTAGCTAGGTATTAAGGTGAATACGACTCTGGAAGTGGATTACCCTCGGGTGGAGATGGTTACGGAAAAACCTGTTATACGATAATATTCTAGATGACCTCGCAAAATCTACAAACTTAACAGTCATACAATAATTATTAATCGTTAAAGGATTCTTTATATAATATCTTGACTTAATCGTAACTCACATCTATAAGAGTCTTGTACATGGAAATGTTTAGAACCTAAAACTTCTACACGATCATTTTTAAGAAATTCTAGAAGATATGGTTTTCATAGATTTCTACTCTAGTTATGAAGTCCATCTTGATCAAGGATATTGATTATTTTTTAGAGAAAGAATTTTATGAAGGTATGATTAGAGTATTCTTGAGATGCCTGCACCTATCGGCATTATAAGTAGTGGTGCGACTGAGTCGTATGCAATCGTTATTCTATATGATGGTATGGAGAAGAAGGTTGAGAATGAGAGCTTGGTATTGATAAAGAATAAGAATGGTGGGAAGGTCTTGGCTGTATGTAGAGGTGGTAAAGGGATAAACGATAGCTTGAGAACTGGATCATTTACACCTGGAGTAGCTTATGCGAAGAGTAGGAGAGTTCCTAGTAGTGTTAAAGAATACTTTTTATTCAATCTCCAGGTTATAGGAGAGATCGTCGATGATAAAGGGATCTCGCAGAATAGGATTATTATAGCTCCTACATCTCAAGTCGAGGTATTCGATGAAGATGATAACCCTATGCAGTATCTGGGAAGAAGCGAGTTGACGATAGGTCACTATTGGGGTAGACCAAGCTGGAAGATCCCAGTTCTAAAAGAGTACATAAACTACCACATTGGGGTTTTCGGTGTAACAGGCTCGGGGAAAAGTTATCTAACTAGATATGAGATAATTCCTCTTCTCAGAAAAGCTGGATACGATGTAATTATCATGGATTGGAAGGGAAGTGACTATTCACCATACTTCAAGTCGACTATAACTTTCGATAAGATAAAGATAGATAACCAGACAGTTATAAAATACTTTGGCTCTATAACAAAAAACTTTGGATATTATGAGAGGGAGGAGAATCCGGTAGCGGCTGCAGTTGAGACAGCTCTCAGACAAGTTGATTGGAGAGGAAAAGATGCTCATACAAGCCGAAACCTAGTATATCAGAGAGCTAGATCGATCATAATGAATGCGCCTGGAGTTAAGGAAGATACTAAGACTTTACAGTTGAACCGTCTAGATGCATCGTTTGAGCAGATAACTGAAGAAGAGTTTGAGAGGTTCTTAGGAACTATCGAGCCTTGGGAGATAGTTGCAGAGGTTAGAGAGAAAGGAGTATTAGTGATTGATATGAGTAAAGGGATAAAAGATCAGAAGCTTGCAGTATTTACAGCTATAGTAAAGTATCTAAAAAGACTTATGGAGAATAAGCAAGTACTGAATATCGCTTTAGTAATAGATGAGGGACCTCAGTATGCTCCATGGCAGCCCCGAGGTATGGAGAGGGAGACAACTGACATAATAATTGATCTCTGCGCACTTGGAAGAAGCTATGGTCTATCCATAATAATCCTCTCTCAAGGAATGGCTGGAGAGATAGGTTTAAACTCTGCTGTTAGAAGAAACTTAAACACTCAGTTTATAGGTAGGATACATCCTCTAGATGTTGAAGAAGCTCAGAAACTAGCTGCTTCATACTATATTTCTCCAGAGACCTTGCTAACTCTTCCTGAAGGACATTTCTACTTCTTAGGTAGGATGAACCCATCTCCCATACCACTACTCATAAGCTTCCAGATAGATTCTACGAGAAAAGATACTGTATAATTATAGTTCTTCATGATAGATTAACTTGGTATATGAGGGTTCTTCGAAGGAAAGTTTAGACGATAATAGGATCATATGTTCTGCTTAATTCAAAGAATTGAGTTCAGGGAATAATGAATTTTATGTATTCACCCTATATTGTCGTTTATCTGGTTGAAGCGATGCTCAATCATGAGCATATGATGTCAAATAAATGAGAAGTTCTAATCTCTAAGTATTCTCTTCTCTAGACTTCTTCAAAAAATTTGGGATTTAAGTAAATAAGTTTATTGTGAGGTTTATGATAATAGTCTTAGTATTGCTGAAGCTATTGGTTCAGAGAGATAGGCTACTCCTTGGCTAGCGATTAGTGAGATAGCGAAGAAGGTCCCGAAGAGTACTACTGCTGTAGCTATATTACCTTCTTTCAAGTCTTTGACCAAGTCGAATTCTTTTATCTCTACTCCTGGTAACTTCTCTGCAGCTTTTACCAGCCATCTATATACTCTCGATTGTGCCCAGACTATTATTGCTATGGCTAATGGGAGACCGATGAACAACTGTATTATACCTCCAATCAATGCTGCGAGGTTAAATCCTCCTGGTACTACTGCTTTGCTTATCCCAGAGACTGCTTGTCCGACGACGTTTCCAACAGCTATTAAGACACCCGCGATATACACAGCTACAGCTAGATTCTTCTTCCTCAGTTCTTCAAATTCATTTAATCCTCTCGTAGTTCTATCGAGAACATTTAAAGCTATTGTTATGCTGAAGAGAGCGAGAGCTACTCCAAGAATCAGCTGTAGTATACCTATTCCAATATCTATTAATCCACTTATCCAAGGGTCCATATCAGATAAAATATCTTCGATTTTCTATATAAAGTTTAATTATAATAGAGTTAAGTATATCGAGCTGCTTTGATCATTCTTTTTCTTATGTCGATAATAAATGAAGAGAATGTTTAAAAATTTGAGAGTGTTCTTTATCATACTTCTAACTTTAAGTCGAGATCATTCTCTTAAGATAATGAGAGAATGCCATAGAAGAATCTTATACGATGTTTAATCCTCCTAAACATGATTATAGAAAGTTTTCATCCACCAAATTTAATAGAGAGGATGACGTAGATCGATTGAGGCGATTGGAAATATTTGAAGAAATGAAGCCTTCAGCATTTAGTAGACTTCCACCTAGACTTCAGGTAGATTTCTTTGAATATGCTGAAGAAGCAGCTAGAAGAACTATTAGAGAAGTTATCTCAGAAAGAGATAGACTCTCAAAGATTAAGGATTTATTAAAGTTTAGAGATATCCCAGAGATCTTGGATAGAGATCTCAGAGTAGGAGCGGTTGATGGATCGTCTTCACCTACTTTTAGTGATAGACTAGGTTACAGGATCGGGGTTTACACTGCATGTTACATGGTCTTCGATGGACCTAACATAATCTCAGATAAAGATGATGAGAATATGGAGGGAGGGTATCTAATGGTAAATCAAGTTGGAAACATTTTGCAGACGAGAAAGATCTTATCACTTCTAATGACTATTAAGGAGAGGGAGATGGCGTTGAAATGTTTAAAGAAGTATGATGTAGATCTACTTTTAGTCGACGGCTCATTCTACGGATTTAGAACAAGATGTAGTGAGATAAAAAATGTCAATCTAGAAAAGATGGGGATAGAAGGATATAAGACTGGATTGGATTTGATAAACCGTGCACTTGTACTTACTAGAGAGCTTATCAGAGTAGGTAAAGCTGTAGGTGTGATAAAAAGACTTAGAACTAGTGCAATAGATGGATGGCTACTATCAAATAGATGGAATATAGATGATATACTGCATAGAAACGATCGGTCTATTCTCCGCACACTCTTACCTCCAGGAAGATATTTTGATTACAGAGACCTACTGGGAGAAGAGTGGAGTTACCTACACTATAGTAATCTCATCACATGGTACGATGAATTAAGAGAAAGAAACATAGTATCAAGAGACAGTTTAGAGGAGAGTAGATTAGAAGCTTTGAGATATGTTCACAAGAAATTAGAGACTCAGATTCGTACAGACTTGTGTCCTACTAATGTTGATGAAAAAGTTTCACGAGAGATGTGTAAGAGGTTGCTTAATGAAATAACTAGTAGGATTAGGATACATGCTAGGCTTTCTCCATATGCTGCACCGATCTGTCTAGAATTAGGTGAGGAGATCGATCTCGATACCGTTCTAGCTTACACACTTAAGATTGTTAATAAAGCGACTGGCATACCATTCCCAATAGATCTAGTCGATGAAGTGATATCTGTTGATAAAGAGTTAGCAAAAGAGTTTGCAGAAGAAGTTGAGGCTAGGCTACTACTGGATTCGAGGATATCTTCAGAAGAGGTTGAGGCTAGGCTTGAACCATTGAATCCACAGAAGGAAGACTGATCAAGGGGAGACCAATATTATGTGTTCAAGATATCTTAGAGTATGTTCCATTCCTAAATGATGAGAATGATTATCATACGAGTTCTAAATTAGATCGATCTCAACGTAAATAAATAAATCGTAGTATTTATCATCATCATATTAGAATTAGTATGCTGTTGGGAGCTCATGTCTCAATATCTGGAACGATAGATAGAGCTGTCGATAGAGCTCGTGAACTAAAATGTACTACTTTCCAGTTGTTTACTAGAAATCCAAGAGGGTGGAAGGCGAAGAAATTGAAGAAAGAAGAGATTGAAGAATTTAAGAGGAAGATGAAAGAATATGGATATGGTTTAGCCGTCTCCCATATGCCATATCTCCCAAATATCTCTTCACCTCTTATACAGACGTATAAGAAATCATTATCCTCTCTTATAGAAGAGCTGGAGAGAGCTGGAGAGCTAAGTCTCAAGTACCTAGTTGTTCATATTGGAAGCCATTTGGGTAAAGGTCTCGACATAGGGATTAAGAAAGCAGCTGAGTCTGTTAATACAGCTCTAAGTAAAGTAAACAATGATGTTGTAGTTTTGTTGGAGAATATGGCTGGACAGAGGAATAGCGTAGGATCGAGATTCGAAGACATTAAGAGGATCCTTAACTTGATAGAGTATCCAGATAGGGTTGGTGTATGCTTTGATACATGTCATGCATTCGCTGCGGGATACGATTTGAGGACTAGAGAAGCAATAGAGAATACTCTTAGAGATTTTGATGAGATAATCGGTCTGAGACTTCTCAAAGCAGTTCACATCAATGATTCTAAAGGAGATCTTGGAAGCCATCTAGATAGGCATGAACATATCGGTATGGGAAAGATTGGGGAAAACGGTTTTAGAGAACTATTCCATAATAAGTACATTAGAGATCTTCCATTAATCCTTGAAACACCTGTTGATTCTAGAGGAAATTTCGCAACGAATCTTGCTAAATGTAGAGAACTTTACATATGAAAAATGTGATTGAGATGAAGTATCTAAATAAGTTATTCACTAAGATTGTGAAGAAGATATTTTCTCCAGAGTTTTTAAAGTTCAATATAGTAGGAGGTATAGGTGTGGTTGTTAACATGGTCTCATATATCGTGCTGAACGATTGGCTTGCAATACACTACATGCTTGCTGGAGCTCTATCTACAGAGATCTCCATAATTAATAATTTTCTATTAAATGATCTATGGACTTTCAGAAGTAGAAGTAGAAAGAACAGTATGTTGATTAGAGCTGGATTATTCCATGCTTCCCGTATCTTCGGGATGGTTGTAACACTTGCTACGCTATACCTATTAGTAGATATCTTTAATATGAATGATCTAGTAGCTTACTTGATAGCTATAGGGTTAGGTGTACTTGTAAACTTTTACACTAGCGATGTATATGTATGGTCTGGTAAATAGCTTTAGCAGCTTTATACTTCTTCTCCATTGATACACTCAATGTAGCTATTACTCCAAGTCTATCTAGTGTCAAAATTGTTACGTATCCTATGATCGAGCCTGGGACTGAGCTTGCCGCCCATCCAGCCCAGAAGATTGGTAGTAGATTTAGAATACCTTCTTTCTGCGTAAGCTCTAGCAGTCTTACATCACCTATCAAAGGTGCGAAGATTAATAATGCGAATGTTCCACCTATTAATACAGTCCCAATCGGCTCTAAGAATGCTGCAGAATATTTCACAAATCTATTTCTAGACTTTCTAGTGAAGATGTATCCTAGTCCTACAAGTATCCCACCTGGTATTCCACCTGGGAAAGCGTAGAGAGTACCTATTCCAAGCATATTTCTGATAGTGCCGATGAATATTGCTGTTAAAGCAGCCCACCATGGTCCTATGGTTACACCACTTAAAACATTTACAAAGTGTTGTGTTGGATATGCTTTTGTTGTAAGAAATTGAAACCAGAAGAATGGTGCTAAAGATACTCCGAGAGCTGTAAAGACAGCTAATAAAGCTATCTTTCTAGTATGCATCCAATCTCGGAAACTTAGATCTTAAAAGAACTTTATAAGTAATAGTATAAGTGTGTGATAATATTATTAAAATCAAGTTAAGAAAGAGATATCTTGATGAATGCTTACCAAAGAATCTCTAATAGTTCTTAGTTTGAAGAGAGTATCTTTACTTTGAATTGAGAGAATCGTAAAACTCTTACCTTGGTAGAACATTATGAATATCGGATATGACTAAGAAGAGAGTAATAATAATGGGTGCAGCTGGGAGAGATTTCCACAACTTTAATATGTATTTCAAGGATAATCGAGATTATGAAGTAGTTGCGTTCACAGTATCTCAGATACCTGGGTTGAGTGGAAGAATATATCCTGAAGAATTGGCTGGTCCAAACTATCCATCAGGTATACCAATTTACTCTGAAGAGATGATAGTAGATCTTATCAAGAGATATGATGTCGATGTAGTAGTCTTATCTTATAGTGATCTAACTTATGAGGATGTAATGCGTAAGGCTTCGCAAGTTTTAGCAGCTGGAGCAGACTTCATGTTGCTTGGACCTAGAAACACTATGCTGGAACCACCTATCCCAACGATTGCGGTTACTGCAGTTAGAACAGGTGCTGGTAAAAGTACTGTAACTAGAAAGATTGCCTCTATATTGAAGAAATGGAGTATAAGATTTAATATTGTTAGACATCCTATGCCGTATAGTAAGATGTTGAGATATCGAGTGCAAAAGTTTAGTTCGTTTGATGACTTAGATAAGTATGAGTGTACTATTGAAGAGAGGGAAGAGTATGAGCCTCATATAGAGATGGGGAATACAGTTTACGCTGGAGTAGATTATCGAGAAGTTTTAAGAGAAGCTTCGAAGGGTGTAGATATCCTACTATGGGATGGTGGAAATAACGACTTCCCATTCTTTAAGCCGAGTCTACTGATAACTGTTGCAGACGCTCTTAGACCAGGTCAAGAAATCTCAACATATCCAGGAGAAGTAAATATTAGGATGGCTGATGTAATCATAATAAACAAGGTGAATGCATCAGATCCAGAGAATGTAAAGAAGATAGAAGAAAACGTAAAGAAAGTAAATGAGCGTGCATTAATCATCAAAGCATCTTCTAAGCTTTATGTATCAGATCCTAAAGCTATTGAAGGGAGAAGGGTGCTGGTAGTTGAAGATGGTCCGACCGTGACTCATGGAGGGATGAGCTACTCGATTGGATTGATCGCTGCGAGAATGTATGGTGCTGGAGAGATAATAGATCCTAGAGATTATGCTGTAGGATCTATTAGAGAAGTATACCGTATCTATAACCATATTGGTCCAGTTCTTCCAGCTGTAGGTTATAGTAGAGAGCAGATAAAAGAACTTCAAGAGACTATTAGTAAAATTGATTGCGACTTAGTTATACTCGGTACTCCTATAAACTTAGGTAGATTGATGAATCTAGATAAGCCTTGTATCAGAGTTCGGTATGAGCTTGAAGAGATAACGAAACCTGACCTTGAAGATGTATTGAGGAATATGGGGATCTTGAAGAGTTGAAGTTTATTGGAAGAGTTCTTAGATAAGAAGACTCTTGTATTAGGTGAGGTTGGAACTGGTAAGACGACCTTCTTGATAAGATTCCTTGAGTTCTTGATAGAGAACAGTTATAGTAGAGATGTCACGGTTATCGATATGGCCCCTTCGAAAAATTATGGAGTAGGAGGAGCTATTGTAGAGTATACCGACATCGTCTTAAATGTAAAGTATCTTAGACCTAGTAACATATGGCCTCCTAGACTCTTAGGGAGAGATAAGATAGAAGTCTTAAAGTACTCTGAAGAGAATGTGAAGAATCTTGAACCTTTAATAGAAGAATTCATCTCCAATCCAACAAAGATCCTTTTAATAAACGATCTAACGATATATCTTCATGCTGGAGATATTGAGAAAATCTTCAAGGTTATTGATTTATCGAGAACATTCATGGCTACGGCTTATGAAGGTGTCAAGCTAGAAGATGATAAGGGATCAAGTATAACTGAAAAAGAGAGACGTCTACTCAATATGTTGAAGAAGAGAGTAGATAATATTGTAAAATTCTAGTACGTTATAAGTTGATGATGTCTAGATTTATTAGAAGGGCTCGAGAATATATTTCTAGCATGAGGATTCCGAGAGCATTAACTGTAGCAGGGTCGGATTCAGGTGGAGGAGCAGGTATACAAGCAGACTTGAAGACTTTTGCAGCTCTAGGCGTACACGGTATGTCGGCTATAACTTCTATTACAGCTCAGAATACAAAAGCTGTAACGATGGTTCACGATGTACCATTAGAGATTATAAGAGAACAGATAAGAGTCGTAGTTGAAGATATTGGTGTAGATGCAGTTAAGACCGGTATGCTCCATACCTCTGAGATAATATCTGTGGTTGCAGAAGAATTGGAGAAGATAGATGCTCCGATAGTCGTTGACCCCGTGATGATAGCTAAGAGTGGTGCAAAGCTTCTAAGAGATGATGCTATAGAGAGTTTAGTAAAGAAGATTATTCCCATCGCTACCGTTGTAACCCCGAATGCTAGAGAGGCTGAAGCATTAAGCGGGATCAAGGTAAAGGATATTGAAGACCAGAAGAAAGCAGCTAAAATAATATCTGAACTAGGTCCGAGAGCAGTGGTTGTTAAGGGAGGACACATAGATGGTAGAGAAGTCTTGGATATACTATATTATCGAGGAGAGTTTATAGTATATAGTAGAGACAGGGTTGTGACTAAGAATACTCATGGAACAGGATGTACATTTGCTTCAGCTATAGCTGCACAACTAGCGAAAGGTTACGATATTCCTGAAGCAGTTCAAGTTGCAAAAGAGTTTGTTACGAATGCTATTATCCACGGCTTAGAGATAGGTGGAGGCCATGGCCCTGTTAATCCTACTGGAAAGATCGTGAGAGATGGAGATAGATACAAAGTGTTGGAGAATATTAGAGAAGCCTTGAAGATTATTGAAGAATCTAAGTGGATGGCTGACCTTATCCCTGAATCTCAGAGCAATCTCGTAATGGCCATAGAGAATGCAGAAACCTTAGAAGATGTTGTAGGAATTCCTGGAAGAATCGTTAAAGTAGATGGGAGGGCAAGAGCATCATCTTGTCCATGGTTTAATTCATCTAGACACCTAGCGAGAGCGGTATTAACGATAATGAAGTATTTTCCACAGATTAGGTCTGCGATCAATATAAGGTATGATGAAGAGCTTGTTAAGACTGCTAGAGAGCTTGGCATGTCTATTAGTAGTTATGATAGGAGAGAAGAACCTCTTGAAGTTAAGAGTGTTGAGGGAGGGACTATTCCTTGGGGTGTGAAGACTGCTTTAGAGAAAGCTTCATGGAAAGCTGTAGACTTAATCTACCATTTAGGAGATTGGGGGAAGGAACCTATGATCATTATATTCGGTAGAGATGCTTTAGATGTTGTTAAGAAGCTGGAGAAGATAATATTAAAATGGAGAAAAATGGTTTGAGAGAACTCATCATCACTTCTCTCTACTAGATGTTGTGATTAGATGAATTTATAGATAAGATATAGATAGGATTCAGCTCTCTAGGAATAGATTAAAACTTCTAATATTATTCACTCATTTTAGGTATTGCTTCTAATCTTACTTCAAGCTTTCTAGCAATTTTTAAAAGTTTGTTTTGACATTTCTTGAGATATGTTCTGTAGAATCTATCAGGTATGTAGATTCTTATCGTTTCTTCATCTTCTTCCAGCTCGTATTCAGGTATGTACCTACTGAGCACTTTAGAGATCTGTTTAATATGGTGGCTTCCCTCTTCTTTACCTCCTGTTACTGGAACTATAAATGTTCTCTCACCGAATACATATAATTCGTATTTTGGCTCATTTGTTAAGAAGTCTTTAACTATTACTGTAGGTCTAGCTAAGTCTGCTTTCTTCAAGCCAGCTGGAACCTTCACCACTATCTCAAGGGTGTAGATCTCTGCGACCTCGCCTTTATCCATGAAGATTACAGTATCTATTATTGATGGGAGAATCCCTACGTCCACTTTATTCGCTATACGTTGAATAGCATCTATAGGTGTCGTTGCATGTATTACTCCAACCATCCCTATACCTGCATATCTTAAATCTATGAATAAGCCAAAATCTTCTGAACCTCTAATCTCATCAAATATAGTGTAGTCAGGTCTACTTAAGAGTAGGACATCATGAAGCTCATTCTCTTTAGATGCAGATTTAGAGTACTGGGTGATCTCTGGTGAGACATTTAAGTCTCTAGGACTTTCAATCGTTTTAACGATCTTATTCATACGTCTATAATGTTCAGCTAAAGCTTGAGCGAAGGTTGATTTACCCATACCTGGAGGACCTGCTATCAAGATTCCTTCAGCATGAGCTTCAAGTCTCTCGATTACTTCTCTTGGAAGATTATAATCTCTCAAGTTTTTCTTTAAGATGGGTCTAACGACTGTTAACTCGAATCCATCTGAGAATGGCGGTCTAGTTACTACTATCCTATAATCTCTTAACTGGAAGATCTTAACTCCCGATTTATCGATCTCTAGGAAGGAGTCAACTCCGAAAGAAGTATATGCTTCTTTCATTAAGTGAGCTATAAGTAGTTCTAGGTCTTCACGGTTCATAGGTTTATCCGATATCTCTTCTAATTTCCATCTTCCTGGAATACCCTTCTTTACTCTTGGTGGTAGACCTTCCTTCAAGTGGATGCTCATAACGTCTTCAGAGAATAGAACATCTATGTTAAATGGTGGAGGGGGTAGGTCATATATTACGTTGACATCTATAGATTGAGCTAACTTTGCGGTTATAGGGTCGCATGTAACCAAGGTTGCTCTAAGCTTCTTAGCTTCTTCAATAAGTCCAAGTCTCTTATTATTAAGCTTCTCATCTATTTCTCCTATATAGGTTATCTCTACATTGTATGATTTACATGTTCTCTCTAGGTCTTCTAAACCTTCTATTGCTAATGTATCTCCTTCTGAAGCCTCTTTCTCAATCTCCGAGAGTAGTAGCCTATGGATTATCAATCTACCTTTGAGTAAACCTTCTCTTACTAGATGAGATGCTACCTTAAGCTGTATCGCTGAGAGGTCTATAAGCGCTTGCTCCACCATGATTTATCCTACCCAATTTCACTTGTCTAAAAAATCTATGAACCACCTAATAAACTAGTCTACTCATCTAGAAATTGCAATGAATATGTTAATTGCATTTAATCATAGAAAAATCTATTAATCTTTGCCTTCCGATTCTTCAACCTTATATCTTACAAGGAATTTATCATCATCTAACTGTTGATAATCCATTAGAGTAGCTCTATAGTCTCTGGTCACTCTCTCCATCTCGTAGACGAAGTCTTCAAGATAATCTACGAAACCACATGTATGGCACAAGCTCCCAGAGATCTTTAATAAAACTTCATCACCTTCTATCTTTACTAGCTCAGCTTCTGCTACTGAACCTCTATACTTATTAAATTCCTTGATAGTTTTTAGAACTGCTTCTCTAAGCTTCAACATCATCGATGACATCTAATAATAGATAATTTTAAGTTTTCCTATCAACGGATACTTTTGTAAGAAGATTGAAAGATAAGGTCGCAGTAAAAGTTGAGAAGTGTAAGGCTGAAGAAGTAAGGAGAAGGTTGAAGGCTCTCGGAGTATTAGATGATGGTTTTAAGCCGATGAAATGTGAAGGATACGTCTTCTTCCCAGTTAAATATGCTGAAGGCTTGAACGATATCTTGGGTAACTATTCATTCGAGGTCGTTACGATATGTTTAGAGGAGCGGGAGAAGAAGCCTAGAAGCTTGAGAGAGATATTGGAGAAAATTCTACCAAGAGATCTACATCAATACATTCCTTCTTCGATAGATCTAGTAGGAAGTATTGCTTTGATAGATATTCCAGAAGAGCTTGAGGATTATAAAGAAGATGTCGGTAGAGCGGTCATGACTATCTATCCACATGTAGAGGCGGTTTTCTCTAAAGAAGGAGAGACTATTGGAGATTATAGGATAAGGTCGCTTAAGCTCGTAGTAGGAAAACCTAAGACAGAGACTATATACAGAGAACATGGATGCATCTATAAGCTAGATCTCTCAAAGGTCTTCTTCAACCCTAGGATGAGTGGGGAGAGGCTTCGAATAGCATTAAAGATAAAAGAGAATGAGTGCATCTTGGATATGTTTGCAGGAGTTGGACCATTCTCTATCTTAATAGCTAAAAAGAATCCTTCAGTTAAAGTTGTAGCAGTCGAGATTAATCCAGAAGCTTACAACTTCTTACTTGATAATATTAAATTGAATGGTGTTTCAGATAGGGTGGAAGCGGTTAAAGGAGATGTGAGAGATGTATTAAGAGAATGTGGTGAGGTATTCGATAGAGTTATTATGGATCTTCCATTTAAGGCTTTAGAGTTCTTAGACTTAGCGTTAAAGATAGTTAAGAGAGATGGTATAATCCATCTATACCATGTTGAAGAAGGAGTAAATGTAGTTGATAAAGCATCTGGAAGAATCTTGATGGAAGCTGAGAAGATGAACCATGAAGTAGAAGTAATTTATTCTCATGAAGTATTAGAGGTTGCTCCTAGAAAGTTCATCGTAGTTCTAGACCTAGTAAAAAGAAAGTGAACCCTTATACGTCTCCCGATATTCTTAATTGATTGGAGAGGAAGGCTGATGGGTGTAAAACTCGTAGACCTAATCCCGGAAGAGGTTGTACAGAAGATCTCTTTAGAAGATCTTAGAGGGAAGGCTATCGCTCTCGATGCATATAATATGTTGTATCAATTCATAACAATCATTAGAGGTGTAGATGGTAAACCCTTAATGGATAGACAAGGTAGAATAACAAGTCATCTGAGTGGCTTATTCTTTAGAACTATTAACTTCTTGAAAGCAGGCATAAAGCCTATATTTGTATACGATGGGAGACCTCCAGACCTTAAACAACAAGTTCTCGAGAAGAGGATGGAGAGAAGAGCTGAAGCAGCTCAATTATATCTTCAAGCTTTAGAAGAGGGGAGAGTTGAAGAAGCTAGAAAATATGCTCAGCAAGCAGCTGTATTAGATGAGTTTATAGTTGAAAGCTCTAAGAAGCTGATAAGATTGATGGGTTTACCGATAGTTCAAGCTCCAAGCGAGGGTGAAGCTCAAGCAGCTTACCTAGCTATAAGAGGAGATGCCTATGCATCTGCTTCTCAAGATATGGACTCACTCTTATTCGGATCCCCACGTTTAGTGAGAAATCTATCAATAGTTGGGAAGAGGAAGCTTCCAGGTAGAAAAGAGTATGTAGAAGTTGAGCCTGAGATAATATACCTCGATAAACTATTAAGCTCATTAAAGATCTCGAGAGAACAATTGATCGATATAGCTATACTTGTTGGAACAGATTACTGTGAGGGTGTGAAGGGTGTTGGTCCTAAGAAAGCTCTCAAGCTCATTAAAGAGCATGGCACGGTTGAGAATGTTTTAAGATACTTGAATGCTGAGCTAGAAGTCGATCCCAGAAAGGTTAAAGAGATATTCTTGAAGCCCATCGTCTTAGAATCTTATGAAGTGTATTGGTCTGAGCCTGATTATCGGGGTATTGAAGAGATGCTACATGGAGAACACGATTTTTCATTAGAGAGGGTTAGAAAAACATTAAGCGAGTTGAGAACTATTGTTGAAGAAGAACGTGGAAAGACAAGCTTAGATGCATGGTTGTAACTCTACCTATCGATAATGGTGAAATGATAACAATCTTTGAGATCCTCTGCATAGGCTTCTCAACTACTATGAGCACCTCTTTTAGATTTAAGAGAAGATTGTTCTTTGTTAATGCTATTCTTTGAAGATTGATTTGAGAAGCTTTTATCTTTCTAACTCTTTTGGACTAGCTCGATCAATTTTTTATCTTCATCTAAGCTAAAGACTCTTATCTTATCATGGATTTCAAGCTTCATCAGTATGCTTCTCAAATTCGTTAATGTAATCTCTATTCCTTTCTTCTTCAATTCTTCTAAGAGATTTTCTTCTAATGTTTTTCCTCCTGTTTTTTGAAGTATCTCTATGATTCTTGCATAGATCTCGCTTCTAAGAACAATATGCCTCTTACTCACTTATATTCAGCCCTTAACCTATCATCGTTAACTGTTTCTCAGTATACTTTAAGACTTCTCTTATTCTCTCGTATTCTCTCACCATCTGTGGAGATATACTTGGTTTAACAATTCTCAATGCTTCTTCAAAGTCTTCTCTAGAAACGTACTCTGCTTCAATATTCTTTCTTAGAGCATTTAATGCTGCTTCTCTACATAGAGATTCAAGGTCTGCTCCAGAGTATCCCTCGGTTCTAGCAGCCATCTCTTTTAAGTTGACATCGCTGGCTAAAGGCATCTTACTCGTATATATCTTGAGTATAGAGTATCTTGCTTTCTCATCTGGTGGAGGTACATAGATTAGCCTATCCAGTCTTCCAGGTCTTAGAACAGCTGGATCTATCAAGTTCGGTCTATTGGTTGCTCCAACAACTATTACATCTGCTAGTTCTTCTACTCCATCCATCTCAGATAGAAGCTGGCTTGAAACTCTATTCGTAACCCCTGAAGAATCATCTACAAGGTCTTTTCTAGGTATTATTGATTCTATCTCATCGAAGAATATTATGCATGGTGACGCTTGCTTAGCTTTCCTAAATATCTCTCGAATAGCTTTCTCTGATTCTCCAACCCACTTACTAAATATCTCAGGACCTTTAACAGAGATGAAGTTGGCTTCTGATTCTGTAGCTACAGCTTTAGCGAGCAGGGTCTTTCCACATCCCGGTGGACCGTAGAGCAGTATCCCTCTAGGAGGTTTTATACCGAACTTCTCAAATTTCTCAGGATATTTTAATGGCCACTCAACTGCTTCGACAAGCCTCTGTTTTATATCTTCTAATCCACCAACATCTTCCCACCTAACGTTAGGTATCTCAACCTCTACTTCTCTTAAAGCTGTCGGCGTAACTTCTTTAAATGCATCTAAGAAATCTTTCATCGTTACCATCAAGCTATCGAGTATCTCTGGAGAGATTCTCTCTTCATTAAAGTCTATGCTTGGCAATATTCTTCTAATAGATTTCATTGCAGCTTCTCTACAGAGAGCTGCTAAGTCTGCTCCTGTATATCCTCTAGTCATCTCAGCTAATTTATCTATCTTCACATCTTCTGCTAGAGGCATACCTCGAGTATGTATTTGAAGTATCTCTCTCCTACCATTCTTATCAGGTATACCGATCTCTATCTCTCTATCAAATCTTCCAGGTCTTCTTAATGCTGGGTCTACAGCGTTAGGTCTATTTGTTGCACCTATAACTATTACTTGACCTCTAGTCTCCAGACCATCCATTAATGTAAGAAGTTGTGAGACAACTCTTTTCTCAACTTCACCTGTAACCTCACTTCTCTTAGGAGCTATAGCATCGATCTCATCGATGAATATAATACTTGGAGCTTCTTCTTCAGCTTTTCTAAATATCTCTCTAAGCCTAGCCTCAGTCTCTCCATAATACTTATTCATTATCTCTGGACCGTTTATCAATATGAAGTTGGCTTCTGCTTCAGTTGCAACAGCTTTCGCTAAGAGAGTTTTACCACATCCTGGGGGACCGTATAGTAATACTCCTTTAGGAGGCTCGATGCCGAGCTTCTGGAATAGTTCCGGATATCTGAGAGGTAGCTCTATCATCTCTCTAATTCTCTGTATCTGTTCTTGCAGTCCACCAATATCTTCATATGTTACACTTGTTCTGAATGCTTTCTCTTGAACTACTTTGCTATGTATTACTAGTTTTGTTTTAGGAGTTATCTTTACTACTCCTGAAGGCCTAGTCTGAATTACTGCGAAGGTGAATAGGTTTCCAAAGAAGAGTACTGGAACCATGTTCTTCTGTACTAGAGGATATTCTATCAATCTACTCTTTATGAGTCTATTAAAGTTTTCATCAGATTTAATAGTGGTATTGACTGGTGCGAGTACGACTAATTGAGCTTCTTTTACATCTGCTTTCCGGATAGTAACCCAATCATTCAATGCTACACCTGCATTACTACGAATATAACCATCTATTCTAATTACATCCTTCTCATCTTCAAGGTAGCCTAACCATAATGTTGCAGCTGCAAGTTTCTTACCTCTAATCTCCACCATATCTCCTGTCTGGAATCCAGCACTTGCTCCCACTTCTCTATCTATCCTAGCTATACCATAACCTACATCTCTCTGTCTTGCTTCAGCAACTCTTAGCCTAAGTTCTCGAGGGCTCATCTATAATCTAGACTCTCCATCTTCTATTTAAATGAGAATCTCCAATAACTATTGAATCTTAATAACTCTTTATGAGGATCGTAATCAACATTATATCCGGCTGATCCTTGAGATATCGATCTCTCCTACTTCTTTAAATTCTTTAAGGTATTCTTCTAGCTTTGCAGGATAACCTTCTTCATCAGGCATAGCAAAAAGAGCATTTATTATATTAACTCCGTAGACGAAGGGCTCTACTTTTACTGAGGCTAACTCTATCTTCTCTGGAAGATTAGTCTTTATCCTCGATATTAGATTATCTACATCTACTGTTTCATCTATAGGCATTATCCTAACTACTACGATTACCTTTCCCATATTTCACGGCCCCTCGAAACCACATGATGGACATATATAAGGTCTTGAAAGCTCTCTACAGAGTTCACATCTCCATATCTTTACTCTTCCACAATTTGGGCATGGGAAATTTACAGCAGACTCGCCTGGAGCAATAGGCTTATTACATGAAGTACAGACTACCATCCTCTTACTCATAGAGCTTTCTAGGAGAACCTATAATATAAAGACATGCTAAATAGAGAGATAGGTTATTAAGAAGATTTTAAAGAATATCTTAAGAGGGTGGGCTTTGGGCTTAAGAGAATTCTTTAAAGATTCAGCAACATTGTTTAAGCTAGCTAGAAAACCTGCGAAGGATGAGTTTCTCCTAGCTTTGAGAATAACGTTACTTGGGATAGCTGTAATAGGATTCATAGCATTTATTATAAGGTTTGTAGCATTAGCTATTCAAGGAGTTTAGGTGGATTGAGATGTCGACGGGCTCTCCAAGATACTTTGCGGTAAAGGTAACGGTAGGTCAAGAGAAGAATGTAGCAAAGATTATTGAGAGTAAGGTGATTAGAGAGATTGTAGAAGATGGGAAAACCATTAAAGTAGAGAGAATGGTTGAAGGCATCTACTCTATAATAGCTTTACCGAATATCAAAGGCTACATATTCATAGAAGCTGATAGTAGGGAGAAGGTCTCATTGATAACTCAAGGCGTGAGACACGTAAAGTCTAGACCTGCATTACTAGTAAAGAAGGAAGAGATTATGCAGCACTTAATAGAGAAGCCGATGATAGAGATGATTTCTATTGGAGATACTGTAGAGATTATCTCTGGACCTCTGAGAGGAATATATGGTAAAGTATTGAGAATAGATAAACCTAAGAATGAGGTAACAATAGAGCCTACTGATGCAGCTTTCCCTCTACCGATCTCCATCCCTGCAGACCAAGTGAGAGTAACTCAACAATCAGAGAGGAGGGAATGATTTGCCTGAGAAGACTGTTAGATTTCTAGTTCCAGGTGGTGAAGCTACAGCAGGTCCACCGATAGGGCCAGCTCTCGGACCATTAGGTGTAAACGTTCTCCAGATAGTTGAAGAGATAAATAGAGTGACTGCAGAATTTAAAGGGATGAGAGTTCCAGTTGAAGTAACTGTAGATACTAGTACTAAAGAGTTTAAAGTCTCTGTTGGGATACCTACAACTACTGCTTTAATCGTTAAAGAAGCTGGGATAGAGAAGGGTGCTAAGATGCCTGGAAGAGAGAGTGCAGGTGAGATCAGTATAGAGCAAGTTATAAAGATAGCTAAGATGAAGTTGGATGAGATGCGGGCTAAGAATTTGAAGACAGCTGTTAAACAAGTGCTTGGAACATGTTTGAGTATGGGTATCCTAGTTGATGGTAAGAATCCGAAAGAGGTATTGAGAGAGGTTGACTCCGGTCTTCATGATGAGAAATTAAGATAGTTCTCTCGAGAATTAAGTAAGAGGAGACTATCCCCCAACTTTATCGATTAGATGAATTAGAGTATGTTTATATTAATCCTCGCATCTTCAACCTTTAGAGAAAGGTCATGCTGAAGACTTTAGAAGCAAACTTAAGTATGGCGATTGAAAGAGCAAAGAATAGTGGAGAATCTAGAAAGTTTGAGCAGAGCTTAGAGTTAATAATAAATATCAAAGGAGTAGACTTGAAAAAGACTGAGAATAGGTTTGTAGAAGATATAGAGCTTCCAAATGGTCTAGGAGATGGGAGGAAGATCTGCATCATAGCTGGAAGTGCTCTTGCTTCTGAAGCGAGGAGAATAAGTGAAGTAAGTAGAGTAATAGAGAGAGATGAACTAGAGTCGCTTGTCGGAAATAAGAGATTGGCGAAGAAGATCGCTTCACAGTATGATTATTTCTTAATAGATCCTCCATTAATGGGTTTAACTGCGAAAGCTCTTGGAGCTGCTCTCGGAGGAAGAGGTAAGAGACCTGTACCGATACCTCCAGGATCAAGTATAGGTGAGCTTGTTAAGAGATATAGTAGAACAGTTACCGTAAGTGTGAGGAAGAATCCTCAAGCAATGTGTATGATCGGCTCAGAGAGAATGGATACAAAAGCTCTAGTTGAGAATGCTTTAACAGTAATCTCTAAAGTCTCGGATAGATTAGAGAAACATTTCAAGAATATTAAATCTATTTACGTTAAGAAGACGATGGGTAAACCTGTAAAAGTAGAGTTATAAAAATACTGTAAGAATAGATTAAAGAAAGTTTATCAACGAATATATAGTGTAGGTTTAGAACTTGAAGCAGAAGTTAGGGTTGAAGATCTTAAAGATATTGATACGTAATAGCGATTGTAGAGTTGTAAAGTTTCTTCAAGATAAAGAAGTTGAGGCAGAGTTTAAGAAGGTTAGGATAAGTGAGGTTTACTCTACTCACTTATTAAAATTGCTTAAGCCTATTGAAGCTGATAAACATCTTGATGTTCAAGGATCATACATGATCTTACCGGATAGTTATCTCTGGGTAGAAACTGAGAGTTGTACATCTTGTAGAATCTTCTCTAAGTTACCTGTGATAGTTGAATCTCTATCCTATGTTAAACCTTTAGGGGTTATTGTTAAATTGATAATTCCTGGAAGATTGTACCATAAACGTGTGATAGAAGATCTTAGGAATGCGGGGTTAGATGTAGATACACTCTTGATAAAAGATTATGAAGACTATGAGCTGACTAAGAGGCAGAGGGAAGTTCTTACAACTGCATTGAAGTCAGGTTATTTCGGTAGTAGGAGAGATGCTAAGTTGAGGGATATCGCATCTTTAATAGAGGCGGATCCTTCTACGGCATCTCGAATTATGAGAGATGCTATAAAAAAGGTCATTAGAAAAACTTTAGAAGAATAGTCGATTAATTAAATGGTTATACAATATTTTGTATAATAGCGTTATCTCTAATCATCGTATATTATTATTGGTATGGCTCCTCAATTCTTTATCGAGATCGTCTACTTTATTATAATATCTATCGTAATTGGTTTCATAATAGTCTTCTATATATTGACTCAAAGAAGGGGAAGAGAGAGTTCGAGTCTAAGCAGTAGAGAGAGTGGAGAGAAGAGGGGGATGGAGAAAGGGGAGAAGCGATGGCTGATCTTCTTATTCATTATAGTAATCATCGGGAATATACTCTTTTTGTCTCCTATTCTTCCATCTGCTCACTACGTTTTCTGGCTAGAAGAAAAACCAAAGATAACTATTACCATAGAGGTGAGAAACTATGAATTCGTATTTCCCGAGAAGCCTTTAACTATCCCAGCAGGAGTCCCAGTCGAGTTTATCGTTGTATCTCAAGACTTAGTCTACGGTTTCGGAGTATTCAGGAAAGACGGGAGCATGGTCTTCCAGATGCAAGTTATCCCTAAACCATACGTAAACAGGATAGTATGGATATTTGATGAACCTGGATACTATGATGTAAGATCTACAGAATATAGTGGTCCAAGGCATCCCTATCTATACTTTCCAGATGTTATATATGTTAGATGAGGGTGATGTTAGATGAATGAGGAAGAGAGGAAGATATTGTCGATTAGGTTTGTTGTAGTCTCGTTGATCTTCTTAGCGTTAGCGGGAATTGAGGGGATACTGATGAGGTTTAGGATAATGAATACTCTCTTAGAGTTCTTTGATGAAAAACATTTCTATTCTATGATGACTGCTCATCCATTCATAGGAGTATATGGTTGGGCTTATATGACGGTGATGGGGGCTTTCTACTTTCTCATCCCCTACATCCTCAAGAAAGATATCTATAGTAGGAAAGCCGCATACCTAAGCTTCTGGTTAATGTTAATAGGTTTAATAGTAGTTTGGGGTACGACGTTCCTAACCCATTATGCTCCACTCTATACACTATACTGGCCTATACCTGTAGCATACGAGATAATTGGATGGGATCCCTATTCTATATTATCGTTCGGATTAGGTGTTGTATTGATCTTAGGAGGCGTTCTCATATTCTTTGGAAACATGTTTGCAACGATATTCTTACCTATGAGACAGATGGATGGAGGAACTACTAGCTCATGGTATGTTTTAAAAGAATTACTTGTAACAGCATTTAATCTAGATAAGATTCGTGCAAAGATTTCTAATGTTCCTCAATATACTTCTAAAGCATTTAATTATCCTGTATTCGTTGTAGCTGTTTTTAGAGGATGTGTAGATACGACGCTAAATGCGTTCGTTATCGGTGGTGTAGGCGTATTACTAGTAGTATTTGCATTAGGAAATCTATTTCCATATCTCTCTATACCGTATAATGTTGTTGATCCATTGATATACAAGAATGTCTTCTGGTGGGGGCTAGACTTAATAGCTGATGGGAATGTATTGATCTTCACAGCTGGGACATGGTATCTACTCGTTCCACTAATACTTAACAGAACTTTATATGGAGAGAATATTGTAAGAACTGTTATACTTGCAGATCTAGTTGTCTCACTATTTGTATGGAATCACCACATGCTCGCTGATACACCTCAACCACTATTCCTCCAGTTACAAGGACAGATATTTACTTGGGGAGAGTTGGTGACTATGGGTCTCACGATGTTCGCTGTACTAGCAACCCTATGGTTTGCGAGACCAGTCAAGTATAGTATGCCTTTGAAGTTCATCCTCACATCTATTATTGGATATGCTGTAGGAGGTCTAGCAGGTATAATACAAGCAAACTATGCATCTAATAGGTTCTTCCACAATACTCAATGGGTTATAGGGATCCATGGACATATACAGTTACTCGTAGGATTATCATCAACATTGTTTGCAGCTATCTACGCTCTCTTCCCACTACTTACAGGTAAGTCGCTTAATGAAAGATTGGGGAATATTCATTTAATTTTGTGGACTGTGGGAGGGTTGGTGATGGGTTTGAGCATGGGTTTAGCGGGTACGCAGGGGATGTTGAGGAGGACTCTCTATCCTATGGGCTTAGGAGTATTTGAAACCTATATGACTGTAGCAGTTTTAGGAGCATTGATGATGGCTTTAGCTTTTACAGTATTCCTCATAAATATTCTTAGAACAGTGAAGTTGACAGACCTCTTAAAGATAATCTTCTAAGAGATCGCATCTAAAATCACAGTCTTCATGATAATTACTTGAAATTCTAGATTATGTTCAACCTTATAGATTTGTTGGTAAGAAGCTGAGAATGAGATATTTAAGATACTTTAGAATCATTCTATATTTACAATTTTAAGTTTTTTAAGAAGAGAAGACTTAGAACTGAGTGAGTTAGTAGAGTTTAGAGAGGCGTTGAGCTGGGCTTGCAAGATCAAGTTGTTGTTACAAGAGTACAGAAATGGAAGATTGAAGAAGTTGATGAGCTAGCTGAATATATCAAGAAGTACCCTGTAATCGCTATCTTCAATCTCTATGGGTTAAGGTCAAACTTGATACATGAGATTAGGAAGAAGCTTAGAGACTACTGTACGATAAGGGTTACCAAAAAAACGCTCTTCATTAAAGCTGCAGATAAAGCTGGAAGAAAAGATTTAGCTAAACTTGTAGAAGATGTTAAAGCGAGCGTTGGCTTTATCTTCTCAGATGTAAACTTATTCAAACTTAAGATGTTGTTAGATAAGAACAAGATACTGATGCATGCTAAAGCAGGTGAGAAAGCAGATATAGATGTAGTAGTTCCAGAGATGAATACTGGTCTACCACCTGGTCCTATCTTAAGCGATTTTGGAAAACTGAAGATACCTACGAGGATAGAAGGAGGCCAGATATGGGTTGCTAAAGATACTGTAGTAGCTAAGAAGGGTGAAGAGATCTCTCCACAATTAGCTTCGCTTTTATCGAGGTTGGATATAAAAGCAGTTATGAAGGGGATAACAATTGAAAAAGGTTATGAAGATGGAGTAATTATATTGGGGAAAGATCTCGAGATAGATTTAGAGAAGATGAAGAGCGACTTGATCGAGGCAAGTAGTTTAGCTGTAAAACTTGCAATTGGGATTGGATATGTAACGAGAGAGACTATCCAGCCTCTGCTCATTAGAGCTTATAGAGAAGCTAGAGCTCTTGCAGTTGAAGCTGGATTACCATTCAAAGAAGTGATAGGAGAGATGTTGATGAGAGCTGAAACAATTGCTATAAAGCTAAAAGAATTATTGGAATCAAAAATGTAGAATTCTCATATAGGTTCCTCTCCAAGGGTCTCTATTGTTACTCTATCTACTATTCTTCTCAACTCTTCTTCATCTACATTTATCTCTATCGTTCCTTGACCTATTCTAGCTTGTCCACCCGACCTACCGCCAAGTTGAGATGAGATCGCTTCCGCTAACTTTCCAGCATGAACTCCTAGCTTCTGAGCCTCCTCATTTGATATTATGAGCAGATTGAGCTTCTCCAACCCATAGACTATTACAAAGCATTTTGGTCCTGGCTTCTCCATAATTTTATCAGAGATCATGAGAGCGTAATCTCTATCTCCCTCTACTTCTCTAGCAACGTAAAACTCGACACCCTTAACTATCAATGGTTTAGTGGATATTTCTTGAGCTCTATAATTTGCAACTATTCTTTCAAGTGATTGAACCTTCTTCCTTAATTCTTTAACTTTCTCTAATTCTTCTCTTATCTTCTCAAGAATTTCAGATGTAGATGATTTGAGCATTGAGGATGCTTCAAATACTATCCTATCGATTTCTTGAAGATATGGTAGAGTAGATGGACCTGCTGCGAAGATAAGTCTTTCCACACCATCTTGTATTCTTTCAGTCTTTAAGATCTTTATGATCCCTACGTCTTCTGTATTCGTGCAGTGTATTCCTCCACATGCTTCTACATCCCAGCCAGGTATCTCTACAACTCTTATGATAGCAGATGGTACTTCACCTCCTTGATATAGAGTGAATCCATAGATCTTCTCTGCCTCATTTCGATCCATCCATTTGATATTTACTGGTAATCTATTCATGATTATCTTATTTGCTTCACGCTCAATCTTCTCAATATCTTCTCTAGTTAATCTCTTATGATGGTATATGTCTAGTCTTGCTTTCTCCGGCTCTTTTTCTGCTCCAGCTTGCCAAGCATGTTTACCGAGTACTCTTCTCGCTGCTCCCAGTATTATGTGCGTCGCAGTATGATGTCTCATCAACATAAATCTTCTCTCTCTATCTACTTCTCCCTCCACTATAGTTCCCGGCTCTGGGGTAGGTCCCTCAACTTTATGGAGGATTACCCCTCCACTTAGTAGGAGAGATTCAACGACTTTTGTTTCATTATTCTCTCCCCATCTTAGAATACCTATATCTGTAGCTTGACCTCCTCCTGTTGGATAGAATAATGTCTGGTCTAGGATGACGTAGTTATCTAGAACTCCTAAAACTTTAGCTTTTAGTTTAAGTTCTAGAGGCTGCTCATAGTATAGTTTCCGTGTAGGAGGATAATTCTTTACTTTTTCCTCAAGTATCTTTATCCAATCTTGAGTTGGAGGTTCAATAGCTTTGAGATGTCTAGATGCTACAAGTTCGTAAAAGTTCTCGGGTATCGATGCTTTTACACCTTCTTTATCAACTATCTGTTTCACGAAATCGGGAGTGAGACCTCTCTCATCATACATTCTAACCAAGAATTCTACAGGGACTTCTCTGTAATTGTTCTTCAACTGCTTGACCTCTCTCTCAACGTATGAGGCTCCCCGTTTAATCGTTTCTTGAAACTTGTTTATCTCTGACTCGATTATCTCTAATGTTTCATCTCTCATCTCTAATAGATGTGGAAAGTCCTTACCCCAGAAATTTATCTGTAAATCGATTAATTCCAATAGTTTATCAACTGAACTGATAGATTCTATCAACCTATATGCTTTCCTTATTAATAATCTCGCTAAGTAGCCTACTTTAACATTAGATGGAACTACTCCTTCACTTATTATAAAAGCTATAGATTTTGTATAATCGAGGAGTGCGTAGACTTTCTCTAAAGGAGCTATCTCTTTTTCTATAATCTCTAAAGGTATCTTGGATTTTGCTGAGATTAACCTTCTCACTTCATAGATCGTTTGCCCAGCTTTAGGAGTTACGAGAGCCGTGTAAGGTGAGTAAGCTTCTAGAAGCTTCTTCTCTATTTTAGGTATAGGGATTATCTTCTCAACCTTTGGATAGATCTCACCATATATTGCATCGAAGCAGCTTGGCGTCCCTTGGCTGAACCATGCGAACCTCTCAATACCGTATCCTGTATCCACGGTTTTTATCGGTAGCTCCACCAACTCACTATCTAGTGTCTTGTACTGCATGAAGACAAGTGTAGCTAATTCTAATCCATAAGAGATTGTCTCAAAACAAGGTCCAGCGTTTCCACCTCCACTCCATATCGACTCCTTGTAGATTATCTCTTCTTCAGGTATACCGAACTCCTCTATAACGTATTCATGGTAGTATCTCACCGTTCCTTCTTTCCAGTAGATCTCTCTATCTGGATAGTTAAATGCGTGAGCTCCACCCATCTCGAATATTGTTAGATGTCTTCCAAAGGTTAACCCAACCTTATCTATGTCTACTAGCCTTATACATGGTTGACTTATTACGAGGGGGTTTGCGGGAGGTGGTGCTATACCAGATGTTACAAATGGTTGAAAGTCGACGATGCTTGCATCCGTCAAGAACATATCGGTTCTCCATCTAGCAACCACCGGGTATGGTTTTATCACTGTGTGATCTCTCTTCTCAAAGAATTTAAGAAAAGTTTCTCTAGAACCTCTAACATCAACCTTCTTCTTTGAAAGACTTCTACCTATAAATTTGTATTCTTCACATGGTGATTCTCCACATACTTCTCTATCTAGATTGACCGTCCAGAAGTACTCTCCACATACTTTACACTTCTTCCTCACGTAATCTCTTTCCTTAAAAAATTCTAGACTGTATACTTCTTCGCTGAACCTCATCTCGTCCGAGTAAATATGTTTGACTTCTAAATAAAAATAATTGTTTAACCAAAGAGAGCGCTTAACCCTGCTAGAGCCTCTTCTTCTTTCTCTTCTTTCTTCTCTTCTTTTTCAGTAGGCTTTGCTTCTGCAGTAGGTGTTGAAGGCGCTGTAGTCGTAGCCGTAACCGCTACAGGCATAGTTGTAGCAGATTTCAAGACTTCTTCAATATTGATCTCTGAGATTGCTGCTACGAGAGACTTTACTCTTACATCATCTGGCGTGATTCCAGCTGCAGCTAAGACCTTCTTCACGTTCTCCTCGGTTATCGGTTTCCCAGCCTTATGAAGTAAGAGAGCTGTATAGATATACTCCATCTCTAATCCATCTTAAATCTTGTTTGGTTGCATTTAAAGATTGTGTAGAATCATTGACTATCAACTATAAAATCGTTTTAGAATCTATTGTTCTTAAGTTTTAGTAGGTATTTAATAGTAATATCTGATATAAACAACTTAAATATGAGATAACTATGCGTGAAGAAAGTTATAGAGTTGAGAGAGATGTATTTGGAGAAGTCTTAGTACCTGTAGAAGCATATTATGGCGTTAACACAGTGAGAGCTTTAGAGAGTTTTCCTATCTCTGGATTAAGATTTCCTAGAGTATTTATTAGAGCATTGGGATTAATAAAGTATTCAGCTGCTAAAGCTAATCTCAAGTTGGGATTACTGGATAGAGATAGGGCTGAAGCGATTATGAAAGCAGCGTATGAGGTTGTCGAGGGAAGATATGATGACCAGTTTGTAGTCGATGTTTTCCAGACAGGTTCTGGGACATCGACGAACATGAATGTGAACGAGGTTATCGCTAATAGAGCTGAAGAGATATTGGGTGGGAAAAGAGGTGAGAAGAAATTGGTACATCCAAATGATCATGTTAATATGTGTCAATCGACTAACGATGTATTTCCTACCGCTATCCACGTATCAGTAGCTGAGAGCATAATCAAGATGCTGATACCTAGTTTAAAGATCTTAGAAAACTCCTTGTGGACGAAGGCTAAAGAATTTGAAGAAGTTGTTAAATGTGGTAGGACGCATCTACGGGATGCCTTGCCGATAACACTTGGACAAGAATTTAGTGGTTATGCATCTGCTATTAGACATGGGATCCAGAGATTAGAGAAGAGTTTAGAAGAGGTTTTTGAGTTACCGATAGGTGGAACAGCTGTTGGAACTGGGTTAAACGCTCACCCTGAATTTGGTAAGATAGTCGTAGAAGAATTAAGCAGTATAACGGGAATAAGATTCAAGCTTGCTGAGAATAGATTTGAGCAGCTCCAGCTTAGAGATGCTTGCGTATCTATAAGTGGATCTCTGAGAACAATCTCTGGAAGCATCTTGAAGATCATTAGAGATTTAAGATTGCTTAGCTCTGGACCAAATACAGGTCTCGGAGAGATAGAGGTACCGGCTACTCAACCTGGATCATCTATCATGCCGGGAAAAGTTAATCCAGTAATACTTGAGAGCTCCATGCTCGCATGTATAAAGATCTTTGGAAACGATTTGACGATAGCTTTATCTAACCAGCTTGGAGAGCTCGAGCTTAACATGGGTATGCCTTTAATCGCTTACGAATTACTACAATCGATCCAGCTTTTATCCAATACATCTAAGAATCTAGCTGTAAAATGTATAGATGGGCTGAGAGCAGATGTAGAGAGATGCCGCTATTATGCAGATGTTAGCCCAGCTTTAATAACAGCTTTAACCCCGATAATAGGATATGATGCAGGAGCTTTAATAGCTAAAAAAGTAGTAGATGAGAAGAAGACTGTAAAGCAGGTGTTGATAGAAGAAGGGTATCCAGTTGATGAGCTTAAAGATATAATAGATCCTTTGAAGTTAACGAAAGGTGGATTGGTCTCGAAGATGTCTATGAAGAGTAAAAATGGTTCTTGAGAGTTTATGTAAAACTTAAATTACCAAGTTTTTAGAGGATTGTTAAAGCTTTGGAGAAGAGATTGATCTACGTATTCATAGCTTTAGGCGTAATCTCTTTACTAGCAGATGTAACGTATGAAGGTGCTAGGTCGATCTCAGGTGCATACTTGAATTTTCTAGCTGCACCAGCTATAGCTGCAGGTTTACTAGCAGCTGGAGAGTTATTGAGTTATCTGGTCAGGTTTTTTAGTGGTTTTTTAGCTCAGAAGACTTACTCTCCAAAGATCTTCTGGAGCCTCATCTACGTAGGATATGCGATGAACCTCTTCGCTATACCCTTACTAGCATTTACCAATCACTGGCTTCAAGCACTAGTCTTATTCTTCTTGGAGAGGGTGGGAAAAGGGCTTAGAACACCTGTTAGAGATGTATTGGTGGCGGAAGTATCTGAAGGTTTAGGTAGAGGTAAGGGCTTCGGGATCCATGAAGTACTAGATCAAGTTGGAGCAATAGCTGGACCTGCAATCATAGGATTATCTCTTACATATTATAGTGATAATATATCAATAGGCTACAAGTATTCATTCTTAATCCTTGGGATTCCCGCAGGTTTGAGTATGATGTTTTTAGCTTATACGTATAGTAGGTATCCTAGACCTAAGGCTGTTAGTGTTAAGAGAGGAGGTGTAGAGGTTAAGAGTCTTGGAAGAAGCTACTGGATATATTTAGCTGGTTCTTCTATAGCTATAGCTGGATTACTTCATTGGGGTTTAGTATCTTATTATCTTGAAGACTTGGCGAAAGCTGGTAAGATGTTCTCAGCTGAGATCCCTATCCTATATCTAGTGGCCATGGCCTCAGATGCTTTAATAGCTCTACCAATAGGGATATTGTACGATAGGTACAAGTATATCTCGCTATTTCTTATACCTATAGCTACGATCCCAATACCATTACTACTATTCATCTATCCAGACCGCCTAGGATTATATGTTATGTCTATTATCTGGGGGATCTCGGTAGGTGGAGCAGAGACAACAATGAGAGCAGCAGTCGCCGACATAGTTGGAGAATCTTCTAGACTTATAGCATATGGTTTATTCTCTATGTTATATGGTGGATCGATGTTTATCGGTGGAGTTGTTGCTTCATACCTTTACCAGATCAAAGCTATACATGGAATAATCTTCTTGACGATCATGCTGGAAGCAACAGCATTGACATGTTATGGGATAATGATTAAAGAGAGTATAAGACAGTCTAGGTAAGGTTAGAGACCTATTATTAGAAGCTGGCTTACTACATGAGATGAGAAGTATACTATTAAGACGACGAGCGCTGCAGATGTACTGCTTAATCTTCTACCGAAAGCTGTTAAAGCTACCATAAATGGAAGAGTTAGAACTTGAGCTATTGTCATGTATAGGTCTCTTATCTGGTAGTATCCAGGTTCTCCTGGTTTGGGGATTAAGCTAAGCTGGAAGAATCTATCTATCGCTATGATGCTTGGATAGAATATCATGGGAAGGACTGCGATAAATAATGCTAATACAAACTTCAATTCATCTTCAAGAGAACTCCATGCTACATCTCTAATCCTATCTAGAAGCTTCTCTTCTCTCATATGGAACAATTTTCCAGAAAATATTATTGAGATGAGCGTTATCAAGATGTATAGGATGAAGATGTTGAAGAAATACTTGGCCGCTATCTCAATTATGTTTGGCTGAGAACTATATATGTGAAGTATGAGTGGTGCGGTTCTACTGTACGTCATTAGAGTTAAGCTTACGAGGATTGAGAGGGTTGAAACAATAATCCTCAATCCCGTATTTTGATATATTGGGGAAAATAACCATATAGGAAAAAAGATGTCGTTGAGGATTGATGTAAGCTTACTTGGAGGTTTTGGTTTAAATATCTCTGGAGATAGAACTCCGCCTTCCTTTAATATCTTGTATACTTTCTCTCCTTCTTCTGTCAAGACATAGTTTCTATCTTGATCTTGTGTTACAAAATCTTTAAGCTGTCTTAGATTATAGTAAAGTGATCCAGTACTTATCTTGAGAGCATCTCTTAGAGATGTAGCACTGACTTTTCCAGAATCTCCTATGGCCAAGATTATCTTTCTCCTAGTCTTCTGTCTAAGAAGCCATACTAATTCATCTTCACTATCTATGTTAGAAGTCTCTGGAGGCAACCCTACCTCCTCTCTGAACATGGAGATAGCTCGTAGATTTTAAACTTGTCTTCTAGTAAGATGTGCGCAAATTTATTTCTTAACTTAAATATATCTTTTTCGAGTGATATTATTGGAGTTTAGAGGTAACGGGATAGGATGGAGTGGATTGAAGATAGTGTTGTATTTAGAGGAGCTATTAGGAGAAGTGGTAATAGTTTAGTTATAACTATTCCTGCAGAACTTTCACAGAGGCTCCTATTAAGAGAAGGACAAGAGTTTATTATATATGGAATTGGGAGAAAGAGACCTTATTTTGAAGGAGGGCTTCAAGTCTATCTTGGATATTTTATAGTTCATGAGAAAGTTCCAGTTGTGAGGTTCAAGATAGATCTAGGTGCTGGAAGTTTAGAGAGATTTAGCTCATTGATTAAAGAAGTGAAAGAAGCTTATTCTTTATCTGATGTAAAGTATAAGCAGGTTGATAATACTATTGTAGAGATAGAGCTGTATTTTGGAGCATTGAATGAGAAGGGAATTACTAGGTTGAAGACTAGGGAGGAGGTAGAAGAAGCTGCATCATCTATTGAGTTTAAACTTAGAATGGAGGGGTTTAAGATTTTAGAAAGAGATTTAGTGGAGAAGATTATAGAGTGGAAGAGTATTGATCCATCTACGATCTCGAGAGCACCATATAAGATTTCTGAAGTAGTAAGATGGCGTTGGGAGATATAGTCTATCTGATAATAGTAGAGTAGGCGGTAGACCTTGGAGCTGATAGCGGATTTACATATCCATAGTAAGTATTCGGGGGCTACTTCACAAAAGATGAACCTTGCTCAGCTCGCAGAGTTTGCAGAGATGAAGGGATTGGATATTCTTGGAACAGGAGATGCATTACATCCTCTATGGATTGAAGAGCTTAAAAGAGAGCTAGAAGAGTTTGATGATGGATTATATAGATTGAAGAATAAGGAGATATATTTTATTACACAGGTTGAGGTTGCTACTGTACATAGATTTAATGAAAAATCTAGGAGAATACATCATGTTATACTTATGCCTAGCTTAGAAGTAGCTAAACAGTTATCAGATATGTTGAAGAATTATGGTGATGTTGAATCTGATGGTAGACCTGTTTTAAGCATGAAACCATCTGAACTAGTTGAGCTAGTGATGGAGTTAGATAGTTCGAATATTGTCTTTCCAGCTCATATCTGGACTCCATGGTGGAGTATGCTCGGAGCATTTAGTGGTGTAGACCATATCAAAGAATGTTATGAAGACATGGTTAAGCATATCTACGCTGTTGAGACTGGCTTGAGCAGTGACCCACCGATGAACTGGAGGGTTAGCTGGCTTGACGACTATAACTTAGTCAGCTTCAGCGATTCTCACAGCCCTTACCCATATAGAATCGGGAGAGAAGCGGTTGTATTCAATCTATCTAAACCAAGTTATAAAGAAGTTCTTGAAGCTATAAGAAATAAAGGCTCAGGTAAGATATCTATGACGATAGAGGTCCCGCCTGAGTATGGAAAATATCATTGGAGCGGTCATAGAAATTGTGGTTTTGGTCCAGTAGAGCCTAGAGAGGCTAAGAGGTTAAACTATTTATGCCCAGTATGTAGAAAGAGGTTTACGAAAGGAGTAGATGACCGTGTTGATGAACTTGCAGATAGACCTAGAGATTACTCACCAGATAAGAGCATAGGATATGTACATCTCATACCTCTACAAGAACTGATAGCTCTAAGTATGGGTCTCGATATAGAGAGCGAGTCTAAGCTCAATAGTGTTAAAGTGTGGAGAGAATATGAGAAGCTAGTAAAGAGATTTGGAAGCGAGTTTAAGATATTGTTAAAGACTCCTGAAGAAGAGATAGAGAAGATTGGTGGGAAGAATATTGCTGAAATAATCTCAAATATGAGGAGTGGGAGATTAAAGATCATCCCAGGATATGATGGAGTCTACGGGAGGCTCATCATAGATAGAGGAGAAAAGAAAGATGTATCTAAAAAGTTTACAAAACTTGAAGATTATCTAAAATAATAATCAGAACTTCTACAATAATAGTTCTATGAGGAAGAGTGTACGTAGAGCCCCGGGCGGGGTTTGAACCCGCGACCTGCGGCTCTCTCAATCTCTGTATACAAGGCCGCCGCTCTACCCGCTGAGCTACCGGGGCCATTTTTTATCTTTTTTAAGCTAGATTTTAGGATTATCTTTTAAAAGATTTTAGTTCTTAAAAATCTCGATGTATAGGTTAAAGGTTATCGATTTTTGTTCTGAAATTAGGTGAGTGATTTTGGAGTTGGATATGTAGGTTTTTCACTAGAATATTATTGGTTATATTTTAGAGGTTCACAATTACAAGAATTCTGTACGGTGATCTATGTTTAAGAGCACCATTAGTATTTATAGTTTTGGATGACTAATTTATCCCAACCTCTCATTAAAGGGCTTCACCACGTAACTCTCATTACATCTAGTGAACTTGTTAATAGACGGTTTTACACTGAGATCCTTGGACTTAAACGTGTTAAACTATCTGTAAATCAAGATGATATCTTCCATAGACACTTGTTCTATGGAGATGAGAAGGGGTCGAGCGGCTCAGTGGTAACTTTCTTCGAGTGGCCTCACCTATCTGAGGGTCGTGCAGGGTTAAGCTCTCCCCACCATTTAGCATACAGTGTTAAGAACTTGGATGCATTACAGAAATGGGCTTCTCTACTTAAGAATAAGGGAGTATATGTAAGTAGACCATACAGCATAGGAGATAGAGTCTCGATATATTTTAGAGATCCAGATGGAGTTTTACTAGAGTTAACATGTAGAGTTGATGATGAGGTTGACCTGCAATTCTTGACCGAGATCTTTTCAGAAGAATCTTCAATCAACTCGATATCTAGTGATATGCGTTTAAAATATATGGACCATGCTTCTCCAATTGCAACCGATGCTACTATACTTGAACGTTTCCTCCAAAAGATACTTGGGCTTAGACGTATATCCAAAATTGAGAACCCTCATGATCCGTCAAGTATAATCTTAGGTATAGGTGTAGAAGAAGATGATTTTCTCGGATATATCGTTAGCCCAGTTGTCCGGGTAGGATCTATAGGGGTGGGAAGTATTCATCATATAGCAGTGAAGGTTATGGATGAAGATGAACAGAGAGAGATAATGCGAATTCTCGACACGATCGGTATCATACATTCAGGGATAGTTGATAGATTCTGGTTTAAATCACTGTACTTTAGAGATCCATTCGGTAACCTCCTCGAGGTTGCAACCGATGGACCGGGATACACTGTTGATGAGCCGCCGGAATCTCTAGGAACTAGGCTAGTTCTTCCACCATGGCTCGAGTCTGAGAGAAAGAAGATAGAGTATAATCTTAAACTTCTAGATAGTCGACATAAAGTAATGTGGCCTCCAAACTATCCTCCAACTCCAGAGATGCCTGAACGGGTAAACTAATACCAGTAATCTCTTAGAGAAGAGACCACCACTAACTCTTAGCTATAAAATGATCAGATAATATCAATTCTATTTGCTGTTTTTTAGAGACTGTAGTTGATGTCTATCCTATTGTTCTAGTAGTAAGTCGTGTGCTTAGTGGAATTTATCATTCTTAGCTTAGAGGGGGAGTCCAGTCCCTGGTAACTATTGAGATGTCGAAATCTCTCTACTATCTTCTACGAAATCTGTGATCTCAGAATGGTTCTCTCATCTAAGCTTGAGTTTGAATTTTATCAGCAAGAAAATATCTATGAATTCTAATAGCTGAATCTTAGATTATTAGTAGAGCTGATCGATCCTGCATATGTTACTAAATGATATGTAGTTTAAGAATCCTCTTTAGTAGCTTTATGTTCCTAGAGGAGCGTGAATAAACCTAATAGATTGGCTAAAGAGCTCAGCCCATATCTTCTCCAGCATGCATACAATCCAGTCGACTGGTATCCTTGGGGTGAGGAAGCTATAAACAAGGCGAGAGCAGAGAATAAACCTATCTTCTTAAGCATAGGTTATGCATCATGTCACTGGTGCCATGTGATGGAGAAAGAATCATTTGAAGATGAATATATTGCGAAGCTACTCAATGAATACTTTGTTCCTGTAAAGGTTGATAGAGAAGAGAGACCTGACTTAGATGAAATCTACATGAAGGCAGTTATGCTGATTTCTGGTTCTGGAGGATGGCCCCTAACCGTCTTCTTAACACCTAGTCTTAAGCCATTCTTCGGAGGTACATATTTTCCACCTAGGAGGAGGGTTGGAATGGTAGGGCTAGATGAAATATTGACATCGATCATAGAGGTTTGGAGGAGCAATCCTAAAGATATTGAGAAAAATGCAGAACAGATCACATCAATTCTAAAAAACATGTATGTTAAGAAACAGGCTGAGGATGAGATATCTTATGATGTAGTTTATCGATGTTTTGAATCTCTCGTTTCAAACTTCGACGAAGTTTATGGAGGTTTTGGAGCTGCACCTAAATTTCCGATGCCAAACTACATCGAGTTCCTACACATGTTCTATAAACTTGAGAATATCCCGCTAGCCTATAATATGGCTAGGGTGACTTTGGAGAAGATGGCGAAAGGCGGTATAAGAGATCAGCTGGGTGGAGGTTTCCACAGATACTCAATAGACAGATTCTGGACTATACCCCACTTTGAGAAGATGCTCTACGATAACGCTCTCCTATCCCGTGTATATCTACAATCATATCAAATATCTGGTAACCCTTTTATGAAAAAGATCTCTACATCTACTCTTGATTGGATGATAAGTGAGATGCTTAGTCCTGAAGGAGGATTCTACTCTTCAGTCGATGCAGATAGTTCTGAGGGTGAGGGAATATTCTATACTTGGACAAAGAGAGAAGTTCTAGATATTCTAGGTGTAGAACTTGGAGAGATATTCTGTAAAGCCTTCGGAATAAGCGATGTTGGAAATTTCGAGCATGACCGCTCAGTACCTACTTTAAGTATGGATTCATATAGTCTAGCCTCATATTTCTCTATGAAAATTGAAGATATTGAAGAAAAATTAGAACTGTGTAGCCGGGCTCTGCTGGATGCTAGAGGTAAGAGGCCGAAGCCTGCAGTAGATGATAAGATAATCGCATCTTGGAATGGGTTAGCTATCTCAGCTCTAAGCTTGGGATATCAAGTCACAGGTGAAGAAAAATATCTTAGAACCGCTCTGAGTGTAGCTGACTTCATCTACGATAAACTTTGGAGAGATGGATACATGTACAGATTTTATAGAAATGGAATAGTTAGAACAGAAGGTTTTCTAGAAGATTACTCTTATTATGCTTCTGGATTACTCGACCTTTTCGAGTCAACGTTTGACCCCCGGTTGCTTAGGAGAGCCATCACTATAGCTGACTCCATGATTGATAATTTCTGGGATAAGGAAGAAGGTGGATTCTTCTTTAGCATGGATGATGTTGGAGATATATCGCGAATAAAGGATGCGCATGATGGTGTTACACCATCAGGAAACTCTATGGCAGCTCATGTACTTCTAAGATTATATGAGATTACTGGAGTAGAAAAATACCGAGAATTTTCTGAGAAGACCTTGAAAACCTTCTATAATGATATCTCTGAGAGTCCAGTTGATTATACATTTATGCTTCAAGTCTTGGCCGCATACTTTGGAATGAGAAGAGAGATCGTTGTTGTGGGAGAGATTGTGGATGCAAAACCATTCCTCGACATTATCTATCAAACGTATATGCCTTTTAGAACGATAATTTGTGTTGGAAGCTGGAATAGAGAAGAACTTGAAGAATTATCACAAGTTGTGGTCGGCAAGATTGAGCTAGAAGAGAGGACCACTGTCTACTTATGTGAAAACTATTCATGCAAGAAGCCTGTAACAACATTAGAAGAGTTAAAGAAGCTTATAACTTGACAAGCTTTTATCTCGAGCCCGATATAACATTTAGTATACTCAACTTTACGAAGAATTTAATCAAAAAATGTTTAGGATAGGTGGATTTTGAATTAGCTGAGCTATGAATGTTTTTCTGATTAGATTTTGAGTTTGTTGAATCTTCTCTCTACATCATCCCAGTTTACTACTTGCCACCAGTTATCCACATAGCTTGCTCTATCATTCTTGTACTGTAGGTAGTATGCATGCTCCCATACATCTAAAGTTAGAAGAAGAGGCAGATTCGGAGGATGCATAAAGTTCTGCTTCTCTACTTGGTATATCACCAAGGAGTCGATCTCTTGATCGTATGTTAATACTGCCCAACCTACAGCTTCAACATTCTTCGCTGCATCACTAAATTGTTTCTTGAATAACTCGAAGCCTCCAAAGTCCTGCTCTATCTGGTCCGCTATTCGGCCTCCTGGTCTTCCACCACCTTTTCCAGGTGGAGACATGTTATGCCAGAATACAGCGTGAAGCTTATGTCCACTCAGATTAAAGCTTAGGTCTCTGAGTATCCCTCTTATATTTTCAGGGTTCTCTCCTCTCCTACTCTTTTCTAATCTCTCTAGTGCAGCATTAGCTCCTGTAACGTATGCTTGGTGATGTTTTGTATGGTGGAGTCTCATTATCTCTTCTATTATTACTGGTTCTAATGCATTATAGCTGTATGGAAGAGGTGGAAGCTCATATTTCTTTACCATGCTTGTTCGTTCTTACATTATAACGCCGTTTTAAAGAAAATACTCTAACATCAAAAAAATAAGATAAAAACTAAAGATTAAAGCTTGAGATAACATGTTCTTAAAAAATATGTCTAAACTACTCAAACTAAAAAATATCGACACCATTAATAACATGATTTAAGCATATTGGGTATAAGCATGAATTTTCTTCTGGAGATCGCTGGTGGATGTTAATACACTCTAATGGTCTATGTGAGACCATATATTTAGATTATATTAGAGGAAAGAAGTTCTAACACATTAATAGATTATAGAATCTGATGTATTCCACTAGCTTGTAGACTAGAAATAAATAAATAGATTATGGATTAATTCTCTGGGTGG
>JANXDW010000041.1 GCA_025058515.1 Aigarchaeota archaeon
GTAATAGTGAGAAGAGAAGGATGTATTAATCTAACCAATCTTGCTAAATCTCTTTATCCAGAAGATTATACTTTGTAGAATAGTGGTTTCCAATCTATAACGAGAACATACATCTATTATTCATAGAGCCAACATCTTACAATATGATTGTCACCAACCTTAATATCAGGAGGCTCTTTCTCACTACAGATAGATTTTGCAAATGGACACCTCGTATGGAATCTACATCCACTTGGAGGTTTCACAGCGCTAGGTATCTCTCCTATCGATTCTACCCCAGCTGGTTTTATCTTTTCATCTTCACTACTAAGAGTAGGTATTGAAGATAAAAGCATCTGAGTATATGGGTGCATTGGAGATCTGAAGAATTCTTCTGTAAGAGCTTCTTCATATACTTTGCCTAAATACATTATCATAACTCTATGAGATATGTTCCTAACTACACCGAGGTCATGGGTGATTAGAAGATATGTTAATCCTAACTCTTTCTGGATCTTTATCAATGTATTTAATACTTTTGCTTGTGAAGAAACGTCAAGAGCAGATGTAGATTCATCAAGTATTATGAAAGAGGGGTTTGAAGCTAATGCTCGTGAAATAGCTACTAGCTGTTTTTCTCCACCTCCTAGCTCATGAGGATATTTAAACATGTATTCATCGCTTAACCCTACATACTCTAATAGTTCTGAAACTCTCTCATATACTCTCTTCTTATCAACTACTCTATGTATCATTAATGGTAGGCTAATTATGTCCTTTACCATCCGCTTTGAGTTTAGAGATGTTCCAGGATCTTGGAATACTATCTGTATATCTTTCTTTAATTCAAGAGGTCTCTTCTTAATCGGTATCGATAGATCGTATCTACCTTTATAGATTAATTTGCCTTCATCAGGTGTATAGAACCCCATTATTACATGTCCTGTAGTAGTCTTGCCTGAACCAGATTCTCCAACTAATGCTAGCGTTTCACCATATCTTATCGAAAAGTTAACCCCATCTACTGCTTTAACAATTCCTTCTCTTGTAGCAAAGTACTTTCTCAGGTTTAAAACATTTAGAATGTTATTGTCTAGCATGTTCTCCTCAACCGTATAAATGACAACAAGTTATATGTTCTTTATTAAGCTCTATTGGCTCAGGCTTAATAGTATTGCACTTACTCATCGAATATGGACATCTCGGAGCGAATCTACAACCAGCAGGTGGATTTCTATAATCTGGTAATTTACCTTTTATTCCTTCGCTTATACCTTTTGAACTAAGCCTTGGAGCACTTGAGATCAATATCTGGGTGTAAGGATGTTTAGGTTTCTCGAAGAGTTCTTTTGTTGAGGCTTCCTCCATTATATCGCCAGCGTATAGTACATATGCTCTATCAGTCATCTGATAAACCATACCTAAAGCATGTGAGACTAAGATAGCACTCAAATTCTTCTGAATTACTAGATTATGTATCAATTTTAGTATCTGGTCTTGAATTGTTACATCAAGATTTGTTGTCGGCTCATCTGCAAGTAGAAGCTTTTCTGCAGAAGTTAGAGCCATAGCTATCATTACTCTCTGCCTCATCCCACCGCTCAACTGGAATGGATACGAGTTCAAGACCCTTTCAGGATCTGGAAGCTTTACATCAGTGAGCATCTTCAAAGCTTCATCATAGAGTTCTTGCTTAGATGGATTGCGACCTTCACTAATCATCTTATACTTCAGTATATCATACAGTTGGTCTTTAACCTTGAATACTGGGTTTAGAGCTGCCATAGGATCTTGGAATATCATCCCTACTTCTCTCCTCCTAATCTCAGCTAGCTTACTCTCTCCCAAATTTAAGATATCTTTACCATCATACTTTATCTCTCCTCTGATTATCATACCGTTCAAGGGAAGTATCTTTAATATTGATTTTAGAAGTGTTGTTTTACCACTTCCAGATTCTCCGATGACCCCGACTCTTTCCCCTCTTCTAACTCTCAACCAGACGCCATTCAATACTTTAAATACGTACCAGTAGCTTTTATAATGAACATGGAGATTAGTTAATTCGAGCAACATTTCTATTCACCTGCGAAGATGTCTCTTATCCCATCTCCAAGCAAGTTAAATGAAAGTATAATCAAGATTATCCCCATAGCTGGACCTAAGCTCATCCACCAATATTCTGGTAAATACTTACTGTATTCTGAAACCATCGTTCCTAGGTCAGGTGTTGGAGGTTGTGCTCCAAGACCTACGAAGCTTATCGCTGCACCTATCAAGATAACCCATCCAGCATCTAGAGTCACCTTTGTAAGTATTGTACCTAACTCTATCGGTAGTAGCTCTTTAAAGATTATGTGAGATGTCGAGGCACCTTGAGCTTCAGCAGCAAGTATAAATGGTTCATTTCTAATAGAAGTTGTCATTGAATATGTTAGCTTTACATACCATGGCCACCACATTAATGAAACCGCCATCATCGCGTTGAATATATTTGGTTCAAGAATGGAGGCTATTGAGAGAGCAAGGACTAGAGGTGGAAGGGCTATAAATATATCTGATAATCTTACTATTAATGTTTCTATGAAGGTTCCTCTATAGTATCCTGCTATTAAACCTAATACAACTCCAGTAGGTACTACAAGTGATAGAACTAGTCCGATCATCATGAAAGCGTATCTAAATCCAAAGATCACTCTACTGAAGACATCTCTACCATACATATCTGTTCCTAGAAGATGGTCGAGAGATGGAGGTTTATAGGCATCTCTAAAATTAATGTATAGTCCAGCATGTGAGGGGTATGGAGCAACATATTCAGCGAAAGCTGCTACGAAAAAGAGTATCAAAACCATCGATAAACCTAAAATAGATAACTTACTCTGCTTAAACCTAAACCACATCCTTCTCAAATTTTCTCTCTTAATCTTCTTCTCAAGCTCTAGATATCTTAATTCGAGGTCAGCTTCTCTTCCCATTTTTTCACCTCTTGTGTTTTACTCTTGGGTCAAGAACTGAGACAAGCAACTCTATTAATATCGATGCTAACGTGTACGCTATCCCTATAACTAAAACTACTCCAACAATAGCATTTAGATCTTTTCTCAACATAGCCGTGATCCCATATCTTGAGAGTCCAGGCCAATTGAAAATCAATTCGACTAGGAAAGCGTTGCCCAACATAGATGCCATGTCTAAAGTCATTACGGTTACAGTAGGTATCATAGAAGGTTTGAGAGCGTATTTAAAGAATATTATACTTTGTGGAATACCGTGGGAATAGAGATTCAAGATATAGTCTTTGTTTATATTTTCTATAAGATTAGCTCTAAGGATTCTTGCTTCTTGCGCTATACATCCTATCGCAAGGGATAATGAAGGTATTATTAAATGTCTTATACCATCTATGAAAGCATTAATGTTTCCCGCCAATAATGAATCAACAGTAATTAAACCAGTGATACGTTTAACTTCTATGCCTAAGCTAAGCCTTCCATAAGCTGGGAGAAGATCCAACCAGTTAGCTAGTACAAGTTGTAGAATTATAGCCCAAACGAACGCAGGTATAGCTATGCCTGCATAAGCAAATATTCTAACAAAATTATCAATGAGAGAGTTTGGCTTTCTACCACTGAGGACTCCTAATATAAATGCTCCTGCTACATCTATTATAAGTGTGAAGATTATTAACTCGATGGTAGCTGGGAGAAATTCTAAGATATCTGTAGCTACATCTCTAAATGTTACTAGAGATACTCCTAGCTTACCGTGAAAGACATCTACGAGCCAGTAATAGTATTGAATATAGATAGGTTCATTTAATCTTAAAAGCGCTCTATATCGTTCTACAACGTCTTCAGGAGCTCTAGGACCCAGTGCAAGTCTCGCAGGATCTCCAGGGAGAACTCTAGCTATAGCAAATATCAGTATCGAGAGACCGAATAATGTAACAATACTATAAGTTGTCCTCTTAAAATAGAAGTTATCTACCACCTTTTGTAATAACTTTCTCAACCGCATCTCTTCAATCAATATATCTTCTAACCCTCCAAGTAATGTAGAAGTTATAAAGATAGATTTTATGCTCCACTTTTCATATTATTTCCTCTAAATTCCATGAGAGTATTTCAGAAGTTGGTGGAGACTCATAACTGCATATCTTACTATGACTCCATCCACAGAGCTTCTTCGCCTCGACCAGTAGCTCAGCATGTTTCAACGAAGCGATTATGGGATCTATTACGGGGATCTTATACTTTTCCTGAACTACTTTATAGAATCCGAAGAAAACTGTACACCCTAATATGATTACCTCAGCTCCTTCTTGTATGCTTTCCTCCACAGCCTTGTATAATCTTCTCTCAGTATCTTTCTCATCTTTATGTAGATCATATACTCCTAAACCTACATCTTTAAATGATGTCAACCTATCCACCAACCCATACTCTTTCACTCTATTCATCATTAATGGTATCCATTTCTTTCTACCGACTATTATTGCAAACTTCTCTCCAAGTGATAGTGCAAGAGTTGTTGAAGATTCTAGAGGGGCTGTTACGATTATGTTACCTACTTCTCTAGCTTCTTTTAAACCTGGATCATAGAAACACCCAATAATGCAAGCATCGTATCCTTCCTTCTCTGCTTTTCTAACTTCTTTCAATATTTGAGGTATAACAATAGCATCGTAAGAATAGTATTCTAAGTGTTTTGGACCTTTTGAGAGAGATGTTACATGGAGAACGTTGTCTGGATTCTTGTACTGTTCTAAATACTCTTTCATAGGTTTATCGAATACGTCCGTCCCTACTGGGTTTATGTAAAGTATTTTACCCAATCTCACACACCCCTAAAAAATATAAAGTGAAGATTGAGATAAGTCTTCACTCTTAGAATATATCCTACTTCACTTAGGCATCTTCTCTGGAAATACTTGGAACCATCTAAAGTCCATCTCGTACTCTGCTATTGGGATGATCTCTCCTCTAGCTGCTGGATAATCGATGTAATCTGCTTGATAAGCTCTTAGAACAACGTGTTCATACAGGTAAAGCGATGGATAAAGTTCTATTATCTTCTCTTGTATCTTATAGTATTTCTGTATTCTTTGATTATAATCTATTGTGCCTAGAGCATCTTCTATCATAGCATCTATCTCTGGGTCCATCAACCATTCTCCCTGCTCCCAAGTACCTGTAGAATGTGAGTGGTATCGTGAAGATAGTAGCGATCCTGCTTCAGCATAATGCGCCATTACGAATATGGATACAGCGTTAGGCGTAGTGTCCATCTTAGTCATACCCTCTACTACAGATAACCAAGGCACTTTCACAACATTAACCTTCAAGCCTATTTCCTCCATATTTACTTTGAACAATAATGCTACTCTCTCCTCCCACGGTACCTCAGCAATCCACCAATACTCAATCGGATACTTATCTAACTCACCCCAATACTTAGACTTCTTCAATTCTTCTTTCGCTGCTTCAATATTTCTCTCAATTGGCTTCAGACCTGGATGTGCTCCTGGAAGTATGCTTGTTACAGGACCGCTTGCTCTTTTTTCATAAGGCATAATGTCTTTTATAGCCGACTCGTAATCAAATGCTAAAGCTATCGCTTTCCTTACATGGATGTCATCAGTAGGCGGCTTCTTCGTATGCAGCATTATGTAAAATGTTAAGGCTTGTGGAATCTTTGCGATTTTCACACCCGGTATCTTAGCCATAGCTTCATAATTCTCTAGAGGCTGCCATTGATCAGTGATCTCTAATTGTCTCTTCTCGATCATTGTACGTATTGTCGTAGGCTCGGTGAATCCGTACATTATTACTTTTGTAGGAGCATTTGGTGCAGTCTCACCCCAATAATTATCGAATTTAACAAGTGTTACAGATTCTCCTCTCTTATATTCATGTAACTTGTATGGTCCTGACCCTGCATCCATCTCACCCTTCATCAACCATGTCTTTCCATAGTCTTTCATCTCACCATAGGGTCCTTCAGCTAGATTCTTCTTTACTAATTCGCTGTCTACAATATATAGTCTAATAAGCGTTATTAAGAATGGTCCAAATGGTTTAGTTAAAACTATCTGTACAGTATAATCATCGAGTGCTCTGGTCTTCTCAAGATCTACGTAAGGTTTAAACAAGTAACCATATCCTTCACCGATAACAATCATTCTCTTTAAAGAGAATACTACATCTTCTGCTTTAAGTTCTCTACCACTATGGAACTTAATACCTTTTCTTAAATAGAATTTCCATGTCAAGCCATCTGGAGAAACTTCCCATCTCTCTGCAACATGAGGTTTAACAGTGCCTTCTTTCGTAGGATAAACTAAAGTATCATATACATTGATGAAGTATGCAGAGCTTGCTTCATCTGATCCGACTGCTGGATCCATATATGGAACATTAGCAAAAGAGACTCTTAGTAACCGTTCTTTCGGCGGAGTCGGAGTAGTAACTGTAGTTGGTGTAGGTGTAGGAGTCGGAGTAGTTACAGTAGTGGGTGTAGGCGTAGTAGGTGGTGTAGTAACGGTTTGAGGAGCTGGACCAGTAGCTAAAAAGGCAGCTACTGCTATTAAAGCTATTAACACAACTACTATAACAATTATAGCTGGTTTACTAATAGCGTATTTACACCTATGTACAGTTTTTACATTATTCATGATATCTTATGGATAGTCAGTGATATATAACTGTTATTTTAATTTCATAAATATACCAAACAATATTTATATGTATGGTTGAATATGTCTGTAGTACTATGGGATATCGTGTTGGTATTGATATAGGTGGTGCTTTTACAGACTTAGTAGCTTACGATGATGAAACTGGAGATTTCGTATGGGTTAAGGATGAGACAACACCTCAGGATCCATCTATCGGAGTCTTAAATACTATAATAAAAAGTAAGGTAGATTTTTCTAAAGTCTTTTCAATAATACATGGTCAGACACTAGTAATTAACACTATCATAGAGAGAAAAGGTGCTAGGGTAGGATTGATTACTACTAAAGGGTATAGAGATGTACTTGAACTTCAGAGGTCGAATAGAAGAGATATGTATAATTTTAGATACAAGAAACCTGCATCACTCGTACCTAGATATCTTAGAATTGAAGTAGAAGAACGGACGATGGCTGATGGAAGTATCTTAATACCGTTAAATGAAAAAGATGTTAAAGAAGCTATCAACAAGCTTCTAAAAGAAGAAGTTGAAAGTATTTGTATCAGCTTCATAAATTCTTATGCTAATCCATTGAATGAGGTTAAGGCAGGTGAGATAGCTCGTCAGATGACTGATCTACCAGTTACTTTAAGCCATGAAATAATACGTGAATGGCGAGAATATGAAAGAACTGTTACAGCTGTACTAAATGCTTACGTAAAACCTAAACTTGAAACTTACTTAGAAAAACTAGAGAAAGAATTTGTCAAAAGCGGATTTAAGAGGATACCACTCGTTATGCTCTCAAGTGGAGGAACAGCTACTTTTGACTTTGCTAAAAAATTCCCAATATATACTGTTGAATCCGGTCCGATAGCAGGAGTCATCGGTGGAATTTACTTAGCGAAATTAATTGGAGAGAAGAATGTCATAATCTTGGATGGGGGAAGTACGACGACAAAAGCAAGCTTGGTTGAGAATCTTATCCCAAGAGTACATACTGAGTACCATGTAGAGAGAACGAGGTTTACAACAGGTTATCCAGTAAAAGTTCCAGTAGTTGATATATTCGAGATCGGTAATGGTGGGACAAGTATTGCTTGGATCGATGAGATCGGTAACTTAAGAGTAGGACCTAAAGCTGCTGGCGCATATCCTGGACCAGCATGTTATGGGAAAGGTGGGAAAGAAGCAACTGTTACAGATGCCTATGTAGTAAACGGTTTGATCAATCCAGAATATCTTCTAGGTGGTGCAATGAAGATATACAAAGAACTGGCTGTTAAAATTATCAAAGAAAAGGTTGCCGACCATTATAATATATCTGTAGAAGAAGCTGCAGAAGGAATAATAAAACTAGCTAATGAAAATGCAGCTTACGCTATTAGAGTAGTCTCTGTTCAAAGAGGTTATGATCCTAGAGATTTCACTTTGATAGCACACGGTGGGTCAGGTCCAATGTTTGCACCATTTATATCAGAAGAACTAGAGATTAAGAAGATCGTTATACCCGTTATACCTCCTGGCGTGTTCAGTGCATGGGGCATGTTGACAACAGATATCAGGCATGACTTGATATTCACAGAGATCGTTAGACTTGATAAGGAGAAAGCGGTAGAGAGGATAAATACTATCTATAAAGAGTTAGAAGAAAGAATCTTGAATATCTTCAAGGAAGAAGACTTTGACGTAAGAGAGGTTATAACACTAAGATATGCTGATATGAGATACTACGGTCAAGAACATACAGTTAAAGTACCTATTCTAAGCGGATATATAGATAGTTCAGGGATCAATACTATTATAGAGAGATTCCACGAATATCATGAAAGAGCTTATGCATTTAGATTAACGAGTCCAGTGGAGATAGTTAACTTCCACATAGTTGGAGAATATAAAGTTAAGAAATTCGAATTAAAAGAACTTAATAACAAGACATACTCGAGAGATGATGCAATTATGTATGAGAGAGAAATATACATCAATGGAAAACATCTAGAGGTACCTGTCTACAATAAGCAGAAATTATCGCCTAATATCACTATAGATGGTACAGCTATAATTGAAGACCCTACGTCTACGGTATTAGTATTAAGCTCGCAGAAAGCTGTAGTAGATAAGTATGGTAATGTAAATATCTTGAGGAGGTGAAGAAGATGAGTAAAATAGATTTATTTACTTTAGAGATTATTAAGAATGGTCTAATTACTGCGAATGAGGAAATGTTCTATGCTTTTGGTAGAACTGCTAAGAGCCCAGTAATATACGAAGTACTAGACTATGCGGTAGGGATCACAGACTCGAAAGGTGAGCTAGTTGCTCAAGCACCTGGTGTACCAGGATTCTCAGGAGTATTAGACTTCGTTGCAAAGGAAGTAGTTGAAAAATGGGATGGAGAAATATCTCCAGGAGACGTCTATGTTTTAAATGTACCATACAAATCTGGGACTCATTTAAACGATGTTACCTTAGCGATGCCTGTCTTCTATAAGGATGAACTGCTTTCATTGATCTTGAATAAAGGTCATTGGAGTGAAGTTGGCGGAATGCATTTTGGAAGCTGGACATCAGATTCTACAGAAGTCTATCAAGAAGGTATGCAACTACCTTGTGTAAGACTGTATCGTGATGGAAAGCCGAATAAAGATGTTATAGATATAATTTTAGAAAACTCTAGACTTCCTGAACATACTCTAGGCGACATGGAGGCTCAAGTTGCATCTATGAAAGTTGCTTCAAAGAGAATAGAAAACTTAATAGAAAAATATGGTATTGAGATGGTCAAGTACTCTATGCAGAAGATAATTGATGATGGGTATAAGCTTGCTTTAATAAATCTTCAGAAATTGCCGAAAGGAGATTTTGAAGCTGAAGACTATATAGATGATGATGGATTAACAGATGAGCCAGTATATGTAAGGGTTAAAGTTACAATTAAGGATGATGAATTTATTGCAGATTTTACTGGGAGCGGTAAGGCGAAAGGATCTATTGCATCTCCTTTCCCTGCTACAGTCTCTGGAGTCAGAGAAACATATATGGCTGTAACCGATCCTCATGCACATCTGAATGGAGGATACTTCAGACCTCTAAAAGTTATAGCTCCTATCGGATGCGTATTCTATCCTGTGAAGCCGATGCCTACATCAACTTTCTGGGAAGCGATGTCTTATACTACCGACCTTGTATGGAAAGCTCTAGCACCCCATACACCTGAAAAATTGACAGCAGGTCACTTCCTTTCAATACTTGCAACAATACTCGGAGGTGTTGATGAAAGAACAGGCGAGCCCTTCGCTATTGTAGAACCTCAAGCAGGTGGATGGGGTGCAGGATACGATATGGATGGAGAGAGCGGTTTAGTAGCATGCGGCGATGGAGAAACCTATATAGCCTCTAATGAAGTTTACGAAAAGCGTATGCCTATACTTGTAGATAGATATTGTCTAAATATTGAAAGCGGCACAGGTCATGGAAAATTTAGAGGAGGGTTCGGCGTCATTAAAGATTATAGAGTACTCTGTAATGAAGCCTACTTTACTGTATCAATAGGTAGGAACAAGTTCCCACCATGGGGGGTTGCTGGTGGAACTAATGGAACACCTAACTACTGTGTAATCTATAAACAAGGTGAAGAACCAAAGATAGTGAGGAAGGTTGCTGCTGTAAAGTTGAAGAGAGGAGATGTGGTAAGTTTAAGATCTGGAGGCGGAGGAGGATGGGGAGATCCTCTTGAAAGAGACCCTGAATTGGTAAAGATGGATGTAAAGAATGAGTACATCAATATAGACACTGCTAGAGATGTCTATGGAGTTGTACTAGATCCTAAAACCCTTGAGATAAATTGGCAGGAAACTAAGAAACTTAGAGAAACTTTGAGAAAGAAGACTAAATCCTAGATTCTTAAAATCTAATCTCTCTTCTTTACATTTTTTCCTAGTCTATTATATCATCATTGATAATTTAAACAGTTTATCGAGTCTTTCAAGAGTATCATTACACCATTCTCTTAATGCTTCAGCTCTCCTAATATCTACTTCAACCATCTTCTTTACTTCTTCTGGATTAGAAGAGCCTACTGTTTTATACGAGGAAACTATTGTGTAAGGGTCAAACCAGCTTATAAATCTCTGATATTCAATATTATTTACATCATATCTTCTAGCTACTTCTTTAAAGGTTTCTTCATTGAGCATGTTCTTCTCAAGGAGTATAGATAGCTCTCCACATAGTTGGTGTGCTTTTCTAAATGTTATTCCCGTTTCTTGGGTAAGCTTCTCCGCTATCTCAGTTAGTAGGATAATGCCTTTACATTTCTCGGTAGCTCTATCTTTATTAACCTGTATCTTCTCTATCATCTGAGAAAGTATTCTCGATGTATTTTTAATTTCATTAAATGCTTTCCATAATGTAGGAGTTACTTGTTGATAATCGAGGTTGTATCCACTTGGTTGTCTAGACATTATAGACGCTGCCTTAACAACTTCTCCTAAGATCTCCGCCATCTTCGTTCTAGCGATCTCAGCTACTACTGGATTCTTCTTCTGAGGCATAATACTACTTGTAGAAGTATACTCATCTGGAATCTCTATGAGGTTGAATTCTTCAGTAGAATATAGGATCAGCTCTTCGGCTAAACATGAGTAAATTAATGCAGAATTTAGTAGATGTGTTAAGAGAGTGATTATGTAGTCTCTAGATGTAGTAGCATCTAGAGCATTTTCTAGCAAGTCTTCAAATCCAAGGAGTTGTGCTTCTCTCAACCTATCTATTTCTGTTGATGACCCTGTGGCTGCACCAGCTCCAAGAGGGGATAGATTTACTCTAGAGTAGAGGTTGATGATATTTGAAAGATTTCTTAAGATCTTGCTTGCATAGGAGTGTAAGATGAATCCGAATGTTGCGGGTACAGCTCTCTGTAAATGTGTGTAGATGGGGAAGAGGGTATAAGCGTGTTCTCTAGCTTTCTCCAATAATATCTTTACGAGGTCTAGCTCAGATAAAGCTGTCTCCAATAAATGTTCTCTTGCTCTTACTCTAATAGCAGTGGCCACGGCGTCGTTTCTACTCTTACCATAAGATAACATTCCTGCAGCATACTCAGATGAAGATGCAATAGCTTGCTCTATATAGACATGGATATCCTCGAGTCTTGGATCAAGTTCTTTCGGAGGGTTTTCAATAATCTCTTTCAAGGTCTTTAGAGATTTCTCAAAATCCTCTCTAGAGATAAGATGTTTTTCATAGAGTATTCTTAAGTGGACTGAATTAACCCATACAGTAGCTTTCAAGATCTCGTAATCATGAGATAGGGAAGAGGTAAACTCTGCGGCTTCAGGGGTCATCTCTTTCTTGAGTCTCGCACTTCTAAAGATGCTCAAACACTCTACGCCTATGGTTAAGTTAGAGTTGAGCTATGTTTAAACATTTCTATATTTTAGAAGATTTGAGAAATATGCTCGTTTTACAATTTATGTCTTTTATGCCAAAGATGTGTTTCTAGACCCCATAGTCTTGAGAAGGCTTCTCCATCTTTTTGATGGAATACACTCTTAGAGCTGTACGTAATTAATTCAGGATGATATAGTGGTTTTTCAGCTCTTCTTCCAACTATCCGTGCAGTCCCTCTGTATATCTTTAATCTAACCTCTCCGGAGACTTCTTTCTGTGTCTCATCTATAAAAGCATCTAAAGCTTTTCTAAATGGGTCTAACCATAACCCTGAGTAAACAAGGTCAGCCCACTTCTTCTCAATAATCGATTTAAACTCTAGGAGTCTTCTCCCGAGAACCATTTTTTCAAGGTCTATGTGAGCTTGGATTATTAACTGAGCTGCGGGAACTTCGTATATTTCTCTTGATTTTAACCCTATAACTCTATCTTCAATATGGTCTACATAGCCAACGCCGTACAGTCCACCTATAATATTCAACTCCATTATCATTCTTTCTAGAGGCATCTTTACACCATCTAAACTTACTGGGACTCCTCCTCTAAAGCCTATGGTAAGTTCTCTAGGATTGTTAGGCGTCTCTTCAAGAGGTTTCAAGTATTTGAATGCTTCTATCGGTGGCTCGATCCAAGGGTCTTCAAGTTCTCCAGCCTCGATACTTCTACCCCATAAATTCTCATCTATACTGAATCTACTCTTTTTAGGATTTATTGGTAGACCTTTCTTCAAAGCATACTCTATCTCTTCATCTCTACTCATATTCCATTCTCTTACTGGAGCGATGATCTTCAAGTCTGGAGCAACTGAGGAGAAGGTTATATCGAATCTTAATTGGTCATTACCTTTACCTGTACATCCATGTGCAACTGCATCACATCCTTCTTTAAGAGCTATCTCTGCAACTTCTTTAGCTATTAGAGGTCTACTTAATGCAGAAGAGAGAGGGTAGACGCCTTCATATAATCCATTAGCTTTGATGCATCTAGCTACGTATTCTTCAGCGAAAATCTTCTTTGCATCTATGAAGTAGTGTTTTATAGCACCACTCTTTAAAGCTCTTTCTTCTATCTCTTCAAAATCTTCTTCTTGTCCTACATCTACAGTGACTGTGATAACTTCTCCATTATATTTCTCTTGTAGCCATCTTATCGAGACCGTGGTATCTAGTCCACCGCTATAAGCTAGGGCCACTTTCATACCTAATTTGACTTAAAAACCATAATAAAAGAATTACTTCATAAACTAATGAAATTTTAAAGAATTTTAAACGATATTATATAAACTATTGAAAAAGTCTTAACCTTCTCCAGTGACAGTGTACTTTTCTTCTATCTCTTTTAAGATCTTTTCATGTGTTTCTTTTAAGAGTTCTTTATCTATTCCTAGACGGTTGAGTAGGTTAGAGATATCTGGAGGTTTCTTATCAGCTAACTCTCCTGAGCATTTAGCGATAATCGGTAGATATTTTGCATAGATATTTAGTCTCTTTACAGCAGTCTGCTTCTTCTCTATTTTCGAGAGGTATAATCTAAGTTGTCTAGCTGTTTCTCTTATAGCTATTACTAGTTCTCTCTCTATCTCAGGTCTATCTGCTACAGCTTCCTTACCTACACTCTTATAAGGAATCTTAGGAGAACATATGTGTGTAATAAGAGCAATAGGAGCTACCTTTGGTATCTTATAGTTTGACCAGTCTATCCTCTCAGTTACAACCTTCCATACAACATCTGCTCTCTCATCATAGAGTAGTGGTATCTTATTTGCAAATCTATATAGTTGGATGCTCTCTGAAGGTGGGATCTCTCCTCCATATGCTAGACCTACCTCTACGACGAATGGGTATCCAGAGTACGAAGATGGAGGACGTTGAACAACATATACGAAATCTGGCTTAAACATATTCTCTATACCGATTCTTAGAAGCTCTTCACCTATCGGGCTTACACTAGAAGGATCTGGAGGTCTGAATTTATTGTATCGTTTTATTGCATCAACTAATGCTGCTACTTGTTCATGTGAAAGCTTCTTCGGGTCAGTTTCTAGAGGTATTCCAGCTAGTTCAAGGACTTCTCTAGCTGTCTTCTCTCCTACTTTCTGGAAATTAGAGACTAGGAAGGATAACATACTCTTCTCCTTACTATTTGATAATAATCTATTCATCGCTTCTACATCTACTCCAACTGGATGTGGTAGAGATTCTACTGGAGGTTCTGGTACTTTCTCTGTAGCTCTTGGAAAATAGTACATCCGCCCTCTTACATCTATGAATAATAGTGATGTATGAGGGTTGGCGATAGCTGTATGCTTAAAGTATTCTAGTATCTTTGCTCTACTTCCAGTATAGTCTGCTTCTAGATAGAACTCTACTATAGTCCCTCTCCACTTCTCTTTATTCTCAAATACTTCATGCTTAAAGACTTTAGGCTCATTCTTTACAATATCTATCATCAATACGAATTTATGTACTTCTTCACCACCTGTACTAGATATAACTGTTGCAGGCTTGTTCGTAGTTATCTGACCGTAAAGTAAGGCCATGGTACCTCCTAATCCAAATGTTCCTCTATTCTGTTTATATCCATACTTACTCCCAAAGAGGACTGTTGCAAATGCTTTCGGAACATACTCTGGGGCCACGCCTATCCCATTATCTTCTACCTTCAACCTGTAGATCGATGTTTCCTCATTCTCCGAAGTCCCTTCACTAGTTAGCTCAACAACTATGTTCGGCGGGATCTTACCTATCTCAGCAGCATCTAGTGAATTTTCTACAAGCTCTCTAATACTAGTGTATAAAGCTCTTGAAGGATTACTAAATCCAGCAATATCTCTATTTCTATAGAAGAAGTCCGCTGGAGATATCTGCTCAAAACTTACTTCAACCATCTTCAGCACCCTTTTCTCTACATTATTAGCTGACCCGATATCTTAAAAATTATACTCTACAATATGCAGAGAGTTTATGCTCTTTAATATAGAAGAGATAGTTATGGTTTATAGATACGTTTTGAGAACAGTACTAGATTTTTATATCACCCAGTATATGGATCTTTACGTTTAATTCTTCCTAGAGTATTCTTATTATTGGGGAAGGGAGAGGCAGAAGAAGAATGCCTCTCGATGTAGATCTCCTAAGCCTTGCTAGAAATCTTTTAAACAATCCATTTACTAGAAGCATTCTGAGAAAACTTGCTGAAGAAGATCTTCACGGTTATCGCTCCAAGCTAGATCATGCTCTAACTTTAATTGCTGGAGAAAGCTCTAAGATTGGCATCTCGCTTGAATGTATAATCAACTATAAGCTCTTCAAAGCCCTTTTAACAATTGCATTCAAGCGTATGAAGATCGATGAAGATGAATTTAGAATGGTGTTGAGAGACCCATCTTTTAGAAGAGGTTTAGAGATAGTATTTAGAAGCTTGATGATCTATGGGGTAACGTTACCTCAAAGGCTTTGCACACCTTTTCTCATAGTCTGGAACTTTACAAATGCATGCAACCTAAAATGTAAGCATTGTTACCAAAATGCATCTACACCTCTACCTAACGAATTAAGTCTAGAAGAGAAACTAGATGTCTTAAATCAATTGGATGAGATCGGGGTACCATTGATAGCTCTTAGCGGTGGTGAACCAACTATACATCCAGATTTTCTAAAGATTGTTGAAGAAGGCTCTAAGAAAGGGATATTCATGGCTGTTGCAACAAATGGTATAAGGTTCTCGTGTGAGGATTTTGCAGAGAAGGCTTTGAGGGCTGGATTAAAATATGTAGAGGTTAGCTTGGATTCTGTAGATCCAGAGATACATGATGAGATAAGAGGTGTTAAAGGAGCGTGGGAAAGAACGATTAAGGGTATCCGGAACTTGGTGAGAATGAATGCATCTGTAGGGATAGCTATGACTGTTAATAGATTGAATTTTAAAGAAGTTGAAGAGATGGTTAAACTTGGTGAAGAATTAAATGTAAAGAGGGTTATCTTCTTCAATTTCATACCCACTGGAAGAGGTAAAGAGATAGCTCAACTAGACTTAACCCCACATCAAAGAGAAGAACTTCTGAGAAAAGTGTATGAGATGGCATCTAAATCAAGGATTCAAATAGCTTCAACTGCTCCACAGCTAGCAAGAGTTTCATGGCAGATGAGCGGAGGAGAAGAGTGCATCCCTACACATTTCACACCATCTAGAAACTATTCTCTCAGAGTTCTCGCAGAGTTTATAGGAGGGTGTGGAGCTGGAAGAATCTATGCAGCAATACAACCTGATGGTAAAGTTACACCATGTGTCTTCCTACCATTAATTATAGGGGACTTAAGAGATAGTAAGTTTCAAGATCTCTGGAATCATAGTCCTCTTCTTAGAACTTTAAGGAATAAAAATCTTTTGAAATATCCTTGTGGAGGATGTTCGTATAAGTACATATGTGGTGGATGCAGAGCAAGAGCATATGGATACTTTAATGATTATTTAGCTGGTGATCCCGGATGTTTAAGAGGATTGCACATTAGTTTAGAGGCAGAACAGAGGATATTTGATATTCAAACGACCTCTAGAATTTCTTAACAATATTTAATCTATCAATTACTTCTTCTTCTGTGATTCTTTATCTCTTGTAGATGGATGATCGCCGGATTCCATTCTCTCGATCTCATCTAGTAATCCATCTTTAGCAAGAGAGATTATTAGCTCATCATATGTTGCATCTATTATTCTTACGCATGATTCTGGAACTGAGAGATTTATCGGTATTCTATGTTTCCAGTAGTATCCATTGCTTACATTCAATCTAGTAAATATTCCTACTAATGAAGAAGCTAGATCATAGTTGAGTATGTTTAGTATGTATTCAACGAAACAGTTTTTGTAAGCTTTCTCGTATACATCTCCGTAGAAAGTATTAAAGAATAAGTATAGTGGATAGTCTTTTTTGTAAGTTTCCCAACTTGTGAAACGGCTGAATAATGGTTTCCAACCATCATCTCTTAGATACATATCTTCTAGAGATATTGGTCTCTTCCAATAACTAACTAGATATCCTCGTTCTTCTAGCTGAGGGATAATGAAGCCTCTAATTATACCCTGTCTCATCAATTCTAACTTTTCCCTATCGCTAAGACTCATTATAGACCACTACTCAAAGTCCTTGCACTAACATTAACTGCTAAAAGATCGATAAATAACGAATTTTAAGTTTTCTCTTATATTTCACCTAAGCTTTAAATGGTGATACCGAATTATTATGGAATGGTCTGGTTTTAAACGATTAAGGTAGATTGATTAAATGATTTAGCGTTTTTGTATGCTGGGATAATCGATGAGAGTCCTAAGATGTGGGATATTGTACAGTATATGCAAATACTCTCGATAAGAAACAATTCTACTATAGTTAAGAATATTACAGATGGGATGCTTATAAGAGACCAGCTTAGAAGTAGTAAAGATGTAGTCTTACCTCGTTTATACATCGATGTAAGAGTAAGTGCTAAAAGTATTATAAACCACATCATTCCAAGTATGGCGAGCGAGATACCGAAGAATTTTGAGTAAGGACTTAACAAGACTTTTTCACATACTTCAAATCCTATAGGACATGATGGTTGACTAGAGAGAAACTCTAAGTATGAAGATATTCCAATACCTAGTAGAGAGATTGCTATTAATATGTAGCTCCACATTTTACTCTTCATCTTGCAACCTCTTCGATCGCAGAAGTTAAAACATCTTCAGACATCGCACCTTCAAATCTATAGATGAGGTTATGAGCATCATCTAGTATGAAGAACGTTGGAGTACCAGTAACATTGTAATTTCTAAAAACTGTAAATCGACTATCATCTAAAAGTATTATTGGACTTGGCTCATATTCCTCGACTACTTTCTCAAGTTCTTTTACATCTGGTACCGAGATTATTATAAAGGTCATCCGATCCTTATACTTCTCATATATTTTCTCTACAGTTGGCAGCATCCTTATACAGTGGTAGCATGTAGGTGAGAAAAATTCTAGAAGTACTGGTTTCCCCTTGAAATCTGATAAACTTACCCGATTAAGAGTTTTGGGATTGTAGACTGTTAAAGTGAAGTCTGGAGCTTTCTTTAAGGTTTCTGTTAAAATGGTTGATGGACTTGATGTAGTAGTTGGGCTGGTCTGCTGGCTTGTGCTAGGAAGACCTACGAATACACTGAAGAAGACTATGATTAATATTATTAGAATTAATGGTATGCCAATTCTGATAGAGTAATACCGACTTGGATGGTCGGTCTTCATATGGGTTCTTAAACCAGCCTCACTTCTAAACCCTTTACCACAGACTCTACATCTATACTTCTCTTGGTCTACCATCGAAAACTTCTACATCATAACAATATAAAAGTTTTACAGATGAAGTATCATACTAGCATGAAAGATGTGTTAACATCTGAATAGGTGCTTAAAGTTCAATTAACTCAAAGAAGAAAATCTATTCTAGAATCTGATCCTCGACATAATTAAGATAATGGAGTTAAAGCCCCGGGCGGGGTTTGAACCCGCGACCCCTGGCTCTTCGTAAACTTATATTGATCTACCAAGCCAGTGCTCTACCAGGCTGAGCTACCGGGGCCAATCCTACCTTAGATTGTCTTCTAAGAAGTTAATGAACATATCTCAATTCTTTTATGAAGCATTTAGAAGATATTTTATCTAGAATAATATTATTTTAACTTTGTTTTAATTGAGAGTGTTAAGAGGGTAGATTTATTTCTCTGAGATTGGCTTCTATTGTATGAATGTGTTGATTATCTTGCATAAGCTCCAGCTTGCTTTCTAGGGTCTGATACAGCTAAGAATAGACCATCTTTTTTAAAGACTGCTTGTACTGCTCCAAAGTATAGATCTGTTCCAGGATACATAGAGACTTCTCTAACTTCAGCTATTTTTAATCCTGCTTTTATTAAACTATGTAAGATCTTATCTTTAATCAAGTCTTCAAGAACTATTTCATCTCCTCTAATATGTATTCTGCCGTTGAGTATGGATGATACTGGATCTAGATATCTAATCAAGTAGTTTGAGAGAGATTGGATCATCGATGATATTATTCTCATGCCTCCAGATGCACCTATAACGATCAATGGAGTATCTTCTTGATCGAATAACATTAGAGGAGACATACTGCTCGCTGGTCTCTTACCTGCGTGTAGGGTATTTGGATGACCTTTCTGGAGAGTGAAGTCGTGTATCTCATCATTCATCAAGATCCCTCTAATGGTTATCCCCGAACCCATAAAGCATTCAATAGTCTCTGTAAGAGAGACATACATCTTATCCTTATTATCTACTACGCTTATATGAGATGTACCACCTCTATCTCTAACAAGATGATAAGCTAACCTCCCTTCCTCGATAGCTTGTAAAGACTCTTTTATATGAGTATCTGAGAGAAATCTCTTAATGTTTATCTCATTGAATAGTGGGTCGGATATTATAGAGCATCTTTCATCGATTATGTGGAAGAGAGTGTGAATGAGTTTTAAATAGTAATCTTCATCGCTTAACCTTATTTGAGATAATATCTTCAATGCTTCAACTAGAAGTATTGCTGAACTAGGTGGAGGCATAGCAACTATCTTTAACATCTTATCTTTAACTTCAACTTCATCTACGATCGGCTCTCTCCATTGAGCTTTATACCTCGATAAATCTTTTGAAGAGAGAAAACCATTATTATTAGAGAACACTTTTTCAATCTCTTCAGCGAGTTCACCTTCATAGAAATACTCTATGTCTTCTTTAATCATTTTCAGAGTCTCAGCTAATCTCGTGTAAGATATTTTAGAATTCTCAGAGTAGACTTCACCATCTTTAAGAAATGTTCTATAGCTTTCATGACATAACTTGAGTTTATATTTTGCTCTATCTAGATCCAAGCTCATACATTTACTCCACAATCGTGAGACTGGACATGATTCTGCATATTTCATTACTATATCAATTATCTTCTTCCAATCTATCTTTCCAAATTCTTGATGAAGCATCCAGAGACCTTTTAATGTTCCTGGAACAGCTACAGCTTTATAGCCGATCGACATATCTTCTTCATCTCTATAATCTTCAAGTCTTACTTTTAGTGGAGCTACTTCTCGGTAATCTAAAGCTTTGAACCCAACGTCTTCTGAGTAGATTAATGCAAATCCTCCACCTCCTAAACCACTCCAACCTGGTTCAACTACATTTAATAGTAATGAAGCAGTTACAACTGCATCGACTGCATTACCTCCATCTTCCATTATTTTCAGTGCTATAGATGAGGCTATAGGTGAATGTGATGCTATAGCGTTCTCGCCTAAACAATAAATGTTGCCAGACATTCTTTCAACCTATTCTATACCAGTTTCTCAACCCATTTTTATCTATCTCAAGTATCAATCCTTTCAATATTCCTGAAGAATACTCTGAACCTGGATTAAATACGATGGTCTTTTCTACTCTATCGTATCCAGGTGATTCGTGTATGTGTCCATGTAATCCTATTAGTGGTTTGTATGTCTCGAGAAACTTTCTCACAGATCTACTTCCAACATTTACTTTCTCTATCTCTCCTAGATGATATACTGGTCTCAGATTCTTATCTAATTTAGGTGCGACATCTATAATTGTATTATAGGGTGGTGGATGGAAGCAGCATATTATTTTGCTCCAATCTCTATCAACCAAGTTTGCAACATCCTCTAACATCTTCCATAGTTTATTCTCATCTGCTTCTCTAGGCGTATTCCATGGAGTAGGATTAACGTACTCAAAAGAGATCATGCCGTATCCATGGGGTAGCTCCACCATTCTACCTAGAGGGTATAGGTCTCTTTCAGATCTCTTAAGAACTGGATCTATATCGAAGATATCATCATTTCCAGGCATAGTAATAACTTGCTTATCTCTATCGATATGCTCTTCTATCATGAGAGTCCATTTATGGATATTCTCAATTATCAGCTTGGAGAATAAACGGTTCACTTTTTCAGGGTCTTTCTTTAACTCTTCTACTTCTTCTCTACTACAGACATATGGGTAGACACCACAGTTTCTTAACTCATTCTTTACTTCATCTAATTCTTGTTCTTTAATTATTCTGGTCTTTCCTTTAAATGTGTACTGGTAACAACCTTCTCTAAGATCTATTATAGGAATTATTGCTTTTCCCGTTAGGTCTCCCGATAGTATCATAACATCTACATCATGGTGTTTTGGAATTGAGAGGAATTTTCTAAATACGAGATCGCTGTTATGTATATCAGCTACAAAGAATATCTTGAAGGAGGACATTCTCCGCCCATCCTATAAGACTTAAACCATAATATAAAAAGAAGAGATAGAGATTATAAAAGATTTATCGGTTAAGCTGGAGGAACTTCTGCGAAGATCTTCTCTGTCTTTATACCTTTCTTCTTATTCGCCCAGTTGTAGTATAAGTATAGCAGGATGGCCAGTAGAGTCCATCCAATCATCCATGCTGGAGATACAAGAGTTACATCTTCAACTACTTTCTGTAGACCTAGTATTAAGAGGATGAATGTTGCAATTACCGCTGCTCCACCTACGATCGATACTACTGGAACTTTCCCAATTGTTTTAGTGTATCCTTCTTTATATATTTCAGGTCTTCTATAAGGTAAGAGCGTTGTAGCCACAGCTGATAAGAACCATCTAACAGCTACAGCCGTTACTGCTGTTATTGCATAGAACAGTGGACCAAATTCAGGTGAAGCCAGGACAAAGATCATCAGTATGGCTCCAATTACTACTAAAGCTATAGACCAGTGTGGTGTCCTAAACCTGATATTGACTTCTGCAAGCTTCTCAGGGAAGAATCTATCAAATGATAGTGCGAAGGCTATTCTCGATGGAACCATCATGTATACTGGGATACCGTTCATCACCCACAATGGTACAGCAATAGTTATGATAACTGCAAGTATGGGAGCCCAACCTCCAAAGAGTGAGGCTAGGAATACAGCCCATGTAGGTGTCTGGACTGGGTTGATCTTAACTTGATCTGATGCCTCCATCATTACGTATTGGTAGGCTGAGTAGAATTCTTTAAACCCTATGAGGGTTAGAGATGAGATGAGGAGATAGTATGCGAAGACTAATACTATGGCTCCGACAGTTCCTATGAAGAAGTTTCTTTTCGGTCTATCTATCTCTCCAGCCATGTAGTTTGCGTATTCAAGACCCCAGAAAGCATATGCTGAGATCACGATGCTTATCGATAGTGTTATCTCAAGAGACCATGGACCAGGCCAACCCCACCTGGAGGGATCACCTGTAGCCGATGCGATATACTCTTTCCAACCTGCTGCTTCTGCTATACTCATTATCTCATCGTACGCTCCAGTACCATAAGTCATATCCCAGAGATTTCTGATCTGAGCAGGGGTTAAAGATGCAGCGTATGCAGCTCCAGCTATTGTAATAACTCCTGCAAATAATGCTACTGCAAAGAGTATGTTTACAACATATTTATAGATTTTTGTCCCAAGTAAGCTGATGAATCCAAATATTAATACGAAGAATATTCCAAGACCTATTGCTGCGCCTGTATCTGTTGAGAGCCATTCTCCTAATGCGACTAAACCACTATTATGTGTTGCTAATCCTACTTGGATTATAGCGCTCCCCCAGAACCATGCCATGAAGAAGGATAGTGCGCCGACGATCCAGATGTGTACTCCGAAGACTAGTATTGCTTCAATATATCCAAGTAGTGGGTGGAGAACTCTAGAAACTCCGATATAGTCTGATGCTGTTCTAGGCATAGCCATGGTTAGAAAGATTACAGCAAAAGCAGCTAAAGACATAATTAATCCTCCTATAAGTAGTGCTAAAGGTATGTTTGCTCCTGGAGCATAGTATCCTTGTTGAGCTGTAAATAGGTAGAAACCATCGGCTATAACATAGTTTGCGGCCATGGCCATAACCGAGAATGCGCCGATCTCTCTAACAAGACCTGAAGTTCTCCTTACAAATACGATCTCTTCTGAATTCACGGGGAATATATCATAAAAACTTGTATATAAAATTTTTATAAATTTATAAATAAATGTATGAATATTTCTTGATTTACTTCTCTTCGAGATATCTTCTCTTAAAGTTAATTAGTTCGTAGAAGAGATTTCAAATATTATGAGTAAAATAGAAGAAGTTATAGAGAGTGTAAAGAAGAATAATATCGAGCTTGTTAGGTTTATCTATGTTGGACTAGATGGAGTCTTAAGAGCTAAATCATCTTATCTTGATGAGCTCGAGGATCATCTCACCCATGGCATAGGCTTGACTATGGCCATGCAATCGTTCACAGCCCTCGATACACTTTTATCAGAACCACGATTCGGACCTGAATCAGAAGATATATTCCTAGTTCCTGATCTAGAGACTTTCTCAGCTATACCATATTCACGAGGTCAAGGTAGAGTACTCTGCGATATGAGGTTAAAGAATGGAGGAGAATGGGATTTTTGCACTCGAAGTCTTCTTAGAAGATCGTTAAAGAAGTATCAAGAAGAACTTGGAGTTAATTTCATAAATGCTGCTGAGACAGAATTCTACATCTTGAAGCAGACTGCTCCAGATAGAGTTGAACCAGTAGATTGGGCTAAATGTTTCTCTACAGTTGGATATGATACACTTGGAGAAATTGTCTTAGAGATAATTAATGCTCTTAAAGTATCTGGGATAACTGTAGTGAGATTTATCAAAGAATACGGTCCAGGACAGTTGGAGATCAATATGAAGCATAGAGATGCTTTGAGATCTGCAGATGATATGGTGATTCTAAGAGATGTTGCAAAAGGTGTAGCGGCAAAACATGGGCTAGTGGCCACATTTATGGCGAAACCATTCGACTGGCATGCAGGGAGTGGTATGCACTTCCACATTAGTGCAGTAGACCCTAAAACTGGTAGAAACGTATTCTACGATAAGAATGATAAGAGAAGATTAAATCTATCACCATTAGCATACCACTTCATAGGTGGAATCCTATATCATATGAAGTCTTTATCAGCAATAGTTGCTTCAACTGTAAACTCTTACAAGAGATTGATCCCCGGTTCATGGGCTCCATCAAACATATGTTATGGATATAATAATAGGTCTGCAGCGATAAGAATTCCAACAACAAGGGCTGATAGAGAAGAAAAAAACATTAGAATAGAGTTTAGAACTCCTGATGCAGCTGCAAACCCGTATCTAGCTTTAGCAGCAACAATAGCTGCAGGTGTACATGGTATAAGAGAAGAGATTGATCCCGGAGAACCAGTTAACGTAGATGCCTATAAGCTTACAGATGAAGAGAGGATTAAGAAGAATGTAGAGCTACTGCCAAGAAGTTTGAGAGAAGCATTAGATTATCTAGATAAAGATAGTTATCTTAAGTCTGAGCTAGGATCTGAGTTGATAGAAGAATATATTAAGATAAAGAAGGTTGAATGTGATTCCTTTGAACATTATGTAAGTCCGTGGGAGATTAAGAACTATGTCCCAGTATTCTGAGATTAGAGAGATTCTGAGCACGTTGAAAGAGGTTGATGTTGATAAAGTCCTTTCAGTAGTAGGTGATAAGATAAAGATCTATCCTGTCTCCCATTATCTATCGACTCATAACGAATACATTAAAGAGCTTGACCAGAAAGAAAATTTCTGTGGAGCCTTCACTGCTTCATACATCTTAAGAGGTATGGGCTACAGAATACATAAGAAAGAAAGAGTAGATCAAGATTATATTGCCTATCTCTCACGGGTAAACGTTGACCCACATGACTTGGCAAAGATAAGGAGGTTAAAAGATGAGATAGCTAAACTCTCTAAAGAGGAAGCTGATGAAATTATTGAGAAGAATAGGAGTATATGGTATAGGTTTGATGATCTGCCTACGACTTTGAAACCACAAGAACTTGGAGCAAGTCCAGAGGGGATCATCTACGCAGTACATGAAGTGAGCATGTCTAATCTTAGAGCAATACCAGTGAAGACTGTGAGTAAGATTGAAGGAGGTCTCTTAACAAGAGATAAGATGGAGGTTTTTCTAGATTTATTGAAGAGATCGGAAGAATATGGAGCACAGTTCATACTTAATTTGAATACTAAATACTTGTTAGATTCTGAGAAGATTGTTAAATTATCGGAGAAGTTATTGTTGAGAGAGAGTTTTCAAGAAGTCTTCAGAGAGAGTGTTGGACATTATGTTGGATGCGGAGGCTTGATAGAAGTTGAGGGGAGTTTCTTTATTATCATTAGAGAGACTTATAGGAGGTATGGAGTACACATCCAGCCTGTTGAATATGTTAGGAGAGCGCTTATTAGAGAAGATGGGAGAGAAGGTGGAATAATAATTATCGTGCCTACAGAATTTGAAGAAGATTTAAGAAAAATATTGGTGAATAAAGGTTTCAGAATTGAGATGTGGGATAATGGAAGCCCGTTTATTCCTTTCACCATCCAGAGAACTTCTTAACCTTCTCTTTATCTACTCTATCTTTTTCTACATCATCTAATGCTTTCTCAAATATCTCTAATGCCTTCTCAACATCTTCAACACCTATGGTTAATGGTGGAGTGATCTCTATAACGTTAGAATAGGTTCCTACATAAGTGGTGAGTAGTCCGAGTTCATAAGCTCTAAAGACGAGGCAAGCTGTTTCGAAAGCGGCCGGGGTCTTAGATCTATGATCTTTAACGAGCTCAACCCCTAAGATCATTCCCCTACCTCTAATATCGCCTATTAATCGATGTTCTCCATGAATCTCATTTAATCTCTTCAAGATGTATTCTCCAATCCTAGAAGCTTTTTCAAGAATCTTATCCCTCAGAATTATGTTTATTGTTGCTAATGAGGCTGCACAGCTAACTGGATGAGCGCTACTTGTAAATAAGTGAGCTGCTAAGGCTGAATCCATGATTTCATCTCTTCCAACGACTGCGCTTAGAGGGAAGCCTGAAGCCATCGGCTTAGCCATCGATATAACGTCAGGAGCTATATTGGAGTGTTCTACTGCGAAGAATCTACCTGTTCTACCAAATCCAACTTTAACCTCATCTACTACGAAGCTTATCCCTCTATCTTTACAAATCTTGTATAGATTGGGGATGAACTCTGTAGGTGGAACTACTACTCCGCCATCACTCTGTATTGGCTCAACGATTACTGCAGATAGATCTTCAGGTGGAGCATTATCTATTACATTGTTCTCTATAAAGTCTAAGCATAGTAATCCACATTCTGGATATTGTTGCTTGAATGGGCATCTATAACAGTATGGGTATGGAGCTTTGATAGTATTTGGGAAACCGATAAACCTTGTTAAAGCTTTGTGACCTGAGAGACTTAATGCTCCCATAGTCTGTCCATGATAAGATCCTTGGAATCCAAGTAATCTTCTTCTATTAGAGTATATCGGCATGATCTTATATATGAACTCATTAGCATCAGATCCCGTTAAACCAAACCAGACCTTCTTCTTGAAATCTCCTGGAGTTATCTCTACCAATCTTTCAGCTAATTCTATTCCTACAGTATTTGGGAAAGTAGTATGAGAAGAGAATACCAGTCTTTCAAGTTGTTTCTTAACCGCTTCTATTACTTCAAGATTGTTGTGTCCTAGATTTGTTACAGCCCACTGTGAAGAGAAATCTATATACTCTCTACCTTCTACATCCCAAACCTTTGAACCGCTAGCTCTATCTACTACAATCGGATAGAACCTTATCCCAATAACTTTACCAATTGTTCTCTCTTCTCTTTCAAGATACTCAAATACCTTTGACATAGTCTATATTCTGCTCATACAAGATATAAATTTATATATAATCACAGTAGACAATATACCCGAATTAGATTGATTGATGACTTTTCTTCAAAGGTATTGAAGATAGCTCTAGAAATTGTGGAGAGAGCGAGTGAGAGAGGAATAGTAACGAGAATTCTAGGAGCGGTAGCGACTTATCTCCATTGCTGTCATGATGAGTCAACCTTATTCTTCTTCAAGAATGCAGGTAGACTTAGCACTGGAACAATATTTACTGATGTAGACTTGATTGCTTATAGCAAGCAGAATAAGCAATTGATATACTTTATGAGAGGATTAGGCTTCGACGAGAATAAGATCATAAATGCTTTATTCGGACATAAGAGATTGACATTCTATAAAGATCAAGTAAAAGTAGATGTATTCTTTGATAAATTAGAGTTTAGCCATGATGTATTCTTTGGGAGTGAGCCTGGGAAGGGTAGGCTTGAAATAGATTACCCGACGATAAGCTTGACAGATCTAATGTTGGAGAAACTTCAGATCCATCATATCAATAAGAAAGATATAATCGATATGATTGCTATCTTGATGACACATGAGGTAGGTGATGCAACAGAGAAAGAAGTTATAGATGGAAGATATATTGGGGTTATACTATCTGATGATTGGGGTTTTTGGTATGATGCTCTAGAAAACTTAAAGAAAGTTGAATATTTTACAAAAAAGTTTAGAGATGATAACCTGATCTCTTTAGACTCGTCTCTAAAAGTTCTTCAAAACATTGAGAAGATTAGAACTATTATTGAGAATACTGAGAAAACTAAGAATTGGATTAAACGTTCAAAGACAGGTACTTCTAAACCATGGTATAGAGAAGTTGAAGAGCTGAATGTATAGCCGTAATTTATACTTTATACTGCTATACGTAATGAAAGATAATAGTTTTTAAGAAACTTTAACGTATATCGAATGGAGGAATAGTTTATGGTGAGGTTAATCCAGTTTTATAGTCCTCGGGGTTTAAAGCTCTCTAGAGCTGAGAATCAATATGTCTGGGATATCAATGGTAAAAGATACCTCGATTGTCATGCTCAATATGGTTCACTATTTCTTGGACATAAAAACATGAAAATAATCAATGCTATAAAAGAACAACTTGATAAGATCTATGGAGTATATCCAGCGTTTGATACCGATGTAAAAGAAAAAGCTCTGGAAAGTCTAAGCAAGATTCTCCCCAAGAGACTAGAATATGTATATTTTCTGAATGGAGGAGGGGAAGCTGTAGAGCTATCATTAAAGATTACGAGAAAACTTACTGGACGTAAGAGATTCATCTCATTCATCAATGCATTTCATGGAAGAACTATGGGAGCTCTATCAGTAACTTGGAATCCTAGGTATAGAGAAGGATATGACCCATTCCCATGGGATGTAAAATTCCTCCCTTACAATAAGGTTGAGGAAGTTGAGAGAGAAGTTGACGATAATACAGCTGGAGTAATAGTAGAAGTAATACAGGGAGAGGGAGGTCTTAATGAAGCATCAATAGAGTTCTTGAAAGCTATTAGAGAATCATGTGATAAGACTGGAGCACAGATGATTGTAGATGAAGTACAGACGGGGTTCGGTAGGACGGGATACATATGGGCTTATCAGTATGCTGGGATAGAGCCAGATATACTGGTTGCTGGAAAATCGTTGGGAGGAGGGTTCCCAGTAAGCTTAACGGCTGTGAAAACAGAGCTTGGAGAGAAATTAGCTGAGGGAGATCATGGCTCGACCTTTGGTGGAAACCCACTTGCACTAACAGCCTTGACAGCATCGATTAATGTTCTTTTAGAAGATAATGTTGTAGAAAAGACTGTACAGAAAGGATCGATCTTCAAGAAAAGATTAGAAGAGATAAAGTATGAGTATAAAGATGTTGTTAGAGAAGTTAAGGGTAGAGGGTTGATGATAGGTGTAGAGACTAGATTCGACCCAACCGAGATCTTAAAGCGATTACAAGATAATGGAGTAATATCGTTGAAAGCTGGGAGACTGGTTGTAAGATTTCTACCTCCATATCTAATAACATCTGAAGATATAGAATTAGTTGTAGAAGCATTTAGAAGAATTCTTAATCAAATAAGAGAAGAGCAGAAATATAAGCCGTTAGCGTAGACATACTACAAAACTTATTGGGTCTATATCCACATTTAAAATTTTACTCAAAACTTAGATTAGATTTAGTCTATATCTAGTAAGACATGGTAAGCTTCTCTCAAGTTATTCTCTTACCTAGATATCTATTCCAGATTTGAGCAATCAAGTATCCTGCTACCAATCCATTTAAAGTACCTGCGATGAGCACCATGATATAGATCTGGTATGCAGCAGGCATAACTCCGGCTCCTACAGTTACATACATCGCTGAAACACCAACAATTATTGAAGCTAAGGATAGTGCAAACATTAGCCTCAGACTACTTACTGTTCTCTGAGAAGACCTAATCCTAAATAGATATATGAAGAAATCTATCATTAATCCATAGATTAAGGCAAATAGAAATGTGAAAGGTATGAAGACAGGTCTCCATGTTTGAACTAGGAGTCCAGAGATTGCTCCAACAACTGTGCCTCCCAATCTACCAATTATGAAGTTCGCCATCGCATAGGAGAGAGGTTGGATTAAAATAAACATCTTATCTAGAGGAGTTGGTAAGAAAATCTTAGAGATAAAAACTACTATAGAAAATAATGCTATTATCGAGATTTTTTTAGATATTGCTAGACCATGCTTATTCATCAATAAAATTATCTAGCTAGAAGAATAAATCTTTAATTCATTCACTAGTATGAGTAATGTAAATCAATTGAGTATATCTTCCAATCTACATCTTAAAATATTGGATTAGCGTTTATTTATATGCCCTCAAGATGATGAAAATGACCTGCACAGATTGTGGTGAAGATCATGCACCTCACTGACTTGGGGGATACTTTTAGGTGAATAATCTTGAAGATAGAGTTGGTCGGTCCACTGAGAAGGATAATGGATGTCTCAGAGATTGAGTTGGAGGTAAATGAGAGAACGATGCTTGTTGAAGTATTGAATAGATTACCTGAAAAAGTTAAGAAGCATGTTCTAAAGTCAGTAGATACCGTGTCTCCGCAGATAATGATATTAGTTAATGGTGTAGAAGTAAAAAGTATTGGGATAGAGAAAGTATACGTCGAAGATAAAGATAAGGTAGTCTTGATACCGATAATTCATGGAGGATAGATAGTGGAGATAATCCAGTATCAAGATAAGTGGATTGGTGCTGCAGTATACCGTTCAGTTAAAAAAGAATTTCTAAAAGATGCTACAAGACCTCTTAATGAATTATGTAGTGAGAAAGTAATAATGAATATATTTAAATCTGATCCAGTGATCTCGTTGAAACAGATTCATGCTGCAGCTATCTCTTCTCTACTCGCATTCAAGTCTAAGTCAAATATAGCGAAAAACTTGGGAATAGAGATCTTACTCAGAATTTCATCGGAGACTCAGATAGAGAGAGCTTTAAAGAAGCTTGGTATAGATGAGAGTGCAGAGGAGGCTGGGGTATGCATCATCTCAGAAGATTATAATGAGCTGGAAGAAGCTAGAGGTATGTTGTCTTTGCGGATAGGTGGAGTTGAGCTAAGTGAAGAAGATCTACATGATAATAATAGAGTAGTTAGAGCATTAGAGTTCTACAGTATCAAGGATGAAGATTTAAAAGTTATTCAAGCTAAGAATTTGTATGAAGCTGCATTATTCTTGATATTAGAGAAGATCGCTACGTTGGATCTCTACAGATAGTTGAAAGGGTCTCTTAAGGCTTTAATGCTTTTAGGACTTGCTGTAAGAATATTGGTTCTGGAACAGCTCCCTCAAAGAATATTTCATCATTCACTACTGTTTTAGGTACTGACAATACATTGTAATGTCTTGCTAAATCTTGAAATTCCAATGATTCTATCATGTCTCCAGTTATCATTGTATTCTCTATAGCGAATTGATGTGCTAGTCTTACCATCCTTGGACAGTAGGGACATGAAGGTGTAACAAAGACTTGTATATGAATAGGTTTATCTATCTTTTTGAGTACGTCTTTGGTTTTAGGTGAGAGTCTACTAGTTCTTCTAGAGACATCGATTATGTCTTCGATAAACGTGGTGAACTCGTACCCTGAAGGTAGTCCGAAGAATCTAACCCAATACTCTTTCTCACCGAATAATAGTGTTGCAGGAACTTTATCTATACGCCATTTAGAAATAAGTTCTTTATCTTTCTCTAAATCATAAAACTCAGGTTTAAGTTTCTCTGAGATGAGTGAAATTTCTTCTACTAGTTGTCTAGCAGTTTCACAATATTCACAATCTTCTTTCTTCGTTATTAGCACGATCCTAACATCATTTTCTAATTCTTTCTCAAACTTCTCTTCTAAAACCTCTCTATCTTCTTTTCTTATTAACTGCATTTCTGTAGATACTCTAGAAATCTTTTACATAAACTTTGTCTTTGAGCACCTATCTATATATTTTTTGTGGAGGAGTAAAACTCTTTCAAAGGTTTACTTTCATCTATTTCTAGTCCAAGGGAATTGAGTACCTGTACTAGAGAAGATATAGTGTAGACGATGTAATGGTGTGAGGCTGTTAAACCCATATGCCCTACTCTGAAAGCTTTCCCTTTTAGTTCTCCAATTCCACTGGAGACCATTATATTAAACCGCTCCAACATCTCTCTAATGATCTTACCGCAGAATTCTTCTGAAGATCTTATAGCTGTAACAGTTGGAGAAGCGTATTCTTCTAATGCTACTACTTCTAGACCCATAGCTCTTACAGCTTTTCTAAAACCTAGAGCTATCTTCTCATGTCTTTCATACCTCTTCTCCAATCCTTCATTTAAAGCAATCTTTAATGCTTCTCTCAATCCAACTATACTATGGGTTGGAACTGTTGAAGGATATGGATGACCGATCGGTCTCCATTCTTCTATATACGTTCTCCAAACCTTAAGATCTAGAAACCATGAAGAAGGATCCCATACTCTATTCTCGATAAATTTAAAGACTTCAAGCCCTATAGCGACTGGTGCTATCCCTGGAACTGAGGCGAGAGCTTTCCCTGCGTATCCTACACAGTAGTCTATTCCCCAATCATCTACTTGGAGTTCTACTGCTCCAAAAGATGATATAGCATCAACTATGTAGAAGAGGTTATTTTCTTTAGCTACTCTTCCATATTCCTCTATAGGATTTATTACACCCGTAGAGGTCTCATTATGAACTACTGCTAAACCTTTTGCATCTTTATGCATCTCTAAAACTTCTTCTAATTGTCTTACATCTACAACTTTTCCATAATCTGCTTTAAGCAAGACCACTTTACAACCTAGATGTCTTGCAATCTCTACTAACCTCTCTCCAAAAAAACCATTAGATATCACGATAATCTTCTCACCAGGTGCGACTAGATTAGATATACCCATCTCTAGAGCTGCTGAACCAGGTCCAGGGAAGATTATAACCTCTCCACTTGTATTGAAGACTTGTGTAGCGAGCATTGTAGTCTCTTCGTATATCTCTGCCCACTCTCTTCCATAATGTGGGTAGACGGGCATAGAGACTGAGGCTAAAACTTCTGCTGGAACCTCGGTAGGTCCAGGGATCATTAATATAGGTCTACGAGATGACTTGATCATAAGTGATCTGCCAACCTTATCCAATCATATTCTCTTTAAAAACCTTTATCCTTTATCTGTAACTAGCTACTGACCTTATCTTAAGAGAATTTTATCTATTTTCTTCTATTGCTTTATTGGCAAGTCTATCTGCTTCTCTATTCTCTTCTCTATCTATATGTATTAATCTAACTTTAAGCTTCTTCATCAACTCTTGAGCAATACTATGTAGCTTCACGATCTTCTCATCTCTAACTTTGTACTCTCCATTCATCTGCTTAACCAAGAGCTCACTATCAGAGTATAGTTCAACCTCCGATACACCTAGTCTTATAGCTATTTCAAGAGATTTAATCAAAGCTAGATACTCAGCTTCATTATTAGTCTTGAAACCTATGTAATCTGAGAATCTAGAGATCTCTCTTCCATCTTTATCATAAATTATTAATCCTATTCCAGAGGGGCCAGGGTTTCCATGAGAAGATCCATCGAAGAATATCTTCAACTTCATCTTAAGCTAGGTCACCTTCAATCAGAATATTCAGTAGATAAATAATTTAAAAGTTTATAAGGTCTTTAGAAGAGTAGTCAGTGTGACCGAGTCTTTCATACGGGTACCTTATTCCCACATTATC
>JANXDW010000028.1 GCA_025058515.1 Aigarchaeota archaeon
ATCTCCAACCTTTAGTAGGATAGTTCTATCCTGAGGACTCAGACTATAGAACCCTCTCCATCTGTAAAGCTTCTTACTCTTAGCCAATGCTTTTATCCCTTGAGAGTAGAGTGAAACCGAGATCGGCTCTCCAGTATATCCTACGACTTTTATACCACAAAACACTATAGAGACTTTAACACCTTTCCTCAGAGAAGGGGGGTCATTAAATCTCTGCATATATAACTCAATGGGGAGTTATTTTATTGTACGATTTAAGCGTTTTGCGAATTCCTGCTTATTAGGTAAAACTACATCGAACTACTTGTAGATAATGGCTGAAATTTGATTTGATCATAAGGATAAAAAGGCTACGACTTTACACTCTATCTAACTAGACCAAACTACTCTTATAGAGATTCTAACTATCAAAGAAATGAAGAGGTTTTCAAAATATCTATACCTGAATAATAAATGACGTGTTATAGAGAAATGCAATACTGAGGATTTTCAAGCAATCAAGATAATGGAAGCCGCATAATAAACTTAAATCCCCCAGTATAATCAATATCTATTATTACGATAGGGGTAGAATTCTAAATATTGTTTAAGCTAGTCAAAAAGGATTAAAGAGGTCAGATTTAATTAATCCAAGCTTTAAATACGCTTTTTATCTATTCAAACATTATAAATAAATTTAGAGAAAAACATGAAAAGAAGGTATATTTAAGAACATTTAATAGCGTAAATAGAAAACATAAGACTAAATAGTAGAACATACAATATTAAGATTGTGATGTTGTATGAGTAATATGAATAAAGAAAAAAGAAATATACAGTTTATGACGTCTAAAAGAGTTTCAAGGCGTGAGGCTCTTGGAACTGCTGGGAAGGTTGTCATAGGGGCTGTTGTTGCTGGAGTAGTGGGAGGGGCGGGAGGTTATTTAGTTGGCTCAGCAGCCGCACCTCCTGAAAGAACTGTAACAGAAATAAAAACTGTAACCCAAACAGTTATTAAAACTGTATCTCCAGGTCCCACAACTCCACCTACAAAGATAAAGCTGGTAATGACGCAACATCCGGCTGATCCTGGTGGTTGGTATGCCACAATGGCTGAGAGATACACTAAACAGATTAAACCTTATGTCGAGATAGAGATGGCTTGGGGCACCACTGTGGGTGGTGCTGTAGCAGATTATTATAGAATGCAGGTTGATGCGGGAAGATCACGTTCTCCAACTCTGGACATATTCAATCTTGACGTAATATGGGGTGCTGCATTTAATGATAATGATTGGTGCTTGGATCTGTCTGATAGATTCCCACCTTCGGAACAGGCCAAATTTGTTCCAGCTATGATTGAATCTTGGACTTGGATTGATAAGAAAGGTAATAAGAGGATTGGAGCCGTACCTTGGATGGCTGATATTGGAGGATTGTTCTATCGTAAAGATATAGTTGAAGAAAAAGAGGGTATAAAGCCTCCAGCAAATGGTTGGACTTGGGAAGAATTCTTTAGTATATGTGTAAACTTGAAAGAGAAGTATCCAGATATGTATCCGCTAACTATGGATAATGCAAAGAGTGAGCAACTTATATGTAATTTCCAAGAGTTCCTTGCTTCAAATGGTGGAGAATGGTTTGATGAAGAATGGAATGTCTTAATAGCTGATACTCCTGCGGTAGAGGCATTACAGGCAATGCATGACATGATACATAAATACAAATTATGTCATCCTGAAACACTAACGGGAGATTTAGAACTTGCTAGAAAAGTCTTCTCGGATGGAAAAGCTATCTTCCACAGAAATTGGTGTTATGCATGGGCTATGTCTTATGGAACGCCAACCGAGGGTAAGATTTGGGAGACACTTATTCCACACTTTCCAGGGCATGAATCAAAGAGTTGCGTAGGTGGATGGAGCTGGGGAATAAATCCAGGATGCCGAAACATAGATGAAGCATGGGAATACATTAAATGGATAACTAGTTATGAAATAATGAAAGAGATGACGCTTGGAGGAAGCTGGCTACATGCAAGAATAGATCTTTATAAAGATCCAGATATTATCAAGAAGATACCAATTGCTCCTGCATATTATGAACTATATAAGAGAGGAACTGTTAGACCGAAACATCCAGAATATATGACTATCTCAGATTTCGCGCAAACTGAGATACATGCAGCTTTATCTAATATGAAGGGTATAGAGCAAGGATTAAACGACTTAGCTAGAAAGATTGCTGACTTTCTAGGTACAAAGGTTGTTAAAAGGTAATAAGCAAAGGTAAGAATTCAAGGGGATAATGCTTGCGGTGGATTCGCACAATCATACTACCTATATTTTTTTATTGTCTCCCATCCTTCATAATTACTTTCTTCATCTTGTTAATTCCATTCATCAATACATTATATAGAAGCTTTCTAAAAATAAAGATAGGTTCTACAGAAATTCTAGGTATAGTAGGGTTTAAAAATTATCTAAGTATAATTAACGACTCAGTTTTCCAAGTAAGTTTTATCAATAGTCTGATAATAGGGTTCGGAGGAGCATTACCAGCTGTTCTGTTAGCCTTGATAGTTGCATCAATATGTAATCAGCAATTTCGTGGAAACCGAATCATTTTATCATTAATTGTTGCAGCTTGGGCAATCCCGCCGATAGTTGGTGGGCGAGTTTGGAAAATACTGTTCTTACCTAATGGGCTCATAAGTACTATTGGAAGCTACCTTGGTTTATGTCAAAGAGATTATTCAATATTAGGCGATCCGAATTTCGCATTAGTTTCAGTTATCATTGCCTCGATATGGAAATTCTCTCCTATTGCAACGCTGATTCTATTAGGAGGGATGAGGACTATCTCACCTGAATTATATGAAGCTGCAAAAATTGATGGAGCTTCATTTTACAATACATTTCTACACATTACACTTCCTTTAATATTAAGATATTTTAATATAGCTATTTTATTAGTAAGCATGTATATGGCAGCTACAGTAGATTTGGTTTATGCATTAACTGGAGGTGGACCAGGTTATGCAACTGAGATATTAGCTTCATATACATATAAGATCTACTTCCTGCAGCAAGATTTTGGAAAAGGTGGTGCAACATCGATGATATTAATTTTGTGGAGCTTAGTATCTATGGGTTTGCTCCTCTACTTCATTTATAAACAAACATTTGGGAGGGAGTCCTCATGAAAATCAAAATATATAATATCTTATTAATAGTAGGCATCATTGCAGTAGTTATTTTCTATTTTGGCCCTGTCTTTTGGACTATTTTAATCTCGCTGAAACCTGAAGAAGAAGTATACTCTCTAAATTTACCAAGCAAGATCATAGTTGATAGATATTACAAAGTGTTCACAAGTGGAAAATTTATTCCAACTTTTCTGAATAGCGTAAAGGTTGCTTTTATTACTACCCCGTTATTAGTACTTTTAGCCTCGCCTGCTTCTTATACTATCGCTAGATTTAAAGATTTTAAAGGGAGGTCAGGAGTCTTCACATTATTTTTAGTTATGATGCTTCTTCCACATGTTGCAATAGCTGGTTACATCTATACTATGCTTTCAGAACTCGGATTATATGATACTATACCTGGATTGATCATAACATATAGTGGTTTATTTACTCCATTTGCAGTCTGGATCCTTACAAGCTATTTCAGAGGGATACCTAAAGAGATTGAAGAAGCCGCTCTCGTTGATGGAGCGAGTAGGCTCAGTATTTTCTCTAAAGTGATAATCCCCTTATCTCTTCCAGGCATAGCTGTAACAGCTATTCTTTGCTTCATCATAATTTGGTCTGAGTTTCTCATTGCATATACTATTACACTTACATATAATGCTAGACCAGTAACGATAGGAACTCTCTTATTTGTAGGATTATACGAGCTTCAATGGTCTGAGGTCGCTACCGCAGCACTAATAGCTACACTACCAGTCCTCATAATTGCATTTTTAACTAGTAAGTATATTGTCAAAGGTCTTACAGCAGCTGTCATCCGAGCGTAAAACACTCCTTAATCTCTTATCATTAATAGATATTTTTAAGTTGTGATTAATATAGACTTCAAACTCCAATCATTAAGTTGATAATTTCATTTATATAAATACTTATAAAATAAATATATAAATACTTATTAAAAAGGCGCTTGATGCAGTGGAGTTACTCTTGTTAAGTTTTAGAGAATGTTTTTATCATATGGTGATTTTAATATTTTAATTTGATATATATGTATTTACGGTTAAACTTAAATATTACCAAAACAATTATAATTACATGCGAAAAAATTGGTTAAAACATAGACTATCCATCTATGTATTGGTTTGCAATTTCATCTTACTAGCGGTTTTAACAATCCCTAATTCATTCACAGTAACTGCTATGCCGCAGCTACCAATTCCACCTGGAATACCGCGAGGAGATGTATTAGTAATAGAGAATGGAGTAGTATGTCCAGGAGGATGGGGACCTGATCCCTACCAGTTTAACTATTATCAGGTAGGGTGGGCAACTGCATGTACAGGTTTTCTGCAAACAGGCTGTGGTAGTCCATTATGGTATATGAATCTAACTTCTGGAGAATTAATTCTCTGGCTTACTGAGAAACCTCCAATTTACTCTACAGATTATAAAACTTTATGGATTATGTTAAGGAAGGGAATTAGTTGGAGTGATGGACACCCCTTTACTGCAGATGATTTAATATTTACTATTGAATATTGTAGGAAGTATCCAGAGCTTGGATTGTGTAATGTTCGTATAACGACCAATGTTGAATCGGTACGAAAATTAGATGATTATACTGTTGAAATCAAGTTGAAGGAACCAAACCCGTATTACCATTATGAATGGACTATGAGACATTATGGATGGCCTGTAAACTTCTATGTAATTCCAAAACATGTATTTGAGAAAATTGAAGACCCTGTTAAGTATAAATTCTATCCTCCTGTATGTCTTGGTCCTTATAAAATAGTAGATGCAGACCCCACTGGTAAATGGTATCTCTGGGAAAGATTAGAAAATTGGTGGGGTACAAAACTTCTTGGTATAAAGCCGTCACCAAAATATATTCTATTCGTAGCTTTGGGAAGCCAAGAAAGATCTGTAATTGCTATGGCAAATAATGAATTAGATTTTACCGAGTTTACTTCAGAATACGTTAGAATCATAATGGATAGAAATCCATATGCATGGGCATGGAATAAAAGAGATTTCCCATGGGCTTGGACGAGAGATGAAGGGACGAGAGAACTTGTATTTAATATATTAAAGTATCCGTTTAATTTAACTGAAGTCCGCTGGGCTTTAACTTATGCTATAGATTACAAGGTTATATTTGATGCTTACAAAACACCTGATGGTTCATCTATAGTCCCCAATCCACTTCCAGTATCAAGATTCTATCCATTAGAACAACTTTATGTATCTGGATTAAAGACAGAATTAATGAAGTACAATCTAGACACTACTCCACCATCCTATATACAAGATTACCTGAGAGTATTAGGATTAGACGATGCTATAACATGGTATAAACACGATTTAGAGAAGGCTGAAGAACTCCTTAAATCTGTAGGTTTCTATAGAGGAAGTGATGGTAAGTGGAGATTACCTGATGGAAAAATCTTTGAAGTTAATCTAATCTCATTACCTGGAGCAGAATTCTCATTCCCACTAGTACATATTGTCGCTGATCAATGGAGACGGTTTGGAGTAGATGTTAAACTAGAAGTTATAGAAGCATATTGGGATAGAGTTTATAGCCATACGTGGGATGTAGCTTTCGAATGGCCTGGAGGTGGCTTCCCAACTCTTGATTGGTGGGAAACTCCTAGAGAATGGCATAGTAAGAACTGCGTACCTGGAGCTAGGCTACCATGGGTTGGTTACATTATGTGTTATGGACTTCCTCCGGAAAAGATACCAGAAGGTGTTAGGAAGAATATTGAAGTTGCTAAAACAGTATTCCCAGATAGAGAGAAACTCGATAACCTAGTAGAAAAATATATTGATACACCTCCATGGGATCCGAGAATAGTTGATATAGTTAAAGATCTTCTTAGTATACATCTAAAATATAAGTTCTGGATAACGGTCTTCTCTCCAGCCAGATATATGGTTGGTAATAGTTACTGTTGGGAGGGATGGCCCACTCTTAAGGAGAGATATGCAGAGCCGAAACCTTATTGTTCATCATTCTTATTCACCATACTTGGATTGAAGCCTTCTGAAAGATGTCCCATAAAGGAATCTACGACTGAGCCTGCTAAGGTACCTAAAGGTTTGACGGTTGAATTAAAACCTCTTGTATCAGAATATCCTCCAACTGTTACACCAACTGTTATAACTACACCTACTATGATTACAATTACAGTAGTAGAAGAAAGAACGAGGACTATTATCTCTACTATAACTACTAAAGTTGTTGAAGAAGTACCTACAATCGATTGGACATTACTAATTACAATGGCGTTGGTAACCTTGGTCATAGGAGCTGCGGGTGGATATTTAATACGGGCTAGGAAAAAGTAGAGTGAAGAAATCTTTTACTTCCCCCTCATTTATTTTTATATGTGGTAAAAATGTTGCCAAAACACCTTATTAAATACTTTCTATTTAGGATCCTAATTTTACTTGCTACAATTTTTACAGCATTTACCATAACCTTTGTAATATTAAAGATTATGCCAATTGACATAGTCAACAATATTATAGCTAGAAGTATGGCTGTTACAGGTGCGGCATTAGGAGATCCAGAAGCAGTTCGGAGAATGTATGAAATATATTATGAAATATTTGGTCTTAAAGGAACCTTCATAGAACAGTACGTAAGTTTTCTAAACAGGTTTCTAACAATGGATTTTGGAATTTCTATTCTCGCTCGACCTGCTACAGTTCAAGAAGTAATCTCCTATAGATTACCATGGACTGTTGCTCTTTTAGTATTTTCAACCATTCTTTCATGGGTTATAGGAAACATTATTGGAGCTGTAGTCTCACTTTTCGAAGGATCGAAATTATCCAATATTCTACAATCTTTAGCTATTATACTATACCCAATACCATACTATGTGTTTGCACTTGTTCTGATCTATATATTCGGATATATTATTCCATTATTCTCTCTTACTCCTATCCGCTTACCGTCAAATATCTTCTCTCTAGAATTTATAATAACAGTTTTCAGAGCTATGACTTTACCTGCGTTATCAATAATAGTTATCGGTGCTCTAGGATGGTGGTTTCTTAGTTCAAGAGCTATGGCATTGAATATTATTTCTGAAGATTTCTATCTCTATGGAGAGATAAGAGGGCTTCCTAAACTACATCTTTTAAAGAAATATTTACTTAAGAACATTCTTTTACCTCAGATAACAGCTTTAAGCATAAATCTAGGAACTATATTTGGTGGAGCTCTACTTACAGAGATATTATTTAATTATCCTGGACTTGGGACACTTCTTTACCAAGCTGTCAATGCTGGCGATTACCCTCTAGTACTTGGGATAGTTTCAATGTCGATAATAGGCGTTGCAGTTGCTACATGCATCATGGATTTACTTTACCCACTGATAGATCCGAGGATCAGATACAGATAATGAGGTGAGGGTATATGGGAGTAAGGTTAGTTGTTCAGGGTCTCTTTAAAAACATTATCAAAACACGTAAGATGGGTTTAAAGTTTAAGGCAGGGGCCACAATATTCTTCGTGATTATGATTTTTGGATTATTATCTTTTCTAACTCCCCACTATCACAGTTATTGGTATCATTTTCCTCAGGCTCACCCTCCTTCTCTACAGTCAGTAGACTTTATTTTTGGAACTACTTCAAATGGACGTAGTGTTTTCTGGTCATTAACAAACGCAATCGTTAATTCACTTATTATAGCAGTTGTTACTTCGATGTTAGCATGCCACATTGGTTTAATTATCGGCATACTCTCTGGAATTAAAGGAGGAGTAATTGACAAGATCATGATGTTCTTAACCGATTCTTTCATAGCAATACCTGGCTTACCTCTAACAATTATGTTAGCGATGATTTTGAAACCTATAATCAACCTTTTCCTACTTGGTGTCATAATATCTATTATTTCTTGGCCGTGGTCTGCAAGAATGATAAGAGCTATAACATTAAGTTTAAGAGAAAAAGATTTTGTTATTTTTGCAAAATTCTCAGGAATGTCTACATGGAAGATAATCTTTTCTGAAATATTTCCACACATTCTTGGATTCCATGCAACAAATATAATTAACACTATGTTAGGTGCGATAGGGGCTGAGGTAGGTTTAGCTTTTCTCGGGTTATCTATAATAGAGATGGATACTCTCGGCACTATGATTTACTGGATACAGAGATATGGTGCTATTCTTCAAAATATGTGGTGGTGGGTAGTACCTCCAATCGCAACATTAATACTGCTCTTCCTCTCATTATACTTAGTTTCTACAGGCATCCAAGAATTTCTAAATCCTAGGCTTAGGAGAGTCAAATAATGAATGATGAAGTATTGAGAATAAAGAATCTTTCTGGCGGATATCTAGTAAAACGTGACAATACTCTAGATTATATTGATGCAGTAAATGATGTTAATATAATTATTAAGAGAGATGAAGTATTTGGAATAGCTGGTGAATCTGGATGCGGTAAATCAACTCTTCTTAAATTATTATATGGTTATGTTAAATCACCATTAATCATTAAGAAAGGAGAAGTCCTCTTATCTGAGTCCACAAATTATTACTTAAATATTCTCTCATTAAAAAATGAAGAGGTAAAAAAGAAGATTTGGTGGAAATACATTTCCTGGATACCTCAGAATTCAATGAACGTATTAAATCCAACTATTAGAATAAAAGATCACTTCCTAGAAATTTTGAGAATGCATATGAAGATAGAGAGAGATGAAGCTCATAAACTCATTGTAGAATATCTTGGTCTCTTAGGTCTTTCTAAAGATATAGTAAATGCCTTCCCTCACCAATTAAGTGGTGGAATGAGACAGAGAATAATTATAGCTTTAGCTCTAATAACTAGACCTAAAATAGTTTTAGCAGATGAGCCTACGACCGCACTTGATGTAGTTGTACAACGAGGGATACTTCAGTGGTTAGGATACAAACAGAGAGAACTGAAAAACACGATGATAATAGTTAGCCATGACCTTAGTATTCATGCAATGTTAAGTAAAAGGATTGGGATAATGTATGCTGGTAAAATTGTTGAGATAAGTCGATCTGAAAATATTTTTGAAAAACCTCTACATCCATATACCCAGTTACTACTATCCTCACTTCCTAGATTAGGAGATAAATCCTTACGGATAGGTATAACCGGTTCTCCTCCAGATCTTATAAGACCGCCGCTAGGTTGCAGATTTCATCCTAGATGTCCTTATTGTATTGAGAGATGCATAATTGAAGAGCCAGATCTTACAGAGGCCGAGAAAGACCATTTTATCGCATGTTCGAGAATTGAAAAGAGGTAAGATTATGGATAATAAGAATACTGCTCAATTACTTGTATTGAAGAATATTAATAAGGTATTTCGTTACGGATTCTTCGGATTTGAATTCAAAGCATTGGACAAAGTGAATCTTACAATAGAACATGAAGGAATAATTTACACTATAGCGGGTGAGAGCGGTAGTGGTAAAACTACATTGGCAAGAATTATCTTAGGTGTACATAAGCCTGATGAGGGACTAGTGGAGTATAAAGGTAAGAATATTCATAGCTTGAAAAGTTCAGAAGCTAGATGGTTTAGGAGAGAAGTACAAGCAATATTTCAAGATCCATACGCAACATTTAATCCAATGAAAAAAGTCTACTCTTACTTATATGAAACAGTTAGATCTTTTCTCGGATTTCACGATGAATCAGAAATAAATGAGTATATCAACAGCAGATTGCTAAGTATAGGTTTAAAATTAGATGATGTAAAGGAAAAATATCCTCATGAATTTTCAGGTGGTGAACTTCAAAGAATCGCAATAGCAAAATCCCTCTTAACAATGCCTAAATTAATAATTGCAGATGAACCAGTTTCAATGCTTGATGCTTCCTTTAGGATAAACATTCTTAACTTATTTAAGGATCTTAAAAGAAGATATAATATCTCTTTTCTATACATTACTCACGATCTAGCAACAGCATATTATATAAGCGACTTTATTGCTATTCTATATAGAGGAACTATTGTTGAAAGGGGACCCACAGAAGATATATTAAGAAACCCTCTTCACCCCTATACTCAAATATTATTAGACTCGTTACCTGAACCCGATCCGAAGAAGAGAGATAAATACATGAAGCCTTTAAAACTATCGGAGATTGAAGAAAAAGAATTTACAGTTCAAGGATGTAAATTTTCATTTAGGTGCTCTTATTCTAATGAAAAGTGTTTACAAACTCGACCACCTGAAATATTAATTAATAATCGAGTCATCAGCTGCTGGCTTTACCATTATAAGTAAGACATTAAGTTATAAAATTAAACCTCCAATTATTATGCTATTTATCGAATAAATTCTCACATTTAATTCTAATAGATAATATTCTTTTGTACTCGATACATCTTCACTATGTTAATTAAATAAATCACGAGTTTTCCCTCAAAATCAAACAAAACAATCAACTTTTATTTCTAATAACCTATTTAATGATTACAGTTGAAGGATAAATCATCATTCTCAAGTATTCAATTATTTCTTACATTGTTATGATGTTTTGAAGGAGAGATGAAAATCTAAAGAAGCTGTACCATCATTGTTAAAATTCTAATTCGGTGTTACGGTATTCTTTATAATTTTTATTAGAAAAATGAGAATGTTAAAAATAAAATATATAAATCATATATTAGAAGAATTAGATGTGATTAAGGATATGTTAGGAAGGAATGTGTTTGCTGTTGATACTTCTCGAAGTCCTTATGCACTCTTAAAGCCTGTTTCTATTACTAGTGTTAAAATTACTGAAGGATTCTGGAAGATGCGTATTGATGCAGTTTTTCAGAATACTTTAATGTCTATATATAGGAAGTTAGAAGAAACGGATAGAATAAATAGGTTTAGATGGGCTGCGAGAGGCTTACCGATACAATCTGATAAAACGGTTTTTCCATTTGATGATACAGATGTATATAAATGGATTGAAGCATGCGCTTATAAGCTAGCTCAAGCACCAGATGAAAATCTTGAAAAATTAATTTCTCAAATAATCTCTGAGATTGGCTCTGCTCAAGAGCCAGATGGATACTTATTCACAGAACTACATGGAAAACATGATTTAAGATGGAAAAATCTAGCATTCAATCATGAAATGTATACTGCAGGTCATCTAATACAAGCTGCGATAGCATGGTATAGAGCAACCGGAGATTCAAGTTTACTAAATATTTCTACGAAGTTTGCAGATCTAATTACTGAGACATTTAAGCCAGATGGGTTAAGAGGAGCATGCGGGCATCCAAATATTGAGATGGCCTTAGTAGAACTCTACCGAGAAACAGGTAAGAGAGATTACCTTGATTGTGCAATTTATCTAGTTGAAGAAAGAGGAAGATCATTGATAAGGTCCGATGGAGAACGTGGTTTTATAACAGTATACAATATATTCGGAGGAGCGGAGTATCTTGTCGACCATCAGCCTTTCAAAGAATTGAAAGAGATCGCTGGGCACGCAGTTAGAGCATTATACCTTAACTGTGGAGTTACAGATATCTATGCTGAGATAGGAGATAAAGAGTTACTATTAACTTTGCATAGATTATGGGAAGACATGACTCAATATAAGATGTATATTACTGGTGGAGTAGGCTCAAGATACATTACTGAATCGTTTGGAGAACCGTATGAGTTGCCTAATATGAGAGCATACTCAGAAACATGTGCAGCAATTGCTAACTTCATGTGGAATTGGAGAATGTTAGGAGTAACATGCGATGCGAAATTCACAGATATTATGGAACGAACGATATATAATGGGATATTATCAGGCATATCTTTAAATGGTACACGATTTTTCTATATGAATCCTTTAGCAAGTAGAGGTCAGTACACTCGTCAAGAATGGTTTTTATGTGCGTGTTGTCCACCAAACATCGCTAGACTTTTAACTTCATTACCAGGATACATATACAGCGTTTCAAATGAAGGAATCTGGATGCATTTCTACACTAGTAATACTTCTAGTATAAAATTCAACAATATAGATGTAAAAATAACTGTGAAGACAGATTTTCCATGGAATGAAAAAGCTGAAATACTTGTTGATCCAAGTCAAGAAGAAAAATTTACTGTATTCTTATACATACCAAGTTGGTGTGATAATCCAGTAGTAAGAGTTAATAAAGAAAGAGTGAAAGCTACACCTAAAACATACCTACCTATTAATAGAGTATGGAGGTCAAATACGCTTATTGAGGTAGCTTTCCCAATGAAGGTTAAGTTCAACATAGCAAATCCACTCTTAGAAGAAAACTTTGGAAAGGTAGCATTAAGTAGAGGACCCTTAATATACTGTTTTGAAGAGGTGGATAATCCTAAAGTTAATCTATGGAATATTTTAATAACCGATGAAAAAGATGTTAAACTAAGTTACCTGAATGATTTAAGTAGTATTGTTGGTTTACAAGTTAATGGAATTGAGCTTATTGAAGGTCTTAGAGATTACTTATATCTTCCTATTAATGAGTTAAAAGTTCGATCTAAGAAAATTAAGTTGAAAGCTATCCCCTACTTTGCATGGGCTAATAGAGGCATGGGTAGTATGAGGGTATGGATTCCATCAACGAAGCGATTCACTATATTGGAAAGTCGATTACGCAGTAAGAAAGAAGCTAGGATGAAAGTAAGAAAAACTAAAAGATGAGACTATAAATCATTCTATTTTTCTAAAATGCGTCTAGACATCCTCATTTATTTTATACGATTAAACTATTTATCCAATGACTAATTCTCTATTCACATCAATTTTCAATGTATTTATCAATAAGTCGACACAAGTAAAAAATAATGGCTTTGGATAAAAATAAAAAGAAAATCTAAGTTCAAAGGCTGATAAGAGATCAATCTTATACTTTATCTTTTTTATTTTATCGAGACCTTTGAACCTTCTCTTATGTATACTGGGATTATCTCTAGAGGTGTTTCCCGCTCTATCCATCTCCCTCCATCATGTAAGACGTCATTCCATACATCAATCCATCTAGCTCCTTTCGGTAGGTATACTTTTTTTGACTTTACACCTTTTTCATATACTGGAGCTACTAAAATGTCTGAACCAAGCATATACTCATCCTCCACATCATACGTATTAAGATCATCAGGGAAATCGAAGAAAAGTGGTCTCATTAATGGTATTCCTTCCTCACAGCAGAGTTTCATCTGTTCAATAAGGTAGGGTTTAATTTTCTCTCTAATTAATAGATATCGTCTAAGGATGTTGTAAGCTGTATCTCCAAAAGACCATACCTCATTTGGTCCTCCAGTCAATTTATATGGATCTGTTTCCTTTTCAAAGTTTTCAGGATAAGGTAGCCGGAATCCATGTAATCTGAATATGGGGCAGAATGCTCCATATTGAAACCATCTAATAATAAGTTCCTGAAATTCGGGGTCTCTCGGATCTCCACCCCAGAAACCGCCAATATCAGTAGTCCACCATGTTATACCGCATAGACCCATGTTTAATCCAGCTTTTATCTGTCTTCTTAATGAATCAAAGGTGGATGGTATATCTCCAGACCAGACTATAACCCTAAACCGTTGACTACCATGCCATGCAGCTCTTATCAAGAAAACGAACTCATCTTCACCAATCGACTTCATACCATCATAGAATGTTTTAGCATAATAGAATGGATAAAGATTAGCTACCTCTAGAGCATTGCCTAAATGGTATCTAATATTTTCATAATCGTAGGGTAAGACGTTATTGTATCCGATTCCAGGCATTGCAATTTCTGGTTCTGCCTCATCAAGCCAAAACGCTTTTATACCATATTTATAGTAATTCTCTTTCACTTTTTCCCAGACGAACTTCCTAGTCTCTAGATTCGTGAAATCACAATATGTCGTAATCCCTCTAAAAGTCATCAGTATAGGTATATTTCTCTCAGTCCTTACAAGTAATCCTTTGCTGACCATCTCATGATAATTACTACTGTTAATATCTACTGTCGGCCATATTGATACCATCACCTTAACACCGATAGATTCAAGTTCTCTAACCATCTCTTCAGGGTTAGGCCAGTATTTATTATCGAATTTCCATTCACCCTGCATAGGCCAGTGGAAGAAATCGATAACAATTACTGAAAGTGGTAGATTTCTTTTCTTATACTCATGAGCTATCTCGAGTAACTCTTCTTGAGTTCTATATCTAAGTTTACATTGCCAGAAACCCAACGCCCACTCTGGTAATAATTCAGCTTTACCAACTAGTTTCATATACTTCTTAACGATCTCACGTATCGAGTTGCCTGCAATTACTATGTAATCTATCTGTCTAGCTGCTTCTGCTTGGAACATTGTATGGTTTTTAGCTAATTCAGCCTTTCCAACTGATGGATTATTCCATAAAAATCCATAACCTCTAGTAGAAATAAGGAATGGAATACTTATTTGCGTATTTCTATGGGCAAGTTCTAGTACGCATCCTTTTAAGTTAAGGTATCCATTTGCATATTGACCCATTCCATAGAAACGTTCATCATCATTAGATTTGAAATAAACTTGTATCTTAAATAATTCACTGCTTAATGACTTATAATTTCTTGCTTTAAGTAGCTCAGCATTATTCACTCGATAATCAATCCAAAGCTCTTCAAGCAATATCCTTGTAGTTATATTATCTAAGAATTTTAAACTACCATCATTCTTCACTTCGCATGTAAGTCTTCCCGACTTAATAATACTTTTATCTTTATCAGTGATTAAAATCATTGAAGCATTTTTAGGTTGCGGAAGTAGAAACCAATCATTTGCTACTAAGTCCTTCCCTTTTGTAGCTCTTACACGTAAAGCATCTTCTCCATAAGGCTCAATACATATTAATTCTCCTTCACCCGATACAATAAGCTTATCCTCTTCTTTCCTAAATGAATACATATATCTATCCTTTCTATACCTCTAAATAAATATTGTCTTAAATCTTCTCAAGTACAATTATATTCAAAAGTTTTAAAGTTACATCAATAGGAAGAAAACTAAGAAGAAAAGTTATGGAGAATTTAGGATTAAAAGCTGAAGTGGTAATGATTATATTAGTAACTAGAGAAAACGTGATATGAGAAAAATAGTAAGTTTAGAGTAGTCTTTAATTTAAGCAACAGTTATATATAATCCAAACTAAGATGTAAACCTCACGCTTCTTTCAAATTAATTTGAAAGAAGTTTTGTTTATCTCTTAATCGTGGAGCCTTTTATTAGTAGAAAGGATTTGAAAGTTATTATTTTTTATTATTTTTTAGTATTTTTATAAAATCTTTATATACTGTTCTATACATATTTTTCTATGAATATGAATGAAAAATATTTTAAACGGAAAAAATCAGCTACATTAAGAACCTTAGGAATTTCTAAGATTCTGAAACTAGTTATTATTGCAATCTTAGTAATCGTTGTTATTGCTTCTGCTGTAGGCATATATCTCATCACTACTCCTACTGCGCCAACTACACCGACAACTACTCCTGTAACCCCCGTTGTTCAAAAGAAGACGATTAGAGTTTTATTCGCATTCCCTGTACAGACTGATCCGGGTCTAGCTATAGATTGGGCAAGTCTTAGAGCAGTTAACAATATTTACGATAGCTTAATTCAGCTTGGTTCTACAGGTGAACCTGACCCACGATTAAGCATTGCCGAGAAATGGGAGGTGACACCTGATGGACTCACTTGGACTTTCCATCTGAAGAAGGATGTAACTTTCCACAGTGGTAGAACGCTAACAGCTAAAGATGTAGTTTTTTCCCTAGAGAGATTATTGAAGATGGGGTTAGGTCCTGCATTCGTCTTTGCACCATTCGTAGAATCTTTCAAAGCTATTGATGACTATACTGTTCAAATTAAGTTAAAGAAAACATACGGACCATTCATATACTCTCTTACACTACTCTACATATTAGATAGTGAAGAGGTAAAAAAGAATATTAAACCAACTGGTGAATATGGTGACTTAGGAGATTATGGAAAGGAATGGCTTAGAGCGCATGATGCAGGGTCCGGTCCTTATAAGATAAAGGAACATGTTTTTGGTGAAAAATTGATACTTGAACGTTTTGAAAAATATTGGGGAGAGGTTAATCCGAGGGCTCCTGATGAAGTTGTACTTATTCCTCCTCCTGAGCCAGCTGCACAAGTAAGCTTATTCTTAACAGGAGAGATTGATATAACATATGGTCTTCCAATAGAGACTATAATTGAGAATATGAAACGTGATGGGGTTGGGGCTTCTAAATTACTCTATGGACAACAATTCTTATTCGTTCTAAATACTCAGAAACCACCACTGGATGATGTACACTTTAGGAGAGCATTAGCATACGCCTTCGATTATGATAAGGCAGTAGGAGCATATGTGCCAGGATACGCTTGGAAATCTATTGGTCCAGTAGCTAACTATTTACCAGGTGCTCCAAAAGATCTACCAACTTATGAGAAAGATCTTTCAAAAGCAAGAGAAGAAATCAAGAAGTCTAAGTACTATGGTAAATTAAGTGAGTATCCAATAGAACTCTGGTGGTGTGCAGAAGATCCCTACCAAGAGAAAATAGTATTAATCTTTGTTACAAGTATGAAAGAACTTGATCCTGAAATCCGTATAGATGTTGTTAAGAAACCTTGGTCAGCGATGGCTGAGGCAACAGCTAAAATAGAGTCAACCCCGCACATAATGATACTACTCTCAACGCCTATATTCCCTGAAACGGGAAACGTATTACATTTGAAATTCCACTCAGAATATGCTGGCAAATCACTAATACATATCTCTTGGCTACTAAATCCTGAAATGGATAGACTGATAGATGATGCTTTAACGACGGTTGATGAAGCTACACGATTCAGTAAATACAAAGAAATCGTGAAGAGATTAAATGATATCGTTCCTGAGATTCCAGCATTCGATTTTGCCTATACAGTCCTTTACTGGAAACATTATATTAACTGGCCAGCAGGAGAAGGTAAACCTCCTTACGGTGTTCAATATAATTACAACTTCAGGTTTATGGAAGTTTATCCAGAGAAGAAAGCAGAATTATTCAAGTAAGACAAAGTAAACATTTAGAATATCATCCCATTCTTTTTTATTTGTAATCCATAAATGATGTAAAAATGAAAGAATGTTTAAGATCTGCTAAATTATTCTCTCCATGAATATTGGGATCCTTTCTATCTTCTCTTTAGTTATTCTAAGCGTAGTACTTTCAAGAGTAGATGGTGACTCTCTTCTCCACTTCACAAATAGTAGAATAGGTTTTAGACTATTGTCTTCAAAATAATCTTCAAGGTTTCTCGTCTTCAAGTTTTTATAGTACTGTGAAGCTCACCCTTCAGCATGGTCTAAAAGAGACTAATAGAGACTCGAGCTAAAAAAGATATAAAGAACTAAAACTCTCAAAAAAGTTTTAATTAAGAACTACAGTTTTCACCGAGATCTAAAATTAAGATGATATAAGATAAATTATATTTAAATTAATAGTGTTTAATAGTTAATAGTTAGTTTACTCTTATCGTATACCGGTATGAAATCGTTAATAATAAGCAATGAAACTATTAAGTTTTTATTAAAGAGAGGTGGTTCAATAATATTTACACTTATAGGGCTCTCTATACTGATATTTATATTAGCGAGAATCCTTCCCGGAGATCCAGCCCGCATGGCTGCTGGTTGGACCGCGCCTGACTGGGTTATTGAAGAAATGAGGAGAAAGCTAGGGCTAGATCAGCCTCTCCATATACAGTATATTCGATGGTTAAGTGATGTACTGAAGGGAGATCTAGGTTTCTCTATCTATACGAAACGTAGTGTAACGGTTGATGTTCTACAATATTTACCTAAAACATTAGAGTTAATATTCGTTGCTGAATTGTTCTCGATCACTGGAGGTATACTTCTCGGAATTTTAGCAGGTGCATTTCCTTATAGATTACCCGATAATGTCGTAAGAGTAATGTCATATATAGCTATTTCTATGCCCGCCTTCGTATGGGCTATAATCCTCCAACTGATGTTTGCAAGAATAATTCCATTATTTCCTGCAGGAGGTCAGCTCAGCTCACATATAGTGCCACCACCTAGGATAACAGGCTCAATCTTTATAGATTCAATTATTAGTGGGAGATTTGATGCGCTCATAGACTGTCTTTGGCATACAATTCTACCTGCCCTGTCCTTATCATTTGGTTCCATGATGCAGAATGCTAGAATATTGAGGATGGGTATGACAGATATTAAAGGAAAAGATTACATGGTGTTAAGTGATGCATTAGGTTTACCTCTAAGATTAAAAATATACAAATACCAATTTAGACCTGCATCAATTCCAGCTATTACTGCTATGGGTATGAGTATCGGTGCAGATTTAGGAAATGCCTTTCTTGTTGAGAATGTGTATAACTGGCCTGGATTCTCGAGATATGGCGTGACTGCTATGCTCAACAAAGATCTAAACGCAATCGTAGCAGTTGTGTTAGTAGTGGGAATAGTGTACGCTATTGCTAACTTTATCGTAGATTTAATAATATTATCATTAGATCCAAGAATTAGGCGTATGAGTCGTAGTGTTTGAGGTGGTGTAAGAATGAATGAACTAGTTATTACTGGTAGAAGGTTTCGATTATTAAGTGATAGATTTAAGAAGTTCTGGTTTAAGTTCTCTAGGAGCTCTTTATCCATCATTGGTTTAATAATTTCAACTACATGCGTTATTCTTGCAGTTCTAGCACCTTATATCGTTCCCTATCCAGAACATATAGAATGGTATATCGATTATGATAATGCTCTCAGACCGCCTAATTTAGAACATATACTCGGTACAGACCAGTATGGTAGAGACGTATTTAGTAGAATAATATTTGGAATGAGGTATTCTTTTACATTAGTAGTTGTCGTTTTATCAATAGTTATCCCGACGGGTATAGTTCTTGGAGTCTTAGCAGGCTATTTTAAAGATACATGGTTTGACTATTTAATAATGAGAATATCAGATACCTTTGTCGCAGTTCCTCCACTAGTTATGGCTCTAGCGATTGCAGCGGTCTTAAAACCAAGCATGATCAACTCTATGATAGCTGTTTCTCTTACTTGGTGGCCATGGTATGCCAGATTAACCTACTCAGCTGTTTCGTCTTTAAAAAATGAGTACTATATAATATATTCCGAAGTGATAGGAGTTAGTAAACTTAGGGTAATGTTTGTGGAGATTCTACCTAATTGTATTGGACCTATACTAACTAAGGCTACCCTTGATGTAGGGTGGGTCATATTAGTTGGAGCAGCACTTAGTTTCGTAGGTCTAGGCGCTCAACCTCCTATACCTGACTTAGGGACTATGGTTGCTGAAGGCGCACATTTACTACCAACTACATGGTGGGTAAGCATATTCCCGGCTCTGACCATTACGATAATAATATTAGGATTTAATCTACTGGGAGATGGGTTAAAAGATGTATTTACAGAAGAGAAATATTAGGGTGATTTCATGGAGTCATTATTAAGAGTAGAAGATCTAAATGTTAGATATAAGAGTTATAGAGGAGAACTTAAAGTCTTAGATGATGTAAGCTTTGAAGTAAAAGTCAGAGAAAAAGTTGGATTAATAGGTGAATCAGGATGTGGTAAGACAACATTGCTTAAATCTATCCTAAGGATCTTACCTCCAAACTCAATAATTTATAAAGGCAAGATATTTTTTAAAAATATTGAGATTATTAAGGCAAACAAAAATGAAATCTTTAAGATAAGACGTGAAAATATTGGAATGATATTCCAAGATCCTATGAGCGCACTTAATCCATTCTTTAAAGTTAAAGATCAACTATACGATGCCCTAAGATATTCAGTGCATAACATAAAATCACAGCAAGATTTACAGCAGATGATTATAAAATTGTTGAAAGAAGTTGCATTATCAGACTCTGAAAGAATTCTTGAGAGTTATCCCTTTGAGTTAAGTGGAGGCATGCGTCAAAGAGTATGTATAGCTTTAGCATTAACAAGATCAAACGATCTTTTGTTAGCAGATGAACCGACAACAAATTTAGATGTTACTATTCAAGAGCAGATACTGAATTTATTAAGGGAGTTAGTTAATAAGAGAGGATTATCTATTGTTCTAGTATCTCATGCACTAGGGATGGTTAAAGAATTTGTTGATAAGATCTATGTAATGTATGCAGGTCAAATAGTTGAAACGGCAAGTACCGATAAGATATTCTCTGAACCACTTCATCCATATACTAAACTCCTATTATCAGCTGTACCAAGATTAACGGGACGATGGAAGGCTGAAGGTTTAATTGGTAGACTACCCGACTATGTGAATCCACCTCCGGGTTGTAGATTTTATATGAGGTGTCAGCAAAGTAATAGTAATTGTAAGATTAAACCAAAGCTCTTAAAATTAAATAAAGATCACTCTGTTGCATGTTGGCTGTATGGTGATGAAGAGCATTGAATGAGCTTCTTGTAGTTAAGAATTTGAAAAAATACTTCAAGACAAAATTTGGACTAGTTAAAGCAGTTGACGGTATCACTTTTCATATAAATGAAGGAGAAACATTTGCATTAGTTGGAGAATCTGGGTCAGGAAAAAGTACTACTGGACATATGATAGTAGGAATGTATGCTCCGACCTCAGGAGAGATATACTACAAGATGAACAACATCTCTGTACATGCTAGTAAGAGACCTAAAAACATAACTCGTGAGATACAAGTCGTCTTCCAAGATCCAGCTTCATCTCTTAATCCTTCAAGGTATATCAAAGATATAATTGGAACACCTTTAAAAGTTTACAACTTGATTAGAAATAGTACTGAAGTAGAGCAGAAAGTTGCCGACCTACTAGAAAATGTGGAATTGCCTCCAGAACTATATATGTATAGGAAACCTAGAGAACTTGGTGGAGGAGAACTACAAGCTATTGCAATAGCGAGAGCACTATCAACTAACCCAAAATTGATAATACTGGATGAGCCAACCTCTGCTTTAGATGTAATAACTCAGGCAAAAATAATTAATCTCCTCCTTAATCTACAGAAAAAACACAATCTAACATATCTATTTATTACACATGATCTAGCAGTAGTAAGAAACATTGCATCTAGAGTTGCAGTTATGTATCTCGGAAAGATAGTTGAAACTGCCCCTACAATTGAACTCTTTAACCATTGTAGACATCCTTATAGTATGATGCTATTCTCATCTATCCCTGTAATTTCAGAAGATGAGAAGAATCTTAAGCCAAAGAAAATAACGTCTATCGGTGAGATCCCAAGTTCACTATCTATACCTCCTGGTTGTAGATTCCATACAAGATGCCCATATGCTGAAGCTAGATGTAAGGTAGAAGAACCCTCATTAAAACATATCAATAGCGGGCACATCGTAGCATGTCATTTAGCAGAATGAACTATAAGAATAGTTATTAAGAGATACAATATCTTTTCTTCTAGGTAACGCTCTCAGTCTAAAAATTAGCATGTTTTAAGATTTAAATATTTATAAGTGGTTGAAATTGGTGAGATAAGAATGTTAGATAAAGTGAAAATTTATTTCATAATTCCATGTGGGACTGCTATTTATGATGAACCTTGTCTTAAGACTATCGATAAAGTTAAAAAACATGATACCATAGTAGATGTAGTTCATCTCTCTAAAGGACCTGAACATGTAGAATACCATTATTTTGAACATATAGTTATGGATGAAACTCTTGATTTAGTAAGAAGGGCTGAGAGAGATGGTTACACTGCAGTAGTAATAGATTGTTTCTATGATCTAGGTCTTAGAGAAGCAAGAGAGTTGGTTAAAATACCAGTTATAGGTATAGGAGAGGCAAGTTACTATGTAGGAGCAATGATGGGTCATAAATTCTCTGTTCTAGTTGGAAGAAGAAAAAGCATACCTAAGATGTACGATAATCTAGTTGCTTATGGTCTTGAGAGGAGACTTGCTTCTTTCAGGTCTTTGGAGTTGAACCCAGTTCAAATGATTCAATACCCTGATAGGTTAAAGGAGAGAATAATTCAAGAAGCGGAGAAAGCTATTTACGAGGATCAAGCAGAAGTCATAATTCTCGGATGTGGTGCTCAAACTGGATTAGCTGAAGAATTAATGAAGATACTTCATGTCCCAGTAATCGATCCAGTAGCTGTATCTATTAAAATTGCTGAGATGTTATCAGAACTTTATGTTAAGCTAGGATTATCACATTGCAAATTATTTGGTTATGAGTCGCCTCCACCTAACCTATTTAGAGAGATAATATAATGGATAAAAATTTCAACTCAACTATTTTTAATTATTCATTCGATATCAAAATTAAAATTTTACTTTAACACTAACATATTAAGGTGTTTTAAGTGGATAAATGGAGGATAGGCATAGACATTGGTGGTGCTTTTACAGATCTATACGCTATACATTTAAAGACTGGGGAAAGCGTGTGGAGTAAAGTAGAGTCAACTCCTCCAAATTATGAGATTGGCGTCTTGAATGGTATTGAAGAACTTGAGAATGTCAACGTATACGTTAGAGATGCTATTCAGATAATTCATGGTCAGACGGTTGTAATAAATACGATTATAACTCGTACAGGTTCAAGGGTAGGGTTTATCACCACTGAAGGATTTGATACTATAGAGATACAGCGTGCAAATAGGAGAGATATATTCAATTTTCGATATAGTAAGCCGAAGCCATTCGTTTCGAGAAGTTTAACTAGATGGGTAAAAGAAAGAATAGATGTCGACGGAAGTATATACATACCTCTTAGTGAGAGTGAGGTAAAAGAAGCGGTTAGGAGTCTTTTGCGAAGTGACGTTGAGTCAATAGCTATAGGATTCATAAATAGTTACATAAATCCGATTCACGAAACGAAAGCGAGAGAGTTAGCTGAAGAAGTTTTCAGAGAAGAAGGTAAGTCAAAAAATTATGTTACGATTTCTAGTGACTTAAGTAGGGAATGGAGAGAATATGAAAGATTTAATACAGCTATACTAAATGCTTACGTTCAGCCAGCTTTCGTAAATTATATCGAGAAACTGGAAGAGATATTGAAAAAGAAGGGTTTTAGGGGGACTTTCTACATCACGCTCTCATCTGGAGGTGTTGTTACTTCAGAATACGCTAAGAAATATCCAATAACTACGATTGAAGGAGGTCCGATAGCCGGAATAATGGGCGGAGTACGTTTAGCATCCCTATTAAATATAAAGAATATTATAGTAATTGATGGAGGAAGTACAACAACTAAAGCCGGGATAGCAAAGGATCTTATTCCTAAAGTACATACAGAGTATTGGATTGAGCAAGATGAATGGAATGCTGGATATCCTTTAAGAGTACCTACTCTAGATATCCATGAAATAGGATTAGGTGGTACGAGTATAATCTACCTAGATGAGCTAGGGAATCTACGTGTAGGTCCACAAGCAGCGGGTGCTAGACCAGGTCCAGCATGTTACGGGATAGGTGGCAATAAACCTACTTTAACAGATGCATACGTGGTCTTAGGTTATCTTAATCCTAATTATCTCCTAGGAGGGAAACTGAAAATCGATAGTAAGAAAGCAGTTGAGGTAGTAAGTCAACTTGCAAAGAGTCTGAACCTAGATTATTGTAAACTAGCGCATGCTGCCATAATTCTAGCTAACGATTATGCAGCCAATCTAATTAGACAGATCTCTATTAAGAGAGGATATGATCCAAGAGAATTTACATTAATAGCTCATGGAGGTTCGGGACCGATGTTTGCACCATTTATCGCTAAAGAACTAAAAATTCCTCTAATATTAGTCCCATCTATACCTAGTGGAGTTTTTAATGCATGGGGAATGATAGGGCTAAATATAAGACATGAAGTAATACAGACAAATATTCTCCGTGTAGAAGAAAATGATAGATTCGTTGAGATAGTGAATAATGTATTTAGTGAAATCCGCAAGAGCATTATAAACATGTTTAAAAGTGAAAATATAGATCCAGAATCAGTTGAGACTTCAGGATATCTAGACATGAGGTATGAAGGCCAAGCTCATACATTAAAAGTCGAATCTCCATCTACTGAGATAACATTAAAAGATGTACGAGAGATAAAAGAAAGATTCCATCAAGTTCACTATAATGAATATGGTTTTAAATTACCAGATAGTAACATAGAAATTGTGAGCTTCCATTTAGTAGGAGTTCATAAAGTATCACCTCCAGGAATTGAAAGAATAGCTCAGAAAGGAACAATTAAGAATGCATTCCTAGAAGAGAGAGAAATATATGTTGATGGAAGAGAAATAAGGACACCCGTGTATAAAAAAGAATTACTGCCTCCTCAAATAACACTTAACGGACCTTTAATCATAGAAGGTGATACTTCTACGGTGATAGTTCCTAAAGATTTTAAGATACTTCACGATGTTTATGGTAATATTCTAATGAAGCCGGAGGCTTGAGGTATGAGTGAAGAATTGATTTCAATACAAGTGATAAAGAATACTTTAACAAGTATAGTTAAAGAGATGTTTTGGACGACTGTAAGAGCTGCTAAAAGCAGTATCATATATGAGACGTATGATTTTTCTCCTGCGTTACTCGATGAAGATGGAAATTTGATAGCAATAGGTACAGGTGTCCCTAACTTTATAGGAATTATGCCCTTTATTGTAAGATGCGTCTTAGAGGATGTTGAAAGAGAAGGATTAAGCATGGACCCTGGAGATATCTTTATTGTTAATGATCCATACAGATCTGGGACTCATCTCAATGATGTTGGATTAGTTATGCCATTATTCTATGATAAAATATTGATCGCTACATCCGCTATTAAGGGACATATTAATGATGTTGGAGGAATGAATCCGGGAAGCTGGGGTCCAAACGCTGTCGAAATATTTCAAGAAGGATTGATCATACCACCTACCCATCTTTATAGAAAGGGAGAACTAAATAAAGAAATCTTAAGAATAATCTTACATAATACAAGGATCCCCGAGTATGTTCATGGAGATATCGAAGCTTTAGCATCTGCTTTGAGATATGCGCAACGTCGTATTAACGAACTTTGTGAAAAATATGGTGTAAGGATAGTTAAGAAAGCTATAGTTGATAAGGTAGAAGAGGGTAAGCTGCTAGCAAAAAAGAATCTTGCTAAACTTCCAAAAGGTGAATTCTTTGCAGAAGAGAGAATAGAAAAATATGAGAACATGGAAGAAGATCTCAGGATTACGGTACGGGTAAAGATAACTGATGATGAATTTATTGCTGACTTCTCAGAGAATCCTCTCCAAGTAAAAGCTCCTATAAATACAACTTACCCTGGAACTTACGCATCTGTAGCCATAGCATTCGTAGCAGTAACAGATCCACATGTATCTCTTAGCCAAGGATATTTAGATCCCATCGAAGTTATTGCACCTGTAGGAACCCTTTTTAATGCAACCCCTCCTGCACCCGTCAGCTGTTATTGGGAGACGATGTTCTATGCGGTTGACTTGATATGGAAAGCTTTAGCAATACATATCCCTGATAAGCTTACAGCTGGACACTTCTTATCAGTAGTAAGTGAAACATTAAGTATGATAGATCCAAGAGATGGTAAGTATAAGATATTATGTGAACCTAATCCAGGAGGTTGGGGAGCTGGAGTAGATAGAGATGGAGAATCTTGCTTGGTTTCATCTGCTGATGGAGAGACTTATACTCATCCAGCGGAAGTATTGGAGAGAGAATATCCGATACGTGTAGAATGTATGAAGTTGAATGTTGAGGAAGGCGTAGGTCATGGAAGATTTAGAGGAGGATTTGGACTGAGAAAAGATTATAGAATACTTTCCGATGAAGCAGTATTAGTTTGCTCAATTAACAGGATAACTTATCCACCTTGGGGCGTCGAAGACGGAATGGATGGTACCTGCAATCACATAGCTATCATTAGAGATGATAACATTATCTGGGATGGAGGGAGAGCATTCAATTTTAAACTAACTAAAGGAGATGTAGTAAGCATTAGAAGTGGAGGTGGTGGAGGATGGGGGAATCCACTTGAACGCGAACCTGAAAGAGTTCTTGAAGATTACAAGAATAAACTGATTACTTTAGATGTTGCTAAGAACGTTTATGGAGTATTGATAGACCCCAAACATCTGAAAGTAGACATTGAGGCAACTAGAAAACTTAGAGAAGCTCTTTTATCGAAAACTTAATCTACACAACTTAACATATAATACCTCTTTAAAGTAAATTTAATAATTCTCATTGAGAAACATCTTTAACGGGCTTTATTGATAATTCATATTGAGTTAAGCTTACAAAGATGTAAAAACAATTCTACAGTAACTACTTGTTAGTGTTATACAAGAAAGCATAAATAAGAGTTTTGCGGGAAAACTTATGATGACAATTTTAAATGAATCTATCGTCAAAGAAGTTGAGAGAAGAAGAGAGCGGATTAAGCCTTTCAACGAGAGAATTGCGAGATTAAGAGAATTAACAACACAATCTATAGTTAAAGTCTCTGTTGAAAGAGCTAAACTTTTAACAGAATTTTATAGAGATCATATTCGTGAAGGCTTATCTATTCCTGTTCAGAGAGCTTTGGCTTTTAAGTATTTAATGGAAAATGTTTCCCTCCCAGTCGAGCCTGGTCAACTTATCGTAGGGATAAGAGGAACTGGTGTGAACGAAGTTCCAACTTATCCTGAAATTAATCTACATACAGTTGATGATTTGAAGATATTAAATGAAAGAGAGATCATGCCTTACAAAGTTACCTATGAAGATATTAAGATCTATGAAGAAGAGATAATTCCATTCTGGAAAGGTAGGACGATTAGAGATATTCTCTTTGTAAATATGTCTCGTGAATGGATAGATGCGTATGAAGCAGGTATATGGACAGAATTCATGGAGCAGAGACCACCAGGTCACACGGCTGGTGGGGAAAGAATATTTAAGATAGGTGTTCTTGATATAAAGAAGAGAATTCGTGAAAAGATTTCTCAACTAGATCGTAAAGATCCAGAGTATCTTGAGAAGCTTGAAGAACTTAAAGCAATGGATATCGTTGCAGATGCGATACTTATCTATGCTGAAAGATATGCTAAATTGCTCTCAGACATGGCTGAGAAAGAGACTGATTCCGAGAGGAGGAGAGAATTAAAAGATATGGCAGAGATTTGTAGATGGGTTCCTGCAAATGCTCCCAGAACTTTCTGGGAAGCATTACAGCATTATTGGTTTATTCATGTTGGGATAACTTATGAGACAAATCCATGGGATTCGTTTACCCCGGGTAGGCTCGACTTATGGCTTTATCCATTTTACAAGAGAGATATTGATGAAGGAAGGCTTACAAGAGAGAAAGCTAAAGAACTGCTTGCATGCTTCTTCTTGAAATTCAATAGTCAGCCAGCTCCACCTAAAGTAGGTGTAACACATGAGGAAAGCTCAACTTATAATGATTTTTCAAAAATAAATATTGGAGGTATTAGAGAAGATGGTAAATGTAATGTTAATGAACTATCCTATCTCATTTTAGAAGTTTATGATGAACTGAGAACTTTACAGCCAAACTTTGCAGTTCTAGTAAGCGAGAAGACCCCTGATAATTTTCTTATACAAGCCTTAAAGGTTGCTTCTGCAGGTTTCGGTGAACCACCATTCTTCAATCATGATGGAGTTATAGTTAAAATGCTTAGACAAGGTAAGAGCTTAGAAGACGCAAGACTTTCAGGGGTTAGTGGATGTGTAGAATCAGGAGCATTTGGAAAGGAAGCATATATATTGACAGGCTACTTTAATCTGCCGAAGATACTTGAGATAACATTAAACAATGGTGTAGATCCTAGAACTGGTAAGAAGATAGGTTTAGAGACTGGAAAACCAGATGAATTTAAGAATTTTGAAGAATTATGGAATGCATTCTTAAAACAAGTAAAATATTTCCTAGATTTAAAGATGGAGGGGAACGATATTATAGAAGCAATATATGCAAAATACATGCCTGTCCCCTTCCTTTCTCTATGGATTGAAGATTGCGTAGAGAATTGCAAAGATTATAATGTTGGGGGAGCAAGATATAACACTCAATACATACAGATGGTTGGTCTAGGGACCGTTACGGATTCTTTAGTAGCAATAAAGTATCACGTGTTTGAGAATAAAACGTTTACAATGTCAGATATATTAAATGCTTTAGGAAGAAACTTTGAAGGTTATGAATTAATGATGGAATTGCTTAGGAATCCTGAAAAGACGCCTAAGTATGGTAATGATGATGACTATGTAGATGATTTAGCTGTAAGAATAGTGAAGACTTTAAGTGAACTCGTTGAAAGCTACCCACAATCTCCAACAAGGAAAGCTTCAAAGAGAGTCTACTGGCTTCCAACAACAGTCCACGTTTATTTTGGAAAAGTAACTGGAGCTACACCTGATGGTAGGAGAGCTGGCTTCCCCGTCTCTGAAGGGATTTCACCAGTTCAAGGAATGGACCGTAAAGGGATCACAGCGACTTTTAACAGTGTAGCAAAATGTGATTGGGATAAAACAGGTGGAGCATTGTTAAATGTTAAACTCTCTCCAGAGATATTTGAAGAAGAAAATGTTAAAAAGCTTGTACAAGCTATAAGGTCATTCTTCAGACTCGGGGGGCATCATGTACAATTTAACGTAATAAGTACTGAAGTATTAAAAGAAGCTCAAAAAAGACCTAAAGACTTCCAAGACTTAATGGTTAGAGTTGCAGGATACAGTGACTATTTTGTAAAACTTCCAAAAGCATTACAAGATGAAATAATTGCTAGAGCTGAGAAGAAATTTATCTAAATAGAAGGTTACCAATTTTATGATTAAAGGAACAATCTTCAATATACAGAAATTCGCAATTTATGATGGACCAGGTTTAAGGACTTTAATCTTTATGAAGGGCTGTCCATTAAGATGTTTATGGTGCCAAAATCCAGAAGGATTAACTCTTAATCCTCAGTTAGCATATCATGACCGTATATGCATACATTGTCATACATGTGTAAAAGTTTGTCAACTTAATGTAATAAAGATAGAAGGAGATGATACTCACATTATAGATAGAGGAAAGTGTAATATGTGTAGAAGATGTATTAATGTATGTCCTTCAGGAGCATTATCTGTAATCGGCAGAGAGATCTCTGTAGATGATCTTATTAAAGAGATAGAAAGAGATATGATATATTATGATTCATCAGGAGGTGGAGTAACTTTTTCAGGGGGAGAACCACTATTTCAACCACAGTTTCTCTACGAATCTCTTAAAAAATGTAAGGAATTGAGTATACATACTACAATTGAAACTTCTGGATATGCAAACCAACAAATATTTAAAAAAATATCTGAGAAAGTAGACTTATTCCTCTATGATGTGAAGATCGTAGATGAGGAACTGCATAAAAAGTATACCGGTGTCTCGAATAGAAAGATATTAAGTAATTTAAGATTTTTAGTGATGTCTGGAAGAGGCAAAGACATAATAATCCGGATCCCTCTAATTCCAACTATTACTGACACTGATGAAAACATTGGTAACATTATGAGATTATTACTGTCGCTAAAAGATATAGAAGAAGTTCATCTCTTACCATTTCATGATGTTCATGAAAAGTATAATTATCTAGGAATGACGTATAGGATGCCAATCCATCAACAATTAAAAATTGAGAGAATAAAATCTATCAAGGAAGAGTTTGAAAAGAAAGGATTTTATGTAAGTTTATGGGGTGTTAAATAACCTAGTCAAACAACTCAATTTAAATAATTAATAGTCTCTAATATATTAATCATCTTGTCTCTTTAGAAGAGGGACAAGAAAGATTACAGTTCTAATCTAGATGTCCCGTAGACTATTGATTTTTACATCTACCTATCTTTCAAGATCTTTGATATCTCAAATCTTTAAAGAGTATGAGTGCGATATCATATAATCTTGTTGCTATAATTAGAGTCGTGATCGAGTTTTCTAGAATTTTTTAAACTTTTCTTTAGATGCACCGCATATTGGACATTTATCCGGTAGCTCACCTTCTATGGTATATCCACATTTTTCACAAACATATATACTGGTTATCTCGAGGTCTTTTCTCTCCTCTACCGATTTTAACGCCTTCTTGTAAAGGGTTATGTGCTCTTTCTCTGCTTCTAGGGCCCAGTAGGTTGATAGTTCAGCTTGTTTCTCAGCTTGTAGTTTAGCTACAGTATTGTATGCTGGATACATTTCTTCAACCTCATAGCTCTCACCTTCTAGAGCCGTACGAATATTATCACTAGTTGTACGGATCATTCCAATAACATTGAGATGGTTTGCAGCATGTACTAACTCAGCGTATGCTATTGCTCTAAAGAGTTTAGCTATATTTGGATAACCTTCTTCTTCAGCTTTCTTAGAGAAGATCATGTATTTCATATGTGCTTGAGATTCACCTGAGAATGCATTCTTAATATTCTCCTTAGTCATAACCTTCATACAGACCTACACCCTATACACTGATATCATATCTTTCATATATATAAGCAATCCCAATCCACAAAGTTTTAGAATACTTTGTATACGTTACCATATCATATGCCGGGGGAGGGATTTGAACCCTCGACTTCGAGGTTGCATCCAGCATGTGGATTATGAGCCTCGCACTCTAACCAGGCTGAGTTACCCCGGCATTAGTAACTCTAACCCTTAACTCAATTTTGGCCTTCTACGAAGTGGGATGATTTCTCAGACGATAATCTAGTTAAGTAGTATATAGCTTTTCGCAGAGAATCTACTAGTTTCAGAAAATATTATTCCTCTAAGCTTGAGTAGAAAATATTCTAAAAATAATTCTTGAGAGCCTAATGTTTATAATCTTTTTCTCTGAATATCTATCTCTTCAATACTCTGATCTATTCTTCCAATGATTATCTTATCAGCTAGTTTAGGGAATATGCCTGTCTCGAGTACTCCAGCTATAGACCTTAAGACTCTATCTAATCTCTCTGGATCTTCTATCAATCCTGCATCAACATCTCCTATAATATTTCCATTCTCGCTTATTACTGGCCCCATCTTACCAGTAGACTCTCTTAACCTTAACTTAAGATTCATCTTATCTAGAGTCTTCTTAATATGTGGGTAAGCGTCTTCTAAGATCTCAATAGGTATAGGTATGTTCAATCTATCTACAAGCTTCATGTAATCTCCTATGAAGATCACTTTCTTAGATGCTTGCGCAATTACTTTCTCCATCATCATTGCTCCACCACCTCCCTTGATAGCATCTCCATTTCTATCTACTTGGTCAAAACTATCGATCATTAAATCTGGTTCAGGGTGCTCATAGAGGCTAGTGACTTGGAGTTGATTCTCTAAGAGTATCTGTCTAGATTGGAATGATGTTGGTATAAAGAAGATGGTGAACTCATTTTCTTGAATTTTCTTCTTTATATAATTGACTGCTTGAGCCATGGTTGAGCCTGTTCCGAAACCCACTACCATCCCGTCTTTGATATACTCTATCGCTTTTAAGATAGATGATTCTCTAGCTCTCTTTAATTCTTCTGACATTATCCGCAATCTCCTTCACCTCTTCCCTTAATCTCCTCAACCTATCGACTATATCTTCTAGATTCTCTACATCTTCTCTATTCTTTAAACTATCTCTTAACCTCTCTAATACTTCATGGTCTAGTAAAGATTGAGTTAACTGCTTCTCATTACTCTTCTCAATAAGCTTCAAAGTCTTCATATAAAAGAAGATGAATAGTGATGTAGTTGTTGTGAATACTATTATTGGTATAAAGAATAAGAGAGAAGGATAATCAACCATGTATACTGATTAGGTTCAAGATTATTAAAACCTTCTCTAACAATATTTTAAAATGGATGAAAGTAGGATCTCTTTAGGCTGTCAGTATAGGTAGCAAGCTACTGAGTGACCTTTCTTAACTTCTTTTAATTCTGGTTCATCCTTATCACATGGCTCGAACCTATATGGACATCTTGGGTGAAATCTACATCCACGTGGTGGGTTAGCTGGGCTCGGCGGCTCTCCTACTAAAACTCTTCTCTCTCTCAACCTATTTGATGGATCTGGTTCTGGAACTGCTTCTATCAATGCATGAGAATATGGATGTAAGGTATCGTTAACCAGTTCACGGGATCCTCCAATCTCTACTATCTTACCTAGATACATTACAGCTATCCTATTACTAAAATGCTTAGCTGTAGCTATATCATGAGTTATATATAGAAATGCAATACCATACTTCTCTTGAAGTTCTTTTAATAGATAGAGTATCTCAGCTCTACTTGAAGCATCTATCATCGAGACAGGCTCATCTGCAGCTATGTAGTCTGGTTTTAAGATTAATGCGCGAGCTATCCCAACCCTCTGCCTCTGCCCCCCGCTCAGCATATGTGGATACTTTCCCAAGAACTCTTCAATAGGTGTTAGTTTAACATCTGCTAAAGCCTTACTAATCAATTCAAGCCTCTCAGTTCTATCTCCGACCTTATGTAGTATGAGTGGTTCTTCAAGTATCTCTCTAACCGTCATGAACGGGTTTATACTTGAGTATGGATCTTGAAAGACTGCTTGAGCTCTCCTCCTAAACCATTTCAACTCCTTCTCATCAACATCCGTTATATCTTTACCCTCAAAGAATATTCTTCCAGAGGTTGGCTTAAGGAGTCTGAGAGAGATTCTAGCGAGAGTTGTTTTACCACATCCAGATTCTCCAACTATCCCTAGAGCTTCCCCTTTAACTATACTTACGCTAACACCATCTACTGCCTTTATAGGTATTGTCTTGAATAACCCTACTCTAGATTGAAAATACATCTTGATATCTTCAAGCTTTATTAGCTCTCTATCCATGTTCTCCACCATATAGCCAACACTTCGTTCTCCAATTTCTCTCCAACTCAAAATCTAATGGTTCACGTTCTCTACAGATCTCCATAACATAAGGGCATCTTGGGTGGAATCTACATCCACTTGGTGGATTAACTAAGTCTGGAGGAGTTCCAGGAATGAAGTCTGGTTTCTCTTCTCCTCTCAATCTAGGAGTAGCTTTCAATAGCTTTTGAGTATATGGATGTTTAGGAGATAGTAAGATCTGTTCTGCTAACCCTATCTCAACGATCTGTCCAGCATACATTACAGCGATCCTATCACTTATATCGCTTGCGAGCGCGATATCGTGTGTGATGAAGATCATTGAGAGATTGAGCTCCTTCTTCAATCTCTTCAGTAGATTCATTATCTGAGCTTGAATACTTACATCTAATGCTGAGGTAGGCTCATCGAGTATAATGATCTTAGGGTTCATTACCAAGGCCATAGCTATAACTATTCTCTGTTTCATTCCTCCACTCAGTTCATGAGGGTATCGATTGAATAATTCTTCATGTAATCCGACAAGCTTCATCTTCTCTCTAGCTATACTATATGCTTCATCCTTATTCATTCCCGCATGGATTATTAATGGCTCAGCTATCTGTAATCCTACTCTAATTACTGGATTCAATACGTTCATAGCTCCTTGAAAGACCATCGAGATCATCTTCCATCTAATCTTTCTCCTAACTTCTTCTTCAGTTAGCTCAACAATATTAACACCCTCGATTAAGATCTTTCCTTCATACTTGTCTATATTGCTTGGAAGAGTCTTCATTATAGCATTAGCTAGACTAGTTTTACCACATCCAGATTCTCCAACTATCCCTAGAGCTTCCCCATAATCTAACTGGAAAGAGATATTGTCAACAGCTCTAACAATTCCTCTAAGACTCTTGTAGAAAAGTTTTAACCCCACTATTTCTAGAAGAGCCATAATAATCCACCAGAACTATTACTTTATCTTTCTTAACCTAGGATTGACGACAGGCTCCATGCCTAATGCTATTAATACGAAGGTTATGGCCGTCCATATGATTAGGATACCTGGAGGGATTATCCACCACCATAACCCTACGTATATCCCACCACTTCTAAACCCGTATTCTAAGATCTGACCCCAAGTAGGTAGAGTAGGATCTCCTAATCCTAGAAAGCTAAGTGCTGCTTCAAGAAGTATGAATGTAGGGGTGAAGAAGATCAATTGGGCAAAGATGAATGGTGCGACTTGTGGAAAGATGTGTTTAAACATTATCCACCATCTAGGAGCACCAATAGAGATCGCTGCTTCTATGAATTGTCCAGATTTGAGCTGTAAGACCATGGATCTTACTATTATAGTTAGTGTTGGCCATCCGAAGACTACGAGTAAGAAGACTAGTATCCATATATTCTGACCGAGAATGAATGCTAAGAATATTAAGAATGGAAGGAGAGGAATATTGTTGATGAAGTCTGCTATTCTCTGTATGACTTCATCTACCCTCCCCCCTAGGTATCCTCCAACTATTCCCAGACCTGCACCTAATAGTGTAGTAATCGTTGAGGTCACTATACCTATGAATAGAGCTACTGGGAAACCGAAGAGTAATCCAATAAATAGATCTCTTCCAAGAGAATCTGTCCCCATTACTCCATATACCTCTCCTCCTATAACTAGAGTGACCTCGCCTACCTCGTCGTTTGGATTATATGTATAAACATCTATTGTAAAGATGTATTGACCTTTCAACACTTTGAATTCCCTATCTCTTACAGGTATACTGAATAAGATTTTATGCTGCCCGATAGAGTTTACTTCACTAGGTCTCAAGGTCACATTGTACTCTCTGTACAAAAATCTAGATAGAGCTGTTGCGGTTAACATGTCTCCCGTTATAGAAATTCGCTTCGGTTGATCGTAATATCTACGATATGGTGGTTCTTCTCCAAGGTATGGACCAGACACGATGAACGAGTATACTTCTATATTCTTCATGTCAGGTCTGAGTACACTTAATTTTACAGTTGAAGGTCTCTCATGATATGTTATATCTAGGATGGTGAATGAGATGAATGAGGGAGGTCTATCTGCTTGAAAATCTATCTCAAAGATGTATGATAACTTTCTCTCAGTACCAGTTAGAGTAATGTTAGATGGTTTAGTGTATGTTAAAACATAGTGTTCAGGAGCTTTCTCACTTGATATGAGGTTTACCCATGCTGGTGGAGCAGATTTAGGATAGTCTGCCCAGTAAGATGGATTATTCCAGTATCTTACTCCAAAATCTAGTGGATAGGAGGCAACTACATATATGCTGGCTAAAATTAGCATAGATAAGAATATCAATCCTACTTTCGATACATTCAACCTCCAAAATTCTTTTAGAGACTCTCTTAAATTCATTGCCATCAGTATCTCACTCTCGGATCTAGGATAACATAGAGAACTTCTAGGATGAATCTTGCTACAACGTATACTAGTGTGAATATGTAGGTTAAGGCTATGACTACTACTTCATCCATAACTAGTACGGCATCATAGAAGAGCCTCCCTATTCCAGGCCAGCTAAAAACGGTCTCAGTTAAGATAGCTCCAGAGATTGAAGTAGCTAATCCTAGGATAACATTTGTAATGATTGGTGGAGCTGCGACTCTGATAATATATCTTCTTCTAATAAGTTCTTCAGGGAATCCTTTAGCTCTAGCAGCGTTTACGAAATCTTCTTGAGCTGTATTGAGAACGATCGTTCTAGTTGTGTATATCCATACTCCTACAAGAGCTATAACTAGGGTTGTCACTGGTAGAACTGCATGCCATAGCATATCTAGAAATCTTAGGAAAGGATCTGTGGGAGGAGGGGTACTATAGAGCCCGCCGAAGGGAAATAATCGGAGGAAGAATGAGAATACTAGTATGAGTATTATTCCTATCCACCATGTTGGGATAGCGTATGAGACTGCTGAGAAGTATGATGAGATTCTATCTAATAGACCTCCAACTCTCGTCGCTATCCTCACACCTACAATTAATCCTACTAATGCACTAATAGCGGTAGCTGAGGTAACCAATATGATAGTGTTCGGTAATCGCTCCATGATTATCTCTGAGACTTTATTACCTCCTGCAAAAGTCTTTAATGTTCTTGCTTTACCTAAATCTAAAGTTATAACCCTCCAAGCCATATCAGGTAGACGAATATACCAAGGCTTAGTTAAACCATAAAACTCCATTAACTCTTGTTTTCTTATAGCTAGTACGCGGTTGAGTTCTTCAGGGTCTTTGATAGTTTTAGCAAGAGCTTGTCTAAGCATCATTACTTCTTCATTAACCATGGCTTGCAAGATCTTGTCGGATGTACCAGTAGCCCCTAGGATTATCACCATGAAGAAAACTACAAGTATTAATACTAAGGCTAAAGTGGTAGCTCTAAATATTAGCGTCCTAGCTAAACCCATCTCAACTAAGAGAGCTTTTTAAACACGAACATATAAGTATTCAAAAAAATAATAAGTTGGTTTATTGTGTTTTCTTTAATCTCCTTGATAGTATTGTTGTTAAAGCTACTGCGACTATTAGTATAACTGCGAAGACTCCTATAGCTTCTACAGGTATAGTTGTAACTGTAGTTGTGACAGTTGGTGGGGTAACCGTCTGAGTCACATATACTGTCTCTACTGCTTCTACTCTACGTTCCAAGACCTTAAAGCTTTCAACACCTTCTGCTACGAATGCTACTTGGTCACTATATCCACCTATTACTAGATTATACGTGCCAGGACCTATCTCCCATGTGAATCCTTTCGATAACCTTATCTCAAATCTCGTAGGTGTAACTTTTTCAGCCTCACCTGAAGCTAGTATCTGCCCTGTAGCTGGATTAACTACGAGGTACTTAGCTTCAAGTGTTCCTGGTCCAGATAGATCTACTGTGAATAATGCCTCATCCCCTGCAGTTACATCTTTTACTTTAACATCTATTATCTCTACTCTTTCAGGTATACCGAAGTACCAGTCTCCAGGCTTAAATGGATATGTTGCATCTCTGAAGGCTTTCAATTCAGCGTACTGAGCAGCAGAGTCAAATCTATTTAGATAGAATGGTCCATTACTTATCTGCATATGTCCATGCTCATTGAACCATGATATCGCTGCACGATATCTAGCTAATGCCTCATCTCTTGATGAATATATCTTATCACCGACCTTGAAGTAATTCTCTGGGAAGTATCCTCTTCCCGCAAACTCTTCCAAGACGTTCTTGATCATCTCAGCATGATCTTTTAAGACTACCGAGAGCCATGGTATTCCTAGCTTCTCAGCAGTTGTCTGCCCATATGCTGCCTGCTTCTTAACGAATACGAGTTCATTCATAGCGGCCATGAGTTCCCATGGAGGCGTCTCACTATAATACATAGAGTAATCAACTCCTAGAGGTGATGCGAACTCGGCTATATAGTTTGGATCGAAGTGCCAGTAGTTAACATAGATCTCGACAGTGTTTTGATCAACTATTCTTAATCCAACGAATTTGTCTAGAGTTACTTTCACGGTCTCAGCGATAGCGCTCTCAATAGTAGATCTCTCCTCATCGTAAGTGTTCTCTATCATAGAGGCTATGAAGTATAGTAGGTCGGCGATTGTTATCGGTTGTCCATGATGCCACTTAGACTTAAAGTATTTACTTAGATCCCATGTTACCTTACTCGTGGCCTCTTTACCTGCTACCGAGACCCATCTATCTTCTTTAGCACTCCAAGTATATGCTCCCTCGGGTAGGATTAGCTTTCCGAACGGCCCCTCTGTTTCAACTTTATAACTTGCTCTAAATGGGATAGGTGGACCCATGAATGGATGCCTGTATACAGGAGAATCGTATGTAGCCTTCCTAATATCAACACTATAAACATCTTGGAAACCTCCAACCCAGTTCCAAGTCGTGGTCTCGGTCCAGACCCATAGATGTCCAAACACTAAAGTATCTTTTCCAGGTATCCAAACTTCTCTAGGATTCCACGTACCTCTTAATCCTGTCCCAATATCATTTGTAACACCCTTCATATTCGGGTTAAAACCATATGCATCTAATCTCGTTGCTACCCATAATCTAATAGATTCTTGAATGCATATCTCGGTCGCCCGTCTATATAATTTATTCCTTGTCTCTAAATCTTGGAACTCTCCGACAGATATCTTCATACCAATGTCATCTAGCTCTTCATTTACGTAATTCCAGTAAGCTGGGTCTTGCCATCCAGGCATGTATCCAAACCATGGAGCACACATCTGGTTTATAGTTGATGAATCATATTTCTCCGGTGCACCTTTACCCCATGCCTCAGTATAGAGATGCCACTCGAAATCTTTTGGATCAGTTAGATATACTTTTTCTATTGCTACACCAAATGGATGATATAATCTCTCTACTTGGAATCCAAGTCTTTCAAGATCAGTTGCCACCGAGTCTCCGATCTGCCTCCTCTCATCTTCAATTCTTATTATGAATTTTAATGTTATAGGTTGATCTTTGTAATACCATTTACCTTCTTTCATAACCGCTCCAGCCTTAGTCATAGCATCTCTAACAAGCTTCATCGCATACTCTGGATCATATCTAAACTCATACTTCTTAACAATATCAAATATGGTTATATAGTCTGGATCATATGCGCTTAGAAAAGTTATCATTGGAGATGCAAAACCTCTGAAGATCTCCTTACTGATATAATCTCTATTAACGATATATTGTAATGCAATTCTTACTTCAGGTATTGATAGAGGATTCAACTGACCTTCTGGAGGAGGTGCAGGATTTATAACAATACTATACAATCCTGATGGAGCATTTATCAAGCTGATTGTAGGTTTTCCTACAAGCTCAGCGGCCACAGTAGATCTCAGACCAAAGAGATATGCATCTATCTCTCCAGCCTCTAATGCAGCAGGTGCAATGTCTAAGCTAACAGACTTAAATATTATTGATTCAGATGCTGGCCCCGGTCTTGTATGCGGTGGAGTATACTCGTTTATTATATTCTGAAGATCTATCGCTGTGATCGTTGGTATTAGAAGAAGCATTAATGCAAGACAGATCCCGAGTAAAACCCATTCTTTTCTCATTTCTTATCGTGAGAATCTAGCATGTCCATGTATATTTGTTTTCCTATGATAAACTGAGATCATTTATTAATTCTTGCCTACAGGGTCAAACTCATATATATGCTAACTCCATGGGCGGTTCAGAATCTCTAAACGTGTAACTTATCCTTATCTAGATAAAATTGATAAGATAAATGTTGATGTAAGTGCTAAGAGAAGTGGTATTGGTAGTCCTGGTAACTGTCTTCTCTTACTTAGCGAGTATAGTACTATCATGTATCCAATAATTATACTTATCGATGATGCTATTGCTGAGATTAATCCATGATTCAAGTATATTGCAGAGATGGTTAAAGAGTAGAAGAATAAATCTCCTAAACCTACTGCTACATCTCCAATCTCAACTATGAGCCCTTTTAAGACTGGCGCATCCATCTTAGTTATAGATGAGAGATGTCCTTTAAAGACTGCAATGATATCGTATATGGAGATCCCGATAATGAGTACTAAGAACGTCCAGTAAGGTAAGCTTACACCTACCACAACTCCAGCTCCAGAAGCTATATATGCTGAGGCGGTAGAAGACTTCAATTCTCCTCCTTTAATAATAGAATATGCTACTAGAGTAGCTATGACCGATGAAGAGATCAACAGTAAGTAGAATGAATATAGTTGGAAGGTTAATGTACTGATTAGTGTGTAGAGAGTGGTTATTCCAAAAGATATAACCCATATCAATAAAGTTATCAAGACCTTGAAGAATCTAGGTTTCCTCCTTGCAAAATACAGTAAACCTATCCCAGAAATAGTAATGATCATTATAAACACTAAAGTGTTTAAGTATGGTGCAGGGTTTGATAATGCTTCAGCTGGAGGAGTAGATGGCTCAGGCTCTTCTAAAGGTGTTATTATAGGTTTATCAAATTTAACATCTGAAGATATCAAGATGCTTGAGAATGTCCAAGTCATAAATATAGTTAAGAAGACTGGGAGATAATTTATCAAGTTTGCTATTCTTGGAGCATCCAATCCTTGAAAATAGAGTGAAGACCAAAATAAAAATATCATTAAGAAAAGTCTATTAGTTAAAGGAAATCCATAGCTGTTGAGATCGACCATGAAGTATAGATTAATGGATCTACTCGCTTGCCCTATATGTAAGAAGTTCCCTCTAAACTTAATAGTATTCATGGAAGAAGAGATAAAGCCTCCTCATAAGATAGTTAGATGCGAATTATTCTGCGCATATCATAATATAGATCTCTCTAATCAAGTAAGTACAGATTGTGAAAAATGCTATAGTAGAGAGATTAGAGATGGATTGATCTTCTGCGGTAATTGTAATCGTTGGTACCCGATTGAAGAAGAGATACCTAGAATGCTTCCCGATGAATTAAGGAATAAAAATGATGATATATCTTTCTTGAATAAGTGGAGGATGAAGATCCCTGAGAGAATACTGTATGAAGGAAAACCATCATCATTAACAACTAGAAATAACATCTAGGTTCAGAGACCTATTAGAAAGATATCTATTTAGAAACTCTCTAATAAAAAGAAAAGTTAAATACTATTGACAAGATCTCCAATATCCTCGGCTACCGTTCTTAGCTTTGTGGTTAAATGTAAATAAAGGTCTTTTAACTACCTCATACTTAAGAATCTTGTATAATAGAGGTGAACATGGATGAGCGTAGGACCATCCGGTGAAGCTATTATCTTGGTGGGGAAGAAGCCGACGATGAACTACGTCCTTGCAACCACTCTACCATTGACAGAAGGAAGAAAAGTTGTATTGAAAGCACGTGGAAGAGCTATCAGTAAAGCTGTAGACGTAGTAGAGGTTGTTAGGAGAAGGTTCATCCACGATGCGCAGGTAGAGAACGTTAAGATAGGAACTGAAGAAGGAAGAGTTGGAAACGATGGAAGACCGAGGAACGTTAGCACTATCGAGATCGTATTGACACCGCCAACCCCAGCAGCCTCAGCACCCAGCAAGAAGAAGTAACAACCTTACTCCACACCTATTTATTTTTAATTTTTAACTATCTTCTTCTATAAAGATCTTTGAGTAGAAGGTTTTTACTTATTAAGTATGGAAGACCTCTATTATTTACAGAGTATGAGTGGATTGAATACTTCTGAAAAGCCTGTCGCTGTTTTCGTCTTGACGATAGTATCTGGGTTATTAATGGTCGCTATAAGTGTATACAGTCTATTCATGTGGTTCTTCCCTCCATTTAAAAGTTGGTATCCGCCTATGTATGGACCGATGTGGTGTCATATGTGTGGATGGATTACGGGAACTTTTAACTGGAGTTTCTTTACACTATTCATGATATTAACTATAGCTTTTGGAGTAATCATCCTCTTAAGTGGATTTATGGCCTACATGCATCCAGAAAATATACAGATCTGGGGAGTGATAATAGTAATCTTCTCTACACTAAGCTTACTAAGTGGTGGAGTTCTCATAATAGCATCAATCCTCGGACTAGCTTCAGGAATAATCGCATTAACTTGGAAGAAAACATAAACGTTAAATCATCTATTCGAATTGTGGTCACTGATTTATATACTCGAGATTATACAAGATTTATGATGCATTCATGGATGTTATTGAAGTTGATGAAGAATTTGTTAAGAAAGTTATTAAGCCTAGGAGATCTTCATCTCATAAAGGTCAGAATGGTATAGTATTAGTGGTTGGAGGAAGCTGGCTATATCATGGCGCACCATTCTTATCTGCTATGGCCGCTCTCAGAACTGGAGTAGACTTAGCATACATAGCAACACCTGAAAAAACTGCTCTCTCTATCAGAGCCCTCTCACCCAATATTATAGTGATACCTTTAACAGATGTAAAGTTAACTAGAGGTGCCTCGAGAAGGATTATGAAGATCCTTCCAACTGTAGATGCAGTAGTAATAGGGCCTGGGTTAGCTGAAGGAAGTGAGAAGGGTATAGAATACGTTATCCAAGAAGCTCTAGCACTCGATAAGAAGCTCGTTCTAGATGCTGCAGCACTCTATCCAAGAGTACTCTTGAGAATAAGTAAGAGAAAGGTTGTCGTAACCCCTCATGCAGGAGAATTTAAAAGAATGTTTAACTTAGAGTTATCTGGAGACTTATCTGAGAGGATTACTAAAGTTAAGGAGAAGGCTGTGGAGTTTAAGATTACGATCCTACTTAAGGGAATGATCGATATAATCTCTAATGGTGAGAAGATAGCGATAAACAAGACAGGTTCACCAGCAATGACAGTAGGAGGAACAGGAGATGTATTAACTGGAATAGTAGCCGCTATATTAGCTAAAGGTGTTGAACCATTTGAGGCAGCAGCAGTTGGAGCATGGTTCAATGGGAGAGCAGGTGAAGAAGCATTTAAGATCTATGGATTACACATAACTGCTACAGATTTGATAGATCTCATCCCCAAGGTTATGAAGAGTTTCGATGTGATAGTTGATTAGATATGATTCAAGATATTCTCTTCTCAACTAGGATCTCTATAATCACTGCTACATTATTATACACGTCTTACCTAGATTGGAGATACCGTGAGATAGACGATCGAATATGGATAATCTCAGGAACTCTTCTCACAATCTTAACAGTATTAGACTTAACCATGGATTGGAGTATAGATAAGCTATTCCTATCTCTACTATCTATCGGGTTCTCAAGCGGCTTAGCATTTGCATTCTATTTTTTCGGACTATATGGAGGAGCTGATGCTAAAGCTATCTCTGTAATATCTTTAGGCATGCCTATATATTATTCACCTAGAGGGCTCCACCCATTCACAGGTTTAGCATCTTTAACAAATGGATTAATATTCTCGCTTACACTACCTCTCATTCTACTTGCATACAATATCATTCAGATGATAAAAGGAAGAAAGATCTTCGAAGGGTTTGAACATGAATCGATTATTAAAAGAATCTTTGCAGTACTCTTTGGAGTGAGGTTGAGGAATGCTAAGAGTAGGAAGTTCTGGTTTATGATGGAGGAGGAGATTGAAGGTATTAGAAGGTTTAAGTTTAACTTATTCTCTCTCGAACTCTCCGAGATCGATAGAGATGATGTATGGGTTACGCCGGGAATACCTCTCTTAATATTCATTACAGCAGGGTTCCTATACTATATCTTCATAGGAGACATATCGCACTCTATAATCAAAAGTATACTAGCTCTCCTAAACATAAGAATAATACCTTGATAGTCTTAGATATTCTTTAAGTATAGGATATGATGAGATTAGTGAAAAATATTTATGATTAATTATTTCTTTATCTGTATTTGGGGGAGTAGAGGTTAAGAGGCTTAGAACAGGAATAGAAGGATTAGATAGACTGATAGAAGGAGGTATACCAGAAGGATTCTTCATAGCTGTGGCCGGAGAGCCAGGCTGTGGTAAAACCATCTTCACTATACACTTCATTTATCAAGGAGTACTTGATAATGAAAAGTCCATATATGTAACAACTGAAGAGAGTAGAGAATCGATAATAAATCAAGCCTCTCAATTTAATATGGATTTTGAGAAAGCGATTGAAGAGAAGAAGCTTATTATAATAGATGCTTTAATGGGTAGAGAAGATAGATGGAGTTTACAGAGCCTAGATATAGAGGTTCTCGTAGGTAAGATAATAGAAGCAAAGAAAGAGCTTGGATATGGTAGAGCTAGAGTTGCGATCGACTCGATAAGTGCTTTCTGGCTAGACCGACCTGCAATGGCCAGAAGATACTCTTACTACGTAAAGAAAGTATTATCAAAATGGAATTTCACAACAATCGCAGTCAGCCAGTATGCTATAACTACTTCAGAGGCCTTCGGCTGGGGAATCGAGCATATAGCTGACGGCATAATAAGATTTAGGAGGAGTATTAGATCTGGAGAGCTTAAGAGATATGTTTTGATAGAGAAGATGAGGCAGACGAATCATAATAGGTATCTAAACGAGATAGATATAGTTCCTGGGAAAGGCTTAGTAATTCTAGGACCAGTAGAGAGGAGAAAAGAAGATCTTAGTCTTCCTAGAGATGTTTTCAAAAAGATTATCGATACAAAGAAGAAAAGTGATGTAGAGATACCTTGAGTGAAGATATAATCATTAAACATTATATGAAAGACGAGGTTTTACGAGAGATCGTAGATTTCTCTATCGGTAAATGGATTGCAGTTCACTGTGCTAAGACCGATGAAAGTGGAGAACAATTAATGTTCAGATACTATCCGAAGACCGGTAAACCCCTCAAAATATCCTCTCCAGAAGATGTAAAGAATTTATTGATAATCTTTGAAAGATTTTCACCGAGGACATTTTATGCCTCGATAAATGTTTATAAGAGATTAGAAGTTAAAGAAGATATCTTAGATAGAATCAATATTGTAGCTTCTACTCCTACATGGGATATAGACCCGTTGAAAGAAGATTACAATATAGTGATAAGGTCTGTAGAAGAACTGGTCAGCAAATTAGATAGTCTAGGTGTATCTAGATCTGTTATAGTTAAATGGAGTGGGAGAGGTGCACACGTTCATATACATCCAAATGCTTTTAGTCCTAAGATATATCGAAAGATACATCCCCTTGATGTTGCATATTCTGTAACAGAATACGTTCTAAGGAAGATGTCGAACTATGATAATGTAAAGATAGAGAATAAAATAGATCTCGGAAGAGTCTTCACAATTCCACTATCTATACATAGGAGACTCAACAGGGTATCAGTTTGCATTAATGTAAATGAAATCTGGGGATTCGACTTAAGCTGGACAGATATAAACAGTTTTAGACACGATAGTTCTTGGAGAGACCATATAGTTGGAGAAGGAGATGATCTAGCTGAGAGAGCATTTAGAGAAATTGGACCCTACTTGTATAAGGGGAGAAAGAAGAGAGTTAGTAAACCACTGGATAAGCAGATCCTTGAAACACTTGAGAAGTTTAAAGACGTAGTCTAGATCTTTCTAATATCCATCTCTACGCTTAGTTTTTCTAATCCATTCTCTTCAACGAATCCAGCTAGATAGCCTGCAGCACAACAAGCTCTAAACGGGTCTAATCCATGAGATAAGAAGAAGAGTAGTGTAGCTCTCAATGTGGATGACCCAACTTCTTTTAAAGGTCTCGAACGCCAAGAAGCTTTACACCTAGAACCATCTGTAACAATATCAACATCGGATTCTACGTAAATAATCTTACCTAATTCAACTGCAAGTTCTCTAACTTCTCTACATCTATCTACAATCTTCTTATTAGAGAACCTATTATCTTTAATTAGAGAGATATCAGCTTCCTTCCTCAACCCCTCTGAGACCATGAGAGTTTTTGAAGGTATTCTATATTCCTGTTCAACATTTTCACCAAGATATATTATTGGACAATCTAGATATTCATCTATCTTGAAATTCATTCTTAGTTTTTCAAGAATACTAGTTATCTCTTTTCTAGGATTTATCAAAGCTACAGGTTTTGCCCCTAAGGTTAAATCCATCAATGCATCTCTTAAGTCTCCTGGCCCCATCACTATCTCGGCTTCAGGTGGAATACCTATAGATTCTATTATGACTTCTCCACAGTATCCAGCTGCCGCCGGTATTCCTCTCTTGACTTTATGGAATGTCACGGTCATATCTGCATTCACAGCTACATCTTCAACCTCTCCAGTATCAGGATTAACACCTGAAGGAATATCTACTGAGAGCTTGAATGCTTTAGATGAGTTTATCATCTCTATCGCAGTTCTCCATGGTTCTTTGATCTTTCCCTTAATCCCTGTCCCGAATATAGCGTCAACAATAGCTTCAGCCTTCTCTACCATAGGCTTTAGCTTCAAAAGATCATCTAGATTCTCTACTACGATGAATGAGATGCTCTCTCTCATTGATCTCAGAGCTTCCATGTTTATTCTTGCTTCATTTGTTCTAACTTTTGCTGGAGATCCTAAGAGTATAACGGTTACCTTCGCGCCTATTGAGACTAAGTGGCGGGCTGCAACCATGCCATCTCCACCATTATTGCCTAATCCGCAGAATACTACGACATCTACCCCTCTTACTGTTCCGATCCAGCTGTGAACAGCTCTCGCAATAGCTGCTCCAGCATTCTCCATAAGGAGAATCCTAGGTACTCCGAGCCATTCTGAATTCTCATCAACTATCATCATCTCTCTACTAGAGATGGTAAGCTTATCCAACTCAAAGACCATGATCCTCAGATCACTATTAATAAACGAAGTAAAATAACTTATCCTTAGTCAGATTATACTATCTAAGCTATTTCTCAACTTGCTTAAAGGATTTCTAAATAGTGTAAGACTCTATCTACGGCGTAATCAACTAGCTCCTTTGGAACATTCTTTACACCACATCCAACTATGAGTATTCTTCTCGTCCCCCAGTCTATCATAGTTCTTAGACTATCTCTATGTGGAAATATGTGTACGATCCCTATCTCATCTGATAGAACGATCGTATTTGACTCAAGCTTTTTTACCCTCCCAGTTATATCTATGAATTCTTCTCCATCTTTTGCAAATCTAAGAACCAATCCTCCAACTATCTTATCTAGATCATATAATCCTATTGGTATCAATGTTTCAGTTGATGCAAGGTTTCCAGCATCTACGACATTATTTATTGAAGGTAGGGATGATCCTGAGAGTATTCTTCTAACTAATGCCTCACTAGCAGGTCTAATCTTTGTTGGGTCTATCCCAATCTTCCAGTAAAAATCTCTGAAAGCTCTAATGATAGGATTATCCTTCAAATCCTCCAAACTATGAGTTATAGAAGATCTAAGTTTAGAGACTTGCTTATCTAAGTCTTTAGATTGTCTAATTACTGTCTCAATTTCTCTAGTTGAGATATAGATGTCTGGAAAGACCTCCTTTAGATAAGAGTCTATCTCAATTCGGACCATCTATCCTCTAAGTATTGCTTCTAAGGTCTATTAAGAGGTTATCAGAGTGGTGGTGGGAGCTCTGAAGGAGATGGTGGCTCTTTTACAAAGGTTTCTGGAATAGTGAAGAACGATATAGCTGAGAAGATTAATGAGAGTAAGTGGAATACTGCTGGAATGATTAATATAGATATGAAAGTCCAGATTAGATTAATTATTTTAGAGGGGTCTATAGAGAAGGGTCCCATAGATATTAGACTAAATATTTGAGTAAGTAAGAATACCAATGCTCCTACTAATGTAATGATTGTAATTATCCTCATCCATCCAGCTCTTCTAAACCATTTAACATTATACACTGAAGCAGCTCTAAAGTGGGATACCAATTCTAAAATCCACTCAACTATTCCTAAAACGGCCATGACCGCGAAAATTATGAGGAAGATCCCTAGAGCTCCGTAGAGGTAAGAGAACATATCAGGTGGTAAGCTAGGTGTTACTCCCCATAGATCTTGTCCCATCATAACTCCCATGAAGGGGAATAATGTTGCTACAAGAACTAAGCTTAGAGCCATCACGGTTATCATCAATACTCCAGTAGCTTTGAATATACCTTGCTTCGTATCACCTCCAGCCATTATCCAAGCTATCGCTACGAGGATCGACCCGATAAAGTTCACGAAGGGTATCAGTAGAAGAATGTACCCAATACCACCTATCCATCTATATCCTCTTGTCATACAACTTCTAAGGATTAAGAAGTATATAAAAACAATCTAATTCGAGAATAGTTATACTGACTACCCATATCTCTACGTAACAATCCTCTTTAAAGCATTCTCTATCAATCTATCTTTAAAGATGTTTTCTTCAGAGGTTAAACTTTCCTTCCAACTTCTTTAAATGGATCTCTACTTACTCTTCTTAAATAACGGTAAGATCCCGAGATGCTGTACATCTGTTCTATATTCTCCTTCTACTAGAACTGCAACAGTCTTTACTACTTCTCCACCAGCTTCTTCAACTATCTTCTTCATAGCTTTTATTGTCTCTCCAGTACTAACTATATCGTCAACGATCCCAACCTTCTTTCCTGCTATTCTATCTCTATATCTACCATCTATGCAGAGGACGAGCTCATGTCTACTAGTTATAGGCTTATACTTTACAACTATAGGGTCTTTCATAAATGGTTTTAATTCTTTCCTACAGACTACGTAGTAGGGATGCCCGAGCTTCTGAGAGATCTCATGAACTAATGCGATACCCTTGCTCTCAGCAGTCATCAAAAGTTCTGTATCTCTAAGGTAATCCACGAGGATGTTAGCACAATGACTTATGAATTCTCTATCACCAAGGCTATCGAAGTAGGCTATCCAGACATCTTCATCAACTCGAACCATAGGTAATCTCCTCTTAAACCCTTGAATGTTTAATTCATAATACTCTTGACCAGTGTATGGTGCGAAAACATACTCTCCCATACTGAACACCCATCGAACATTATCAAAATAATATAAGCGGTAATTAAACATTCCTAAAGATATTCTATAAGGTATTAATGAATTAATTAATGAATAATTAATTTAAGATGTTAAGTAATCCTACAAGACCTTTCTTGATTGAAGAATAGTGTTTAAATTAAATCGATGGAGATTCTCTAACAAAATACAAGGAGCTCCTTAAACAACATATGTTGATCTTAATTATATGCTGAGATTACATAATCTGGAAAGATGCACGTATCTTTCATAGTGTATTCAAATATTATCTTAATCTGGTAGTTTGCGGAATCGGTTATCTCTGAGTGGATTGAAGCCACTGTTCACGCACCACACATATCAATCGAAAACTCTTGCTCTAGATCTTTCATAATCTCATATTGATACTGTAAACTTACTAGGCTAATTATCTCAATTCCCGGAAAAGCTAATGATTAAAACTATTGTTGTTAGAGCCTCATTCCGCATTGAGTAGACATAGGTATATTCAGAGCTACAGTATAAGCGACTCGTGGAAGTATGCTGAGAATGGATGGGGTATCAGCTTACATAGAATCTGTTCTAGAACAGGTTCATTTCCACCTTCTCTAGCCTATTACTTTATCATGAAATACTCTAAAGCTGGAGATATCATACTAGACCCTTTCAGCGGTAAGGGCACAGCGCCCTTAGAAGCATGTCTAAATAATAGAGTAGGGATGGGCAATGACTTAGCACCTGAAGCATATGTTTTAACGAGAGCTAAAGTTAGACCTGTAAGATATCGTAAGGTTCTAGAGTGGATCGAGTGGGCAAAGAATAAGATTATGCCTATAGAATACAGAGTATGTGATGTAGAAGAAAATGTAAGAGTATTCTATAGTGATTATACTTTAAGACAGATCTTAGCGGTACGAGATCTACTCGATGATATGGAAGACAACGATCTATCAAACTTCATAAAAGCGTTGATGCTTGGAATACTTCATGGTCCATCTAGAATGCATCTTAGTATAAAGAGTTCTCACTCATTCTCTATGTCTCCAAATTATGTAAAACATTACATGAAGGAAAATGGTGTGAGGAAGCCTAGGAGAGATGTATTAAAGTGTTTAAAGATGAAGGCTGATAGAGTCTTTAGAGATGGTATACCTGCAGTTAGAGGAGAAGCATTCATTGTCGATGCTAGAAATCTACCGATTGAAGATGAAAGCGTAGATCTAGTGATCACTTCTCCCCCATACTTTAATATGCAGACATATGCGTGGGACAACTGGTTAAGATTATGGTTTCTAGGATATAGGTATGAAGAAGTAAGAGAAAAACTCTTTCAGACAAACTCTCTAAATAAGTTTAAGACATTCATTAAAGAATGTTTGAGAGAGATATTCAGAGTATTGAGATGGGATAGAGCTGCAGTAATAGTCCTGGGCACGGTTAAGCTTAGAGATAACATTGTGAATATGGCTGAAGAGGTAGCTCCGATAGCTGAAGAAGTCGGGTTCAATATTGAATTCTTTATCTCTGATGGTGTTCCTAAATCCAACAAGTATCTCTGGTATCTGAATGATGAACAAGGTGTAAATAGAGAAGTGATACTAGTAATGACTAAAGGAGAGTTCATTCCAAACGATCTAAGAATTGATTGGAGTAACGCTAAGCCAACTTCACTAATAAGAGAACTTGAAGAAGTGGTGATAGTATGATACTCGAGACTCATGGAGATACTTGTAGACTTGGCTATCTAAGGATAATACCATGCATCATGGAGGATGAAGAACCTAGGAGTTTTGACTTCATCTCCAGCATACTATATGATATCATTAAGAATGCAGAAGATCTAAGAACTATAGGACGTAATGCAGTAGGCTTAATTACTAGACCTGTAAACGCTAGAAACTATGTTACACTTGCTGTAGAGATGGGGATGATAGATAGAAAGATGCAGAAGCTCGGAGTATTTGGGAAGATCTATCTCGTACTTAACTCAAGTGATCTAATCAGAGAATTTGTTGAAGGTAGATCTCAGCTCTCTATGAGAGACTTGATAAATCTATCAGATTCAGAGAGATTATACTTTATGTGGGTGGTGGCCGTCTCAGACTATCCTTTCATACAATTAATAATCAACTGGGCTGTAGAGAAAGAAAGATTTACAAGACAAGAAGCGATGAACTATATTATGGAGGAAGCTTACCCAGCTTCTCTAAAGAAGATCTTGAATACCCTTCCAGAATCTAAGAGAAAAAATATTGAATTGGAGATAGTTGAAGCAGAGAAGTTTAGAGATAAGAGAACCTCTATCATTGATAAGACTGATTGGATAAGGACAAGCCTATACTCTAAATATAGACATATTGCACCACCTAGACTTGAATGGTTAGTCGATGTGGGAATTCTTAGAAGAGATGGTAGAGGAAAATACTCTGTAGATGAGCAAGTAGTGCGTAATATTGAGAAGTTCTCGAAGATTCCTAAGATGAGCTTACATAAATTTGAAGAATACATCTTTGAAGAAGTATCTAAGATGATGTTTGGATCATTTAGGAGTGCTGGAAGATATGAGATCTCGAAGACTATTCTAGAAGCTTACTCAAGACTTGAGAAACATGGACTAGGACAGATAAGATTAGATTATTTAGAAAAGGTTACGTCATTACTACTTATAGAGAAGAGGCTATACGCATCTCTATCATCAATACACGATGTATTTAATAGCTTAGCTATAAGATTTCCAGATAAGATCTATGTAGCTCCAAGTCCTGGAGGAAGCTTAAACGTTGCTAGGATCGATTTAACAGAATCTGAGATCTAGGAGATGTCTACTCCCAGCTTCTTCAAGGTCTCCTCTTTAGGTATTCCAGTAGACTCATCCCATCCTCTTAACTTGTAGTACTCACTTAATGATTCTTCAAATTCTCTTCTCGGAACTACTTTTCCATCTGTCTTCCCGCCTCTTAATGGTTGCTCAAACATCTTAGGAGGCAGTGTATCATCTATTCTCTTGAAACCCTCCCTCATATTGAATATCTTGGTAAGATTCCAGATCCTTTCGCCTATAATCTTAAGCTCTTCTACACTGTATTCTCTGCCTAGAGCGGGCTTCAAGAGTTTGGCCATATCTTCATAACTAGAAAGCCAGAAATCGCATATTATGAGAGACCACTTAATGCTATTCAGATCTTGGAGATCTTTAACTAGTTTTGCTTTTCCTGTAAAACTGTAGGGGTCCATCTCTCCGAATGCATCGCTTGCGACTGCCCATGCTCTCAGATGACATCCACCTCTATCTGCAGTTGCATATGCAAGGGCCATACCGTACGTACCTCTAGGATCATAAGCTGGTAGTTCTAATCCTTTAACATCTAATCTCTCCTTCTCAGCCTTCTCCCCAATTTTTTGAACAGCTCTTCTAACACCTTCAGCCATTTTATCTCCAATACCTCTTCTATACGCTATCATCTTGCTCATCTCAATTATGAAGTCTAAGCTATTCCACGAAGGCTTTAAACCATTTAGATCTTTTTCAGATAATATCTTCTCCTCATAAAGTCTAACCGTGAAACCAATAATACTTCCAAGAGAGATCGTATCCATCCCTAGGTCCGTTGCAACTATAGCAGCTTCAGCAACATCCTTAAGATTTCTCACTCCTAGATTAGATCCCATCATACTAAGAGTCTCATACTCAGGAGATTTTATCAATCTATTATTAAATTTGAGTATTCTTTTACATGCTAAAGGACAGAATGGGCATGCATATTTTTTAGCTGTAGCTTCTTTAACTCTCTCTGTATTGATTTTATCATGATATTCGAATGAGCCTGATCTAAAACCATATGAAGGAAGGACTCCAGCATTATGTGATAGATCGACTATTATTGGTGTTCCATCTGTCTGAGCCCAGAGATTCTCAGCTGTCTTTACTCTCTTCCTTGTCAATTCTACTACTGTATTCTTGAAACCTTCTGGATCATACAGTTTAACCTCTCCCTTATAGTTCTTGATAGCTAATGCTTTCAGGTTTTTCGATCCGAAAACTGCTCCAACACCACCTCTACCATTAACCCACAATCCACTATCAACGACACAAGCAAATCTTACTAGATTCTCTCCAGCTGGACCAATAGTTAAAACACTGGAATTTTCATCTCTCAACTCTTCTTTTATAATTCTAGATGATTCTAGAGTGCCTAGACCCCAGAGATGAGAAGCATCTCTTATAACTGCACCATTCTCTGTGATCTCGATGTATGAAGGTTTACTCGCTCTACCTTCGACTATGAGTAGATCGTATCCAGCGTACTTCATCTTAACTGCGAAGAATGATCCACTGTAGCTATCGCAGACAGTGTTTGTTAGAGGAGACTTCGTAACTATTGGAAATCTACCTGAAAGAGGTGCGATAGTCCCAGTAAGAGGACCTGTCGGTATTATTATCTTATTATCTGGAGATAATGGGTCTATCCTCGGCGGAACCTCTTCTAATAAGTATCTTAATCCAAGACCTCTACCACCAATATACCTCTCAATAAACTCTCTTCTAATCTCTTCTACCCTAAAACTACTAGTGCTAAGATTGATCCTTAAGACTCTTCCCGTGTAACAGTACATTCCAATCAAGATTTATTTTATAATTATTTGTTTATAATGCTTTCTACGAGACTCGTATATATCTTCAAGGCTTCTTCTCTAGATTCTACTCCTTCTACTATAGCCACTCCTGTGATAAGAAGACTGAACTTGATCTTCCTATCTATCTGCAATGTTACACCAAGCTTACTGTTCGTGGTCAATTTATATCTCGGATCATTTAATTTGGATACGACTTCATGTAAGTTGAATGACTTGATCTGACCGGGGTTGATCATGAATGTTGCTAAACCTTCTCTAGCACATACCTCTTCAACAATAGGATACTTTATTTCTTCTCTCTCAGCCTCCAACTCTCTACAGACTGGACAGTATCTAGATCTATTCACATCGATCATGCTTGAAGATAGATCTACTAGATCGTATAGTAGTAGCTTGCCGAGGAGGATTGGATTCTTCTTGGTCAAGATATTGATAGCTTCATAGACTTCTATACCTGAGATTATCTGTAGTATTGATGGGTGGACTCCAACGATAGAGCATGTAGGTAGACCTTCATCTGATACATTAGGAAATATGCATTCTAGACATGGTCCTTTTCCTGGAATTATGGTGGTAATAGATCCATATGTCTCGATTGCGGAAGCGTATATGTAAGGGATTGATAATTTATAACAAGCTCTATTTACCGCTCTTCTAGCTTTAAAATTATCCAATCCATCTACTACTACGTCAACATCTCTAACAGCTTCCATCACTGTAGAATCATCTATAAACAGTGGTAGAGGATCGATCTCTACATATGGATTCAGTTCTCTCAGTCTCTTTGCAGCTATCTCAACTTTTGGATATCCTACATCATTAGATGTATAAAGATGCTGTCTATGGAGATTCGACCTCTCTACGAGGTCTCTATCTATTAATCTGATATATCCTACACCCATGGCCGTTAAGAGCGTTGCTACAGGGCTTCCCAGACCACCTACTCCAACTACTGCAACCCTGCTCTTCTTCAACTTCTCCTGTCCATGAAGCCCTATAATGTTTAAAACTATCTGCCTAGAATATGTTTCAAATTCTTCATCTGTTAATTCTTCAGCCACTTTAACATCCACCTCCTAGAGCAGGTATCACGGAGACCTCGTCACCATCTTTAAGCTCTGTCTCTATTCCCTTGAGAAAGTATGCGTTTACACCATTTACATAAAAATTGAAAGATCTATTGAGCTCTCCATCAGGTGAGATTAGTCGGTCTCTTATCTCAGGCTTCAAATCGCAGATGTAATCTATGATATCTTTTAGAATTGAAGCGTTGATCTCTCGAACTCTATCTCCACCTCCAGCGAGTATAGATGGAAGAACGAGACGTACCTTAGGCAATCTTCTCAACTCCTATGATCTTCTTCAACTCATCTATCGATGGTTTAATTATTAGAGGTTCAAGAGCATGTTCATGTACGATGTGAGGAGTTTTCAAACCACTTCCTGTCAGTAGGCAGACAACTTCTTCATCTCTATCTATCAATCCTTCTTCTACAATCTTTTTTAGACCAGCGATAGTTACAGCTCCACCCGGCTCAATGAATAATCCTTCTAGACGAGCTAGATCATTAACCGCTTCAATAATCTCTCTATCAGTGACAGAGACAGCAGTACCTCTTGTTCTACGTATAGTTCTCAGAGCATATACCCCATCTCCAGGATTTCCTATAGCTAAACTAACCGCTATAGTATTTATATTGCGTATAGGCTTAATGTAATCTCTATTCTCTCTGTATGCTGTGATTATCGGTGAGCAGCCTTCAGGTTGAACACCCGATATCTTAACATCTCCATCTATTAATCCAATAGTTTTCAATTCATTCAAGCCTTTATCTATAGCATTTAAGAGAGCGCCACTAGCCATAGGTATGATTATGTGGTCTGGAGTTCTCCAACCAAGCTGTTCACATATCTCATATGCTAATGTCTTAGAACCTTCAACATAGTATGGTCTAATGTTAACGTTAACTATACCTATACTCTCTTCTTCAGCAAATCTTGAAGCAATCCAGTTGGCTTCATCGTAAGTTCCCTCAACCAATACTATTCTAGCTCCATAAGATAATGCATGAGATAGCTTCTCTTTCTCTACTCCAACTGGAGCAAAGATATAACATGGTAGACCAGCTCTAGCTGCATGTGCAGCAGTAGCGGCCGCTAGGTTTCCAGTAGATGCGCATCCAACTGCATTTAACTTAAACTCTAATGCTTTTGAGATTGCGACACTTGCAGCTCTATCCTTGAAGGAATGTGTAGGATTAGTGATGTCTTCTTTCAAATAGAGGTTCTTCAAATTGAACTTTTTTGAGAGTCTAATCGACTTGATCAGTCTTGTAAATCCAGCGCCTAGAGATACTATGTTCCTGGGGTCCTGAAGAGGTAGCAACTCAATATATCTCCAAAGGTCTCTTCCTCTACTAGCGATCTTCTCAGGGTTTAAGTCTATATTATCTAGGTCTCTGTAGACTACATCGAGAGCACCGAAACAATTAGGACAGATGTACTGGATCATGGGAGGATACTCTTTTCCACAATCTCTACACTTTAAATAAATCTCTCGTGAGAGCTCCCATAAACCCCCCTTACTTGTTTTCTATGAAAATCTCCTCTCTAATAAGTTTTCCGCTATAATCAACTTACTCCATCTATGCATTACTTTAAATATTATGCGTAAGAGTGCAAGGCTTTTAACTTCTTCAATAGGTCTTCAACATCATCGAATTTGTATATTCTTCCTTCTTCTCTTACACCATAAATTTTCTTAACAATTTCAATTCTCTCTTCTATATCTGGAAGTCTTCTAAGCCAGTCAGTATATCGTAGATATACCTCTTGGAGATAAGGATATCTAGAGATTATATGGTCTCGAATCTCTTTCAAGAATCTAAGTACGTAGTCTCTATAAGAGAATATGCTATCAGCTGAGATGATTAGTACTCTCCCTTCTTTTATAGTCTCAGCTAATTTTAATGCTTGTATAAACACCATACCTGTAGATGGACCTGAGTAAACTCCCTTCTCCCAAAGCATCATCAACCCCGCGTATGCATCTATATCATCTACAGTTACTATCTTCTTACTTATCAGGGGGGAATATATTTCCGGACTCCACTCACATCCACCAACTATGTAGTGAACACCAGGTATGTTGTGGTATCTTGTAGGCTGAACTCCAATAAGATCTATCTTTTTCTTTTCTAGACTTGATGCAAGAGATATTCCCATAAATGTTCCAGTGCTTCCAAGTGGTATACATGCATAATCTATTTCTCCAATCTCCTTGATCTCATTCCAAGTCGTGTATATGTGAGACATAACATTCTGCCAACTAATATACTGGTCAACATTAACAAGTAGATACCTATAGTTCTCAGCTAAAGATCTCGTGTAAAATACGGTCGTCTCTCTAGGACATAGATCATATTCTTCTGTTATATTGATTATATTTACTCCTAACGCTGTCAGTATCCTTAGATTTTCATAAGGAATTCTAGGAGGAGTTACGCCTAAGATCTTGAATCCACGCCTTAAAGCTATTAAAGCCAACTCTCTTAGAAAGTTCCCAGAAGATGCAGTAACTATTACTCTATCTTGCTTTAGGAACCCTTTATAAGAGAGGTCTTCAAAAAGCACCGTAGCAGGTTTCCTCTTAATAGTTCTCAACGGATCATTCATAAAATCTTCAGGATACTCTAACTTTACAATAATAGAGACTCCGTTATCCACTTCAATGATTCTATTTTTACATGGCTTTAACCAATCTCCACTAAATTCTTCTAATAATTTATTAATTGGGAGGTCAGGATGCATCATTTAACATTAGTATAGAATTATAAACTTTTATTAGCATTAGGCTTTTTTACTATGATAAGTAAATTCGGAAGATTTATATAACGGTGTTATACTTACAAAGCGGTGAAAAAAGCTCCAGCTAGAAGAAATAGAAACCCTCAATAAATTTGTAGGTAAATATGCTTTAGGCTTTGAACAGGGAAATAGCTCTACCCACTTCTTAAGAATAAAGATAGTAGCAGGAATACTAAAGGTAGATCAAGCTAGAATTATAGCAGAGTTATCTAAAAGATATGGAAGAGGATATCTTGAAATAACTACGAGACATGATATACAGCTTCACTGGATTAAAGATGAAGACGCTTTAGACATCTTCTCAAAGCTTGAAGAAGCAGGTCTATATACAGATATGTGTGGACAATATTATCCTAAAGCAGGATACGGTGATGTTAGAAATATCGTTACATGTCCTTTAACAGGTATCCACCCTCACGAGCTAATTGAAACAAGCTCAATAACTAGAAAAGCTGTAGAGATGTTCACTGGCAAGAAAGAATATCTAAATCTTCCAAGAAAATTTAAGATAGGTATATCTTCATGTAAAATAAACTGCATAAAACCCGAGCTAAATGATTTAGCACTAGTAGCTATCAAATCAGAGTATGGGATAGGGTTTATACCACTTGTTGGAGGGGGCTTAGGTCCTCCACCATTTCTTGCTCAACCATTAAACATCTTTGTACCATTATCTGAAGCATTAGAATTCATAAGAACGGTAGTCGAGGTCTATAGAGATCATGGGCCTAGAGATAGAAAAAGCAATGCGAGGTTTAAATGGTTGATCAAGGAGAAGGGCTTGAGTAGAGTGAGAGAGTTAATTGAAGAAAAGATGGGTAAGAGCTTTCAATATCTTGACTGCAGTAAGTTAAATCTAGAGTGGAGAGAGCATGATATCGTATCGCATGAGAAGGAGAATGGATTATACTCTTTAGTTGTACCAACTTTCACAGGTCTCTTAAACGTTCATCAATTCAAGAAGATAATTGAGATAGCTGAAAGATATGGTGATGAGATTAGAGTTTCTCCAGCCCAGAAGCTAGTACTAATACATGTTCCTGAGGAAGAGTTGAGTAGAGTTAAGGAAGAGTTGAAGATGATTGGTCTGGATCTAGGACAACCGTTGATAAAAATTAGGACCAAAGCTTGTCCAAGCGATTTCTGTGGTAAGAGTCTTGAAAGTAGTAAGAAGAGGGCAAGCATGTTGTTAGATTATTTAGTTGATAAATTTGGTAAAGATCTTGAGAAGCTTGACATCGGTATTTCTATTAGTGGATGCCCAAATTCATGTGCACAACATCTCATCTCTGATATAGGTTTACAATCAACTCTCATTAAAAAAGATGGAATCTCAACACCATGTTTCAACCTCTACATAATGGGTAAGGGCTCGAAGCTCTCCAAATTATTTATCAAGAATATTCCAGAAGATCGTGTAAATCTTGTAATTGAAGATATTTTAAAGAAGTTCATTAATAGTGGTTTAAGAGATTTTCACCAATTTGCAGATAAGCTTCTAGAAGGTGACTTAGATTATGAATATAGAGGTATGTGAGGTTGAACCTGGTAGGTACGTATTAAAGGTTTTAGGCTTGCCTTGTCCATATCCTACCATGTACACTATTAAAACATTGGAGAAGATTAAAGAAGATGAAGTACTGGAGGTAATATTCGATAACCAGCCATCTTCTAAAACTATTCAAGATGCAGTTGTAGCGAGAGGTTATAAGGTGTTAAGTGTAGAACGTTTAGAAGAAGCTCTATGGAAGATAGTAGTAAAGAAGACTCATACTAAAGATGATCAACATAAAACTATAAACATTTTATAAGATCGGAGAAGATGACTACTTTACATATTTCTCTGGATTATTCTTAAATATATTCATGCAAGCCTCTGAGCAGAAGTAGTATCTCCTAGATTTGTATTCGAAAACATATTTCGTTTTCTTTTCATCTACCATCATTCCGCAAACTAGATCTCTAGCCATATAGATTCCACGCATAAATACGTTGAGTGAGTTCTTAAGGTTTTCTAATGAGTTTTCTAATGATTAAGAAGGACATATTTATAATTCAGCTTGATGTATGGTTCGTAGTATTGATGGATTTTGAGAAGACAGTAACTAGATCGTTTAGGATAAGTGAGATAGCTTTAAAGATACTTCAAGAAGATGCTAGAAGATACAAGGTAAGTGTAAATACACTTGTAAATCAAGTCCTCCTCTCTTATGTAAACTTCGATAGATATGCAGAAAAACTTGGTGTAATAAAATTAATGACTTCAGCTTTTAAACATCTATTAGATGCGATTCCTGAAGAACTATTAATAAAAGCAAGTTATACAGCTGGTAAAGATACTTCAGAAACATTCATAATTGCGAAAGAAGGAACTTTATCGCTTGAAGCAGTGATAGATTATCTAAAGACCTTGGCAGAGTATGCAAACTTCTTTGAGTATAGTGAGGTTGTAAAAGAAGATGAGGTTATTATTACGCTAACACATCCTCTAGGTTTAAAAGGGTCTCTCTTCATAGCCCACTACATCCAACCAATATTTGAGAGAATAAGGATAGATGCTTACTACTCTCTAAGTGACCACGCTGTAGTAATTGAGTTAAAGAAGCAATAGCCTAACATATAGTCTAATGATTAAGATAGTGTGATTAGCTTCTAAATCAATTTGCATAATATACTTAATTTGTAGATGGTCTAGACTACCTGTATCCGAATAGCTACAGAGAACTACAAATGGTTATAGAAGATACATACCGCTTAAATACCTAGAAAATAGATGTAATGTAGATGTTTCTATGTTTAGGAAAAAAGAAGGGATTAAAGAGGTAAAACGCACAGTCACATTCCACATCTTAGCTGAAGGTGATAATATGATCCATATGAAAAATTCTCATCTTTTTACGTTTGGACTAGTTCTCCTAGTAGTAATCGGTGTAATAGGCTTCTCAACAAATTCTGCAGCCGCTTCATCAGAGAATACCTCCATAGCTTCAAGTAATTGGATATATGAGTATCCAATACAGATGCAGTGGAGTAGGTGGTACAGTAGTGGAGGAGGATGCCCAATGTGGAGTGGTTGGTGGTATCCGGCAAGTGGTGTTCAAAGGCTTAACATAGATGAGGTTAAATCGAGATTGAGTTTATACATCTCCAGCATAGGTCAAGGCTTCTTTATTAAAGAGATAATGGAGTTTACGAATAACTTCTACGCTATTGTAATCGAAGAAGATACGGGTATGGGAGCTTTCGAAGTTCTTGTAAACCCGTACACTGGACAGATAATGCCTGAGCCAGGACCCAATATGATGTGGAACATAAAATATGGAATGCATTCTAGGATGTGGTATATGATGAGTCCTAGAGCTATTATAAATCCAGCTACCCTAGTTACAGAAGATGAGGCAATGCAGATAGCATTCGAGTATCTTTCACGTATCTACTCTGGAAGCATAGAAGTAGAAGAACCGACAAAATTCTACGGCTACTATACAATGGATTACAAGCTCGATGGGCGGATACATGGAATGTTAAGTGTCAACCAGTTTACAGGAGCTGTATGGTACCATTCTTGGCATGGCGACTTCATCCAAGAAATAGAATTAATTAAATAAACAAGCTAGAGACAAGATTGGACCATCCTTTTTATAGTAAATATAAATAAAACTTTGAAAGAACGTCGATTTCAAGCCTCGTAAATAAAAATATTTATCTCTATTTGAAATAGTTGGCTTTTTTATATATGGAATGATTTATATTTTACGTTTATAACATAGTTATATTGGTTATGAGGAAGGTTTCCGAGTTTTTAATAGAACATGGTAAACCATCTAGAGAGGTCTACTTAGACCATGAGAACTCTGGATGGGTTCCACCAGAAGTAGTTAATGAGATGCTTCCATACTTTAATCAAAAAGGTTATGGTCACCCATCTATTACGAATAGACCTGGATGGGAAGCGTACGAGGTATTAGAATCTACTCTTGAACTAGTAGGTAGAACACTCAATGTAAGCGATGGTGAACTCATAATAACTCACAGTGGTACAGAGTCAAATAATCTAGCCATTAAAGGTGCAGCATTAGCTAGAACTGACAAGGAGAGATACAAGATAATAGTATCAGCTATAGAACATCCTAGCGTGATCTTTCCAGCTAGAACATTAGAAGAACATGGTTTCAAACTTGTAACAATACCTGTAGATAATGAAGGATTTGTAGATCCTGAGATGCTTGAAGCATTAATAGATGAGAAGACCTTTATGGTTAGTATTCAAGCAGTCAACCATGAGATTGGAACTATACAAAACTTAGAAGAGCTAGTTAAGATAGTAAAAGAAAGAGATGAGAAGATAATCTTCCACACAGATGCTTCAGATGCATATGCTAGGATACCTCTAGATGTTAAGAAGCTTGGGATAGATATGATGACTATCAGCAGTCATAAGATCCATGGACCTAAAGGCGTAGGTCTACTGTATGTAGATAAAAAAATTAAGATAAAATCTATCCTAGATGGAGCATTGAGCACTCAGAGATTTTGGCCAGGAGTTGAGAATGTACCAGCATTAGCTGGCTTCAGGAAAGCAGTAGAATTAGCTTTTACAGATTTTGAGAAAATTGTAGAGAGAATGAAGGTCTTGAGAGATAGATTGATAGATGGGATAATTGAAAAAGTCCCCGATGTTCTTTTAAATGGTCCAAGAGGTGAGAAGAGAGCCCCAGACAATGTCAACGTCAGTTTTCTCCATGTTGAAGGAGAGTCTATAACAATTGAACTCAGTACTAGAGGAGTATACGTCTCAAGTGGTAGTGCGTGCACTAGTAGAGTGCTAGAACCAAGCCATGTTATCTTAGCCATAGGTAGAAGATATGAAGAAGCACATGGTAGCATACTCTTCAAGATATCCCGTTACCATACTGAAGGAGATATAGAATATGCATTAAGTCAGATACCTCCTGCAATTCAGAGACTTAGAACTATCAGTCCACTAGGTAGAGAGATCATGGAGGAGGCGGTAGATTAATGAGTACTAGGACACCTCTAATCTATTCTCCAAAAGTCTTAGAAATATTTAGAAACCCTAAGAATCTAGGAGCGATGCAAGATGCGAGTGTAGTATCTCAAGCTGGGAGCCCTGCATGTGGAGATGTAATAAGAATATACTTGAAGATAGAAGATGGAAAGATCTTAGATGCATCTTTCGAGAGCTATGGGTGTGCTGCCAACATAGCTGCTGCAAGCATTTTAACAGAGATGGTTAAAGGGAAGACATTGAAGGAAGCATGGATGATATCATGGGAGGAAGTAGCGGAAGAGCTTGGAGGTCTCCCCGCAATAAAATACCATTGCAGTATATTAGCTGTCGGAGGGTTAAAGAGAGCTATAAGAAAATATATCGATGAGACTAGGAGAGAGCGTCCAGACTGGTTACCTGTAGATTTGAGTAAAGAGGAGAGACAAGCTTTAGAGGAGGAAGAATTGATAGAGAAGATGTATAAGAAGCATGGTAGAGCGCCATGAGTGATGTGTATTTTATAGATCTTACAGAGAAGAAGCCTGGATGTACTGAGAATCCAGTGATTAGGTTAACCCAACTATTATCAAGAGTAGAAGAAGGTCGAGGAATTCTAAGAGTAACTTCAGATGAAAGAGAGATACCGTTGAAAGTTCTTGAAAAACTTGCAAATAAGAGAAATCTAAAACTCGAAGTAGTTGAAAGAGATGGGACCAAGATAACTGTTACATATTCTAAGTAAAGTATCCTAAAAATATTATTATACTCTGAGTTCGCAATTATCATGAGAGGATGTCGTTTCTAAAAGTTGAAGAGATCCGTAAAGATTTCCCAATATTAGAAGAGAAGATTAGAGATAGGAAACTTGTCTATCTAGATAGTGCTGCATCCTCCCTTAAACCAGTACAAGTCGTTGAAGTAGTGAAAAAATTCGAACTATATGAATACAGTAACATCCATAGAGGAGTTTATACTCTTAGCCAGAAAGCGACTCAAAAATATGAAGAGGCTAGAGAAAAAATCTGCAAGTTTATTAATGCTAACAGTCTAGAGGAGGTGATCTTCACTTACGGTACTACTGACGCCTTAAATATAATTGCATATACTTACGGTCTAAAACACTTACAGAAAGATGATGAAGTACTCTTAACCATCTTTGAACATCATAGCAATATACTTCCATGGAGAGCGGTCGCATCTATGAAAGGAGCTAGAATAAAGTATGTAGATATATTGGATGATGGGAGATTAGACTACTCTGACTTTGAAGAAAAATTGAGTGAGAAGACGAAGATAGTCTCGATAGCTCAAACATCAAACACTCTTGGAACACTCGTCGATGTTAAGAAGATAGCTAAGAGAGTTCATGAAGTAGGCGGGGTAGTAGTTATTGATGGCGCTCAATCAGTACCCCACCTCCCAGTAGATGTCCAAGATCTAGGAATAGATTTTCTAGCATTTAGTGGTCACAAGATGCTTGGTCCAACGGGCATAGGAGTATTATGGGTTAAACGAGATCTAGTTGATGATATACCTCCACTTCGTCTAGGTGGTGGAGCTATAAGAGATGTTGAACTAGATCGGTTTACGTTACTTGATCCTCCTCATAGATTCGAGGCAGGTACTCCAAATATTTCAGGAGCTATAGGTCTCGGAGCAGCAGTAGAATACTTGATGAAGATAGGTATTTCGAATGTTAAGAGACATGAAGAAGAATTAATGAAGTATACATTTAAGAGATTTGAAGAATTTGGGGATTCCATAATAGTTTATGGTCCTAAAGATGTTTCTGAGAGAAGTGGGATAATGTTGTTTAACGTAGAAGGTATGGATCCAAATATCGTTGGAAGTCTACTCGACAGCTATGGGATAGCTGTAAGATCAGGTAAACACTGTGCCCACCTCCTATACAGAAGACTTAAATTAGATGGAGCTGTTAGAGCAAGCTACTACATATACAATAATGTAGATGATGTAGAGATTTTTGCTTCTGCTCTAGAAGAGATTATAAAAACATAGGCGGTTAATGTATCTATCAATAAACTCTACCCTATCTAAGTATATGTAATCTAGTATTTTTCAGAATTCTTTTAACATTATTCTAGATTACTCAGTATTGATGTGGAACCACTTTACATCTACTTCATCTATCCTATATCTTGGTCTAACTCTACTCTCCTCTACAGATACAACTTGTCCTGTTAGAAGTTGTAATGCTCCAGTCCATGCTATCATCGCTCCATTATCTCCAGCATATGCATCTGGGACGACGTAAGCTTTAGCATCGTGTAGCTTTACCATCTCATCCATCATCTTCCTCAGCCTCTTACTTCTAGATAGCCCCCCAACTATCAGAACCTCCTTCTTCTCTGTAAATGCTAAAGCTCTCTCAGTTACCTCTGTCAACATACTGTAGACAGTCTCCACTAAACTGTAACAGATATCTTCCAATCTAACCCCTTCTTTCACAAGTTTTAAAGCAGCTGTAAGTATACCTGAGAAAGAGACATCCATACCCTTTACCTTGTATGGTAATGGATAGAACTTCTCTCCATAACTTGCTCTTATCTCTGGGTTAGGCATAGACCCGATACCCATCTTTATCCCGAACACGTCTAAGCAGTTTCCAGCAGCAATATCGAGGGTCTCTCCAAAGATCCTATATCTACCATCTTGATAAGAAGTGATTAGAGTGTTCCCACCTGCAACATACAATACCACTGGGTCTCTACATCCAGTAGTCAGTCTACCTATCTCTATGTGAGCCACCCCATGATTAACAGCTATTAATGGAACTCTAAGTTTTAGAGATAGAGCTCTAGCGACTGTTGCACCGACCCTTAGACATGGCCCCATCCCCGGTCCAGCTGAGAAAGCTACTCCACCTATCTCTGAAAGAGATATATTAGAAGATTGGATTGCTCTCTTAATCGTATCTGGAGCAACTAGAGCATGGTGTTGAGCAGCTTCTCTCGGATGGATCCCTCCAGACTTCGGAGTATAGATCTCGTAAATATTCGCTAATATCTTACCAGATGTTGTAGCTAAACCGACCCCGAATGTATGAGCAGTAGATTCTATGCCGAGCACAACCTTCTCTTCTCTACTCAACCTTAACCAACTGATAAACACCGAATCTTGAATATTAAAATAATTTATATTCTCGATTGGGTAAAATAGACTAGATGCGGAGGCTGTTTAAGATTGTTTATTACTGATTGTTATGGAAGACCTGTAAGAGGTGTTAGGATCTCTGTAAATCCAAGTTACAATTGTAATTTTAGATGTATTTTCTGTCATATGGAGGGTGTTGAAAGAAGGTCAAGTGTAATTATGTCTCCTATAGAGATTGAAAAGATCGTTAAGATTATGAAGAATTACGGTGTAGATAAGGTTAAGTTAACTGGTGGAGAACCTATGCTCCGTAGAGATATCTTAGAGATCGTAGAACGTCTAGGTAAGCTTGAGTTAAGAGATCTTAGCATGACTACTAATGGTACGCGGATGGTGTCTATGGCCAAGAAGTTGAAGAAAGCTGGATTGATGAGAGTTAATATCAGCTTGCACACAGTAAACAAGGATAAATATTGTTGGATTACTGGAACGCAGAATAAGAAAAGTGGGAGAACCAGATACGACTATCTCGTGGATGCTATAAGAGCTGCAATAGAAGCTGGCTTGAACCCTGTAAAACTCAACGTAGTAGTTATGAAGAATGTAAACGATGATGAGATACAAGATCTCATAAACTTCACTTCAGAATTCGGTGACAAGGTCATTCTACAATTGATAGAACTTGTTGAAGAAGGATTTGCAGATAGAGACTTCTATGTAAAATACTATTACAATCTAAAAGAGATTGAAGAAAGATTTGAGAAAGAAGCCGTAAAGATCATTACTAGACCTCTCCAAATGAGAAAACAGTACTTATTACCGAACGGTGTATGGGTTGAGATAGTTAAGCCAAACAATAATTATGAGTTCTGTATGAACGACGATAGAATAAGAATAACTCATGATGGAAAATTTAAACCCTGTTTAATGAGAGAAGACAACTTAGTAGATTTTCTAACACCGATGAGGAGTGGAGCATCAGAAGAAGAAATTGAAGAGATATTTAGAAAAGCGGTTAAACTAAGAGAACCATTTTATAAACCATCTAACATCAAGCCTTCCAGTGATATGTCTATCATGTATAAAGAGGTAGCATAGAGGAAACATCTAAAAATAGGAACATTGTCTTATTCATGAATATTTTTCTAGAGATGGAGGATAACAGTTTTTAACATAGTTTAAAGAAGTTATCATGGAGGATGGATAGTTGAGCACGAGATTACGTCAACCGATAGTAGCGGTATTAGGTCATGTAGACCACGGTAAGACTTCTCTACTCGATAAGATGAGAGGGACTATAGTAGCAGTAAGAGAAGCTGGAGGAATTACTCAGCACATAGGTGCAAGCCTCTTTCCTCTAGAAGCTGTAGTAGAAACTTGTAAAGCACTCCTAGGAGAAATAAAGATTGAGAAACTCAAAGTCCCAGGATTGCTGTTTATCGATACTCCTGGTCATGCTGCTTTTGCAAATTTGAGGAAGAGAGGAGGGTCGGTCGCTGACTTAGCTATCCTAGTCGTAGATATAATCAATGGTGTTCAAGAACAGACTCGAGAATCAATCCAGCTTCTAAAATCTCGGCGTACCCCCTTCGTTGTTGCAGCCAATAAGATCGATCTTATCATGGGTTGGAAACCAAGCGGGGTCACACCATTCAGTAAAGCATTCGAATCTCAGAGTAGAATAGCTCAAGAAGAATTAGAGAAGAGAATCTATAACTTAATAGGTGAATTATCCTTCTTCGGGTTTAAAGCCGACCTCTATACTAGAATAAAAGACTTTACCAAGACTCTTGCAATAATCCCAGTGAGTGCTAAGACTGGAGAAGGTATACCAGATCTACTGCTCGTTCTCCTAGGGTTAGCCCAATCATTTATGCAAGAACGGCTACTGATATCTTCAGCTGTTGGAGAAGGCGTAGTACTAGAAGTTATGGAAGAAAGCGGTATCGGACATACTGTAAACGTTATCTTAAGCGATGGTATCCTAAAAGTCGGAGATAGAATTGGTTTAATGGGTATAGATGGACCGTTCTCGACACGTGTTAAAGCTCTACTCATGCCTAAGCCTCTCGATGAGATGAGAGATCCTAGAGATAGATTTAAGAGGGTAGATGAAGTTGAAGCAGCTGTAGGTGTTAAAGTCGTTGCTGAAGGTTTAGAGAAATGCTTAGCAGGTTCACCTCTCTACGTAATTCCATCGCAAGATATGGAGAGCGAGATCCTTGAGAAGATAAAGAATGAGATTGGAGAGTTCATGATAACTACGGATAAGATTGGTTTGGTCTTGAAAGCTGATACTCTAGGCTCACTAGAAGCAGCCACCTTGTATCTTCATGAGAAGGGTATACCGGTTAGAAGAGCGGATATAGGAGAGATTAGTAAAAGAGATATAGTTGAAGCTGAGATAGTTAGGTTGAAGAATGAATTCTTAGGAGCAATACTAGCATTCAATGTTAGAGTAGAACCAGACCTAGAGACTGAAGCAAACAATAGAGGTATAAGGATATTCAAAGACTCAGTCTTATTCAGATTGGTTAATTCATATATCGAGTGGGTTGAAAAAGAAACATCAGCACGTAAACTTAAAGCATTTGAATCTCTAGTTAAACCTGGAAAGATAAAGATAATGGAAGGATATGTCTTCAGAAGAAGTGAGCCAGCCATAGTCGGAGTAGAGGTACTAGCAGGAATAATAAAGCCAAAGTATCCTTTAATGAATGTTAAAGGTAAAGTCGTTGGAACGATCTCTCAAATACAAGATAAAGGTCAAAGTATACATGAAGCAGGAGCTGGATTGAAGGTTGCTATCTCAATGAAAGAACCGGTAGTTGGTAGACATGTAAGAGAAGGAGAGATTCTCTACACTTCCATTCCCGAACAAGATGCAAGGATGCTCTTAAAAGAATATTACGATATGTTAGATGAAAGTTCAAAGAAAGCTCTACAAGAAATAGTTGAGATAAGGAGAAGAGTAAATCCTCTTTGGGCTCGGTAGAGTTGAGCAGCCCCTCATGATTGGAAGTTAGAATATTCTGGTTTATATAGTGGAAAAATCTCAAGGTATGTTGAAGATGTCGGAAAAGAGCGCTGCTCCCAAGATAGTGTTGTCCAATCCATCAGATGGAACAGCGAAGACCATACAACTTGACCCTAAAATCTTCCAATTATTCATTGGGAAAAAGATTGGAGATGAGTTAGATGGTTCTATAATTGGATTCAAAGGATATAAAATAAAGATTACTGGAGGTACAGATAGAGATGGCTTCCCAATGCGTCCAGATGTTAGTGGACCTAGGAAGGTGAGGATACTATTGTCTGGGGGGGTTGGATATAAACCTAGAGGAAAACCTACATCTAAGAAAAAGAAGAGAAGATTAAGGAGATTGGAGAAGGGGCTTAGGAAGAGGAAGATGGTTAGAGGGAACATGATAAGCGAGTCTATAGCACAGATAAATGTTGTACTCATCCCGCATACCCCTCAAGAGAAAAAAGAGGTTAAGGAGGCTTAAACAATATGGAGATAGTTGAAGTAGTAAAAGATTGGTACAATAAGCTACTTAATAGGAGAGAGCTTGAACTCATCATCTCCTATGAATCATCTACACCTAGACGTGAAGAAGTTGTAAAATTCATCTCAACACACTTCGATACCCATCCAGAGAGAGTAATAGTAGAGAATATAGAGAGCATCTTCGGCTCTCTTAGAGCCAGAGTTCATGTACACATCTACAACGATGTAGAGTATGCTAAAAAGTTTGAGAGAAAACATATACTGAAGAAACACTCATTAATTCAAGTAGAAGGTGGGAAAGGTGGGAAAGCAAGTTAAACTATGGAAGAAATATTCTTTAAAGGATGGAGTACTTGTTAAGAGATCAGTATTCTGCCCACGATGTGGAGGGGGATACATTATGGCTGAACATGAAGATAGATACTACTGTGGTAACTGTCATTACACTCAGTTTAAAACATGATTAAAGAATAGTTTGTTAAAATATATCTATCTTAGAGTCTTGAGAAGAATTCCAGTAATTCTGAAACTTCACCATGTTTGATTGTCCCATACTGATATGGTAAAAATGCTTCTGCACCCCATTTTAACTTAAATCTCCTCACCCCATCATTTATGCCCAGCCCCATATTCACATACTCTTTTCCACTTTCTTGAGAGATCTTTAAAAGATTGTATAATAATAAGTCTGAGACTCCTGGAATATAATTGCTCTCTCTATCTATAAAGTTGAACATATAGAATGAATATTTAGATGATGCAAGATCTAGTATATCGAAGCCGACTAATTCCCCCCTCTTATTATATGCAGTGATTATCTTCACAGTCTTAGATTTTGCGAGATACCTATCTAAACGACTACAAATATATCTCATATAATCCTTAACATCTTCTTTCTTCAAGAAAACTTCTACTAACTCTCTATGTTCTCTACTGAAGCTTTTACCAACTTCTACTACTATCTCCTTCTCAGCTCTTGAGATCATATACCTCAACTTCTTATCTAGTGGTTTCAAAGGTAGCTTCAACCTATAGTATTCATCGATCTGGATATCTTCAAATTCAAAGAATGAAGGTAATCTAGGTGCTATAACGGTTATATACCTTAACCTATACTTCTCCCAATATTCTCTTATTACTCTTGCTAATTCTTCTTCATCATACTCATCTTTTAATGGATATCCTATCACTACCAAAGTATCTAAATCATGATAAAGTAAGTATCTTCCATAGAGAGATGCTTTCAACTCTGAGATAGTCTCAAAGTAGTCTATTATGTGTTCAGGGATATATGGGTCTAAGGTTATCTCCAAGTTTTCTCCTCCAAAAGATACCTCATCTTAAGAGCATTTTCAAGCATTCCATGATCATTATTGAAGTAAACGTACTTCTTCTCACAATCTATCTTGATCAACTCTTCTGCTAATTCTTCAAGTTCTCGGTCGCTATAACTGTATGCATACCAATCTATCCTACCATGCATTCTCAGATACACAACATTATTTGATGAATAGATCTCTCTAGGAAGGCTTGGAGCATCTACAGAGCAGAAGACTGCTCCCAACCCTTCAATAATACTCCTCATATTCCACCATCTAGAATCACGGAACTCAAATACTGCAGAATTTCCAAGACCTGTATCATTTATGAATGCTTTTATCTTTAGTAGATTTTCATGAGTTGGTTTAAAGTATTCAGGAAATTGAAATAACCAGAAAGAGATCTTCTCTTCTAGTGGTTTAAGGATTTGGTAGAATTTCTCCCATATCTTGAGAGATTTTGGCCCTAGTCTAGAGAGATGAGTTATACTTCTATGTACCTTGATACTGAAATCAAATTCTCTTGGCGAGTTTCTCAACCAATTTATTATCCAGCTTTTTCTTGGGAATGAATAGAATGAAGCATTTATCTCAACGGTCTTAAAACCTTGCATAACATACCATTTGAATGGGCTTCTTCTATCTGGATTCCAGAAATAACTATAACCTGAAGTTCCAACACGGAATAGGCTCATCCTTCTACGTTCTAGATCGTCTTCTAGATAATATGTTTTATTCATACATTGGGAGCTTACGTGTAGCAGCTTTAACAAAATTGTTTATTAACTCAACCTTCTTTAGAAGAGCTTTAGCTAAGTCTGATATAGTCACTATACCTACGAGTTGATTCTCTTCTATTACTGCGAGTCTTCTTATCTTCTTCTCAGCCATAACGATCAATGCATCTTCAACAGTTGCATCAGGTTCTACAGCGATGATCGGTGTAGACATTATCTCAGAAACCTTAATCTTAGAAGCATCCAAACCTCTAGCGACAACCCTCCTAACAATATCTCTCTCAGTGATTATTCCAACAACTTTACCATCTCTTTCAATGAAGCATGCTCCAACACCTCTTAGAGCCATCCTTCTAGCAGCTTCAACTACATCCGCATCTTCATCAATAGTTAAAGGATTTGTAGACATAAACATCTTAACAGTGAATTCATCAACCTCTTCATCACTCATATTAGATTAGATTAAGATATCTAGTAAATAAGTATTAAAGATTCAGCGTATTCTAAATAGATAGAGGTTATTCTAGAATCTGCAGCCCTCGTTCATGGTCGGGAAATCATGTAAAATATTTATCTCTCTAAATCTATTAGTTTAATGTAGTGTAGAAGTCATGTTAGGGCAGATTCAACCTGCAACATTATTTCTCGGATTCTTCATACTTCTTTTCATAATTATAGTATTGGCATCATCCTTAAAGATAGTCACAGAGTATGAAAGAGTAGTAATCTTTAGAGTTGGAAGATTGAAAGGTGCCAAGGGTCCTGGACTAGTAGTCATACTTCCAATAATAGATAAGAGGAGGGTGATCGATCTAAGATTGCTTACTTTCGATGTACCTAAACAGAGGATAATAACGAAAGACAACGTTACAGTCGATGTTGACGCAGTGGTTTACTTTAGAGTAAGCGACCCGATCGCAGCAGCTGTTAAAGTAAAAGATTACATCATGGCCTCAAATCTACTTGCACAGACAACGCTTAGAGATGTTATAGGTCAAGTAGAGTTAGATGAGCTTCTAAGTAAGAGAGAAGAATTGAGTAAGAGGATTCAAGGATTACTCGATGAAGCTACAGAGGCATGGGGGGTTAAAGTTACCGCTGTAGCAATTAGAGATGTAGTTATACCTGAAGCTATGCAGAGGGCTATGGCTAAACAAGCAGAAGCTGAAAGAGAGAGGAGGAGTAGGGTCATCATGGCTGAAGGTGAGCTTGAAGCTGCGAGAAAAATGTCTGAGGCAGCTGAACATTATGCTCGGAGCCCGATAGCTTTGAGATTAAGAGAGCTCCAAACTTGGAGTGAGATAGCGAGAGAGAAGAACATGATCGTCGTAACTGAGAGTACGTCATCTCAGCTTGGAACACTACTCGGACTAGTCAAAAGTGAGAAGAAAGAATGAAGAAAAAATATGCAGTAGCTTTCTTCATCTTACTACTATTGATAACCGTCATGTCGTTCACTCCAATTGAAGGTAAAAGACAAAGTAGAGTAGTTTGGATAAAGATCAATGGATACATATCTCCAGCTACTACCGAATACATTAATATCGTTCTCTCAAATACTTCCGAAGACTACGAGATCATCTTGATAACCTTAGATACCTTAGGAGGAGATGCAACCTCTACCCTCGAGATTATTAAATCGATACAAGGGTCCAGTAAACCTGTCTTATGCTTAGTTTATCCAGAAGGGGCCAACGCTATGTCTGCGGGAACATATATCTTGATGGCGTGCAAGGTCTCTGGGATGGCGCCTTATACTTTGATAGGAGCTTGCCAACCTGTAGTGGGAGGTGTACCAAGCAATGATACAAAGCTCATCAACTTCCTCTCTGAAGAGATCGCTACACTTGCAAGAATGAACAATAGGAATGATACTATTGCAAGATATTTTGTAACGAAGAACTTGGTCTTAAGCGCTGATGAAGCTCTCAATAAAGGTGTGATAGAGGTTATAGCTAGAGATCCTAAAGAGTTTCTTGAATTGGTGGATGGGAGAGAGGTTACAGTTAGCGGCAGACCGATAAAACTAAACACTACGAACAGTATATTAGTGGAAGCGGATAAACCTTTAAAGATATTCTTCATGGAGTTTTTAGTAGACCCATTGATATCTTCTATCCTATTAGCAGTAGGGATTATGACCCTTATACTTGGATTCACCTCTCCTGGATGGGGTGCAGAAGTAGCTGGAGGCATCCTAATCTTAATGGGTTTAGTTGGTCAAGGATTCAATGTAAATCTTGTAGGACTTCTACTCGTAAGTATCGGTGCAGCACTCCTAATCTATGAAGTATTCACCCATACATTTGGAGCAATAGCGATAGGAGGTATTCTATCTTTAAGCTTAGGGATAATATTAATGGCTGGATCACCTCCACGCCCTCAATATATTTCTCAAATATGGTTTAATGAAATGATCTGGAGTATCTCATTAGCCATGCTTGTAATATCTATCTTCTTCGGATTCTTAATCTATAAAGCTATACGTGCAGTTAGAAGTAAGCCATACTTAAGAGATATCCCTAGTGAGTATGGTAGAGCTGTAGACGACCTAGTAGATGGAAAAGAAGGATACGTTAGGATTGGTGGAGAACTCTGGAAAGCTACTTCAAGAGTAGATGTAAAAACTGGAGGAAGAATAAAAGTAGTTGGAAGAGCTGGAGATGTATTGATAGTTGAACCAGTAAAGGAAAAAGTAGAAGATCAA